>DAMDPH010000198.1:0-4839 GCA_032082785.1 Sphingobium sp. | reverse complement strand
CGCGCGGCGGGCGAAGGGGCCGGGCCGTACCGCAAGATGGTGATCCGCGGCGTGACGCTGATCGACGGCAGCGGCGCGCCGCCGCGCGGGCCGGTGGATATCGTCATCGAAAATGACGTCATCGCCGACATATTACCGGCCGGCACGCCGGGCCTGCCGATGAAGGCGGGCCGCGCGCCGACCGATGCCGATTATGAGCTGGACGCGACCGGCATGTTCGTGACGCCGGGCTTCATCGACATGCATGTCCACGGATCGACCGAGGACAAGGCGCCCAACCTGTCCTATTCCTACAAGCTGTGGCTGGCCCATGGCGTCACCACCGTGCGCGGCGTCGACCTGGCGCCGTTCGAAGTGTCGCTGAGCGAACGGGCGCGGTCGGAGCGCAATGAGATCGTCGCGCCCCGCATCTTCGCCTATCAGCGGCCGGGTCAGGGCGAGGGCTGGACCGGCGGGCTGACCAACACGCCGGAAAAGGCGCGGGCCTGGGTCCGCTGGGCGGCCGGGCAGGGCATTGACGGCATCAAGCTGCTGGGCGATTCCGATCAGCCGCCCGAAGTGATGGAAGCAATACTGGACGAGGCGCGGAAGCTGAAAATCGGCACCACGGCGCATCTGTCGCAGCTGGGCGTCGGCCGGATGAACGCGGAGCAGGCGGGCGCGGCCGGGCTGGGCACCGTCACCCATTTTTACGGCCATTTCGAATCCATGATGAAAAATGGTCAGGTGCAGGACTGGCCGGTCGATTATAATTATGCCGACGAACAGGACCGGTTCGGCAATGTCGCCAATCTGGCCGCCGAAAGCGTGAAGCCCGGCTCCAAGCGCTGGTGGGACTATCTGGAGGCGCAGAAGGCCAACAAGGTCACCTTCGATCCGACCATGACCATCTATGCGGCGGGCCGCGACCTGATGGTCGCGCGCAATGCGGACTGGCACGACAAATATACCATGCCGCAGCTGTGGAATTTCTACATGTCCTCGCGCGAGAACCATGGATCCTATTTCTACGACTGGACCACGGCGACCGAGGTGAAGTGGCGCAACTTCTATCACAAATATATGCGCCTGATGAACGACTATAAGAATATCGGCGGGCGGGTGACGACCGGGTCGGACAGCGGCTTCATCTTCAAACCCTATGGCTTTGGCTATGTGCAGGAACTGGAATTGTTGCAGGAGGCGGGATTCAACCCGTCGCAGGTGATCCAGTCGGCGACGCTGAACGGCGCGCTCACCCTTTACGATCCCAAGGGGCAGGTGCCGCCGATGGGAACGGTGCGCGTCGGCAAGCTCGCCGATCTTGCCATCATGAAGGAAAATCCGCTCCAGAATATCAAGACGCTCTACGGCACCGGCACGCTGCGCCTCAACGAACAGACGCAGAAGCTCGAGCGGGTGGGCGGCGTCAGCTACACGGTCAAGGACGGCATCGTCTATGACGCCAAGAAGCTGCTGGCCGATGTCGCCGAAATGGTCCGCGCGGAAAAGCGCCGCATGGGCATGCCGGAAGAGGGGCTTCCCCATCCCTGATCGTCAACAGCCGTCAAACAAGCGAGGACAAAAGGTGAGAGTGACCAACTATATGCGCAAGACAGCCGTCCTGCTGGCGGCCTCGCTGCTGGCGAGTGCTTCCTACGCCCATGATCCGGACGAATGGTATGTGGGCGGCGCGGCAGGGGTGGTGAACGGGGTGAAGCCCAGCTTCATCCCTGCGCCGCCGCGCGATGCGCAGACCAGCGCCGGACCGTTCCGCAAGCTGGTGATCCGCGGCGCAACGATCATCGACGGCACCGGCGCGCCGCCGCGCGGCCCCTATGACATTGTGGTCGAAGGCAATCGCATCACCGCCATCACCCAGGCCGGCTGGCCGGGGCTGCCGCTGGCGCAGAACCGCGCGCCGACCGACGCCGATCATGAGATCGACGCGACCGGCATGTATGTCATGCCTGGCTTCAACGACATGCATGTCCATACCCCCGCCAGCGACAAGGCGCCGGACATGAGCTATGCCTATAAGCTGTGGCTGGCGCATGGCGTGACCACCGTGCGGGGCGTGCCGCTGGCCGATCCGGCGGTGGCGAGTTCGGAGAAGAACCGCTCGGCGGCCAATGCCATCGCGGCGCCGCGCATCTTCAACTATCAGACGCTGGGCGCAGGCTGGAGCGGCGGGCCGATCGACTCCGCCGACAAGGCGCGGGCCTGGGTCAAATGGGCCGCCGCCAACAATATCGACGGCATCAAATTCTTCAACCGGCCCGAAGAAACGCCCGAGATCATCGCCGCTGCGATCGACGAGGCGCACAAGAACAAGATGGGCACCACCGCGCATCTGTCGCAGACCGGGGTCGCCAATTTCAACGCCTGGGACGCGGCCGATGCGGGGCTGGATACGGTCACCCATTATTATGGCCATTTTGAATCGCTGCTGAAAAACGGCACGATCCAGCGTTTCCCCCATGATTATGACTATAATAATGAGCAGAACCGCTTTGGCGAAGTGGCGCAGATCTGGGATCAGGTGGTCGAGCCCGGCTCCGACAAATGGGTCGACTATCTCACCCATCAGAAGGAGAAGCATGTCACCTTCGACCCGACCTTCAACATCTATGCCGCCTCGCGCGATCTGATGCGGGCGCGCAACGCCGACTGGCAGAACCGCTACACCACGCCGCAGCTCTGGTCCTATTTCCAGTCGACCCGCGACAATCACGGCTCCTATTTCTACGACTGGGGCACGGAAAATGAATATGCGTGGAAGAAATTCTACGAAAATTACTTCAAGCTGGTGAATGATTACAAGAATATGGGCGGCCGGGTGACGGTCGGCACCGACAGCGGCTTCATCTACAAAGTCTACGGCTTTGCCTATGTCGAGGAAATGGAATTGCTGCGCGAGGCGGGCTTCTCACCGCTGGAGATCATCCGATCGGCCACCATGTGGGGATCGCAGACGCTCTATGAGCCCAAGGGCATGGCGCCGCCGACCGGCGTGCTGCGCGTGGGGATGCTGGCCGACATGGTCATTGCCAAGGAAAATCCGCTCGCCAATCTCAAGACGCTCTACGGCACCGGCCATTCGCGGCTCAACCCGCAGACCAACCAGCAGGAAATGGTCGGTGGCGTAAGCTATACGATCAAGGACGGCATCGTCTTCGACGCCAAGAAGCTGCTCGCCGAAGTGGCCGAGATGGTGAAAGCGGAAAAGGCAAGGACGGGCAGCGCGGGCGCGGCGCCCGCCAATCCGAACCAACAGTGATGCAAGGGGGGCGGGGCGTTGCGCTCCGCCCCTCATTCAGCGGCGGGGGGCGTTCAAACCGGGAGGGCGGTGGTGCTTTTCACTTCCTCCAGCACCGCATAGGTGCGCGTTTCGCGCACGCCGGGCATTTCGACCAGCTCCTCCGCCAGGAATTTGCGATAGGCGGCCATGTCCTTCATCCGCACCTTGATGAGATAGTCGAACCCGCCCGCCACCATATGGCATTCCAATATGTCGGGCTGGCAGCGTGTGGCCTCGGCAAACTGGCGGAAAATATCGCCGGTCGTCCGGTTCAGCATCACCTCGATGAAGATCAGCAGCGGCCGCTGCGTCAGATGCGGGTCGAGCAGCGCGACATAGGCGGCGATATAGCCCTTTTCCCGCAGCTTGCGGGTGCGGTCGAAACAGGCGGAGGGCGACAGATTACAGGCCTTGGCAAGGTCCTGATTGGTGATGCGCCCATCCTCCTGCAACCGTCGCAAAATCCGCCTGTCGATCTCATCCAGCATAGCCGACCCCCTTTTGCTTTTCGGGTCAGCCTATGCCGCGTGCCGGACCTTGCCTAGCGCTATGTCAAAGCTCTGTAATATTACTGCCTGATCCGTGCGGGTGGCAGGGCCTTCTTGGGCGAAAAGGGGGGAGGGGCGCCCATGTTTGAAGCTCTGCGTCATTGTTGGTGCCATGCTGACCAGCTGGGTGGCCCGGCCAGCTCAGGCAATAAATAGAGTGCAGAGATCTTTAATCGCTTCCTTAGTAAATCACCCCGGACGGGCAATGCTTATACAGCATCTTTGTGTAATATTGTGTTTGATAGCCGCTCGAATAATCCGTTCCGCCTTCACAATTATAGGCCACATACCCAACCTGAACATTTTTCGACGCGTTGGAATAATAGGTATATTCGTAGGTGTTGTTGGAACCGATGCCCTGCGCATATAAAGCTGTTCCTGTCGCCAGAAGGGCGCAGGACAGGATGGTCGCTGTCATTTTCCTCATAGTCTCTCTCCTACCGATGGCCCGTTTCGAGCCGGGATGAAGCATAGCAAAGGGCCGCGCCGGATCGGCGCGAGACCGGTCCGATAAGAATAGAAGGATGGATCGGGACGATGCGTGTTGGCGCCCAGCGTGCGCGATCCTGGCTAAGCTATGATGATCAGGGTTGCTTCCATGATCTGCTGGCCGATCGGCAAGGATGATCGCATGGTAACATTTTGATCGAAATCGGACTTACGGCCTTCATGGCGCCAGCGCGCGCGACATAGGTCGGCTACCCCGCCCGCCGCCGCGCAAGGAAGAAGTCCAGCATCGCGCGGGAGGCGTCGGGGCCGGCGGGGTCGGTGTGGGAGCCGGTCATGACGCCGCCCGACCAGGCATGGCCGCTGCCATGCACGGTCCATTCCTCCAGCAGCACCGGGCCGTTGCCATGGCGGTGCAGCGTGCGGGTGAAGCTGCGGCCGCCGGGGACGGCGCCCGGCTCGGCGTCGCTGCGCAGCGGGCGGCTGCTCGATGCGCGCAGATGGCTGACGAAGCCGCCGGCGTTGGACGGGCGGACGAACCGGTCCTGATCGCCGTGGAAGAGG
>DAMDPH010000197.1:0-4962 GCA_032082785.1 Sphingobium sp. | reverse complement strand
AGGAAGCGCGCCGCGCGGAACGCGAAGCCGCCGCCGAAGTCGCGCGCAAGGCCGCCGCCGCTCAGGCCAAGGCCGACGCGGCCGCCAAGGCCAAGGCGGAGGCCGCCGCCAAGGCAAAGAAGGAAGCGGTCGAAAAGGCGAAAAAGGAAGCCGCCGAAAAGGCCAAGCTCAAGGCCAACCCGTCGCGCAACTGGCTTCAGGTCGGCACCGGCAGCGACAAGGGGGCGCTCGCCTTCACCATGAAGCGGCTGCGCGGCAAATATGACAGCCTGTCGGCGCAGCAGGCCTGGGTAGCCGACTGGGGCCGCACCAACCGGCTGCTGGTCGGGCCGTTCCCCAGCTTCGAGCGCGCCAAGGCGCTGGAAACGAAGATGAAGGCGGCGGGCGCCGATGTCTTTGCCTGGAAAAGCGGCGCAGGGGAGGTGGTCGAACGGCTGGGCGGAGAGTAAGGGGCGGGGCATGACCATGCTCGCCTCCTACGCGTCCCATCCCGACCGCAGCCGCGGCCGCCTTCACGCAGAAACCGGGGGCGAGATGCGCGGCCCGCGCGATCTGTTCCAGCGCGACCGCGACCGCATCATCCACTCCATCGCCTTCCGCCGCCTGCGCCACAAGACGCAGGTGTTCGTCTCCCCCGATGGCGATCATTTCCGCGTCCGCCTGACCCATAGCCTAGAAGTCGCGCAGATCGGCCGCACCACCGCCCGCACGCTCGGCCTCAACGAGGATCTGACCGAGGCCTTGTGCCTCGCCCATGATATCGGCCATCCGCCCTTCGGCCATGCCGGTGAGGATGCGCTGGAAGCGGCGCTGGAGGCGCATGGCGGCTTCGATCACAACGCCCATACGCTGCGCACGCTGATGCTGCTGGAAAGCCCCTATCCGCGCTTTCGCGGCCTCAACCTCAGCTGGGAGATGCTGGAGGGGCTGGCCAAGCATAATGGCCCGATCGACCATCCCGGCTGGGCGATGCGGGAGCTGGACGCGCTCTTTCCGCTCGACCTTGGCAGCCATGCCTCGCTGGAGGCGCAGCTGGCTGCCATTTCCGACGATGTCGCCTATGATAATCACGATATCGACGACGGGCTTCGCGCCGGGCTGCTGACGCTCGACCAACTGCTGACGGTGCCGCTGGTGCGGCGCTGCTGGGACCGGGTGCGCGCCCGCTATCCCGACGTGCCGCAGGAGCGGCTGCTGCGCGAACTGGTGCGTGAGCAGATCGGCGTGATGGCCAACGACCTGATCGCCGCCAGCCGCGCCGCCATCGCCGAGGCGGGGGTGGAGACGGTCGACGATGTGCGCCGCTGCGGCCGGACGCTGATCGGCTTTTCGCCCGAACTGGCGGCGCAGGAGCGGGAGCTGAAACGCTTCATGTATGCAACGCTCTACCATCATCCCGAGCAGCTGGCGGCGGCGGACCGCGCGCGGGTGATCGTGACCGACCTCTTCCGCGCCTATCAGGCCGACCCGTCGCTGATGCCGCCCGAATGGCATCAGGAATGCGCCACCCAGGAACCCACCCGCAGCCGCCACATCGCCGACTTCATCGCCGGCATGACCGACCGCTATGCCGAAAAGCGCCATGCGGAGATTTATGGGTGAGGGGGTAGCTGGGGCGCGCGCGGCTGCGGGGGGCGGCGCGGGTCGCTGGCGGGGCAATGGTTCGCGCGGAGGCGCGGAGGCGCGGAGAGGGTATCGAGCATCGACCGATGATCGCGCGGAGGCGTGGGGGCGGAGTGGATTTGCGTTCGCCGTCTCAATGAAGATGTCGCTCCGGAGACGCCTGGAACATCATGGCTTCCCCCACCGGCGCGCCTTCGCCTGAGGCCCCAGCTTTCGCTGGGGCGACGGAGGGGTGGCAGCGGGGCTAGGTTGAGCAGATTTCGAACCGCAATCGCCGTCAGCAAAGCCGTCATGCTGAACTTGTTTCAGCATCCAGCAGGCTCTGCCCGAGCGGCGGCGGGAAACAGTTGCCGCAGGCACTTCCCTCGGCGCCTTCGCGATCTCTGCGCGAAATTTCTTGGCAGGGGGCGGCTGAACAATTGTTGTTCCTGGCGTGCAGGCTGTGCGGTGTCTTCCGTGGCAGATTGGCGGGATTTCAGGGGCTTAAGTCTAAACTGCTACAGGGGTGAGACAGGTGTCGGGCTGTTTTACATTATTGCATTCTATGCACCCTGATCTCATATTCGTGAACAAGATTCATGAATGCAGTAAGCTTCAGCCTCGACCGCCGCATCCTGCCGCCGTGCTGCGACAGCATGGCTGACGCCCGCCGCTGCCGGTATAAAAGTCGCTGCCTCAACTCGCCTCCCGATCTACGCCGGCAATCCGCTGCGTACGCCGACGAGAATGGCTTTGCTTGCCTCACAGAGGTTGCCGCTCAGAAAGCTGTTTGTCACCAGCTGCCAGTCCGGCGTGGCAGCGCGGCGCGCCTGCCGTTGGTGCAGCGCGACTATCCTGTGGCCATAGACTTGGCCGCCCCGTTCATACCAGATGATCCAATAGCCATCGGCCTGATAGGCGCGGATGAAACGGCGGCGGGGGACGGACTCGTCGCTGACGAAATCGGTTCGGTTGAAGCGGCCGCCGACATCGGCCATGCCGGCATCGGCGCGAAAAGCCTGAATGAGCGCTTCCCGGACCTGCGCGGGCAGGGCCGCCAGTGAGTCGACCTGCCGCGCGCCCTTGCCGAGGTCGCAGGGGGGCAGGGTCGGACTATCGGGCTGATTGCGTTCCTTCCATGTCGCGGGCGGCAGGGTAGACGCCTGAAGCAGGGCGCCAACCACCATCATCGTCGCAAGCATGTCGATCCCCCCTCATGGCTGCGGCACGCCCCTGTGTAGGGCAAGCACAGGAGCGGGGCAACGACCGCCGGCCGCCCCCCTCAGCTTGCGCCCGCCCGATCCGCGTCGAGGAAGGCCGCCACGTCCGCAAGCGCCACATCCTTCGACAGGAAGGTGCGGCCGATGCCGTGGGCGAGGAGGAAGGGGAGGGTGCCGGCGGCCATTTTCTTGTCGTGCAGCATATGCGCGACCAGCGCCGCGCCGTCGGCGGAGACATGGGCGGTGGCGAGGTCGTGGGGCAGGCCGACCGCTTTCAGATGCGCGGTGACGCGGGCGGCATCCTCCGCCGGGCAGAGGCCGAGCCCCGCCGAATAGCGGAAGGCCAGCGCCATGCCGGCGGCGACGCCTTCGCCATGGAGCAGCCGGTCGGAAAAGCCGGTATCCGCCTCCAGCGCATGGCCGAATGTGTGGCCGAGGTTGAGCAGCGCGCGGCGGCCCGATGTCTCGCGCTCGTCATCGGCGACGATCGCCGCCTTGGCGCTGACGCTGCGCTCGATGGCATGGACGCGCGCGTCGGCCTCGCCCGCGAGCAGCCGGTGCCCGTCGCTTTCGCACCAGGCGAAGAATTCGGGATCGTCGATCAGCCCATATTTCACGACTTCCGCATAGCCGGCCCGCGTTTCACGCGGGGGCAGGCTGTCCAGCGTCGACGGATCGATCAGCACGAAGGCGGGCTGATGGAAGCTGCCGATCAGATTCTTGCCGGCCTTGCTGTTGATCGCGGTCTTGCCGCCGACCGAACTGTCGACCTGCGCCAGCAAAGTGGTGGGGATCTGGACGAAATGGCAGCCGCGCTTGAGGATGGAGGCGGCAAAGCCCACCAGATCGCCGATGACGCCGCCGCCCAGCGCGACGACATGATCGCCCCGCTCGATCTCCAGCGCCAGCAGCGCGTCGAGCAATTGCTCCAGATGGCGCCAGCTCTTGGTCTGTTCGCCCGGCGGCAGGATGATCGGGGTGACGGCGATGTCGGCGGCGCGCAGGCTCGCCTCCAGCCGGGGCAGTTGCGCCGCCGCGACATGGGTGTCGGTGACGACCACCAGCCGGCCCTTGCGCGCGAAACGGGCCAGATGCGCGCCCGCCTGGTCCAGCGCGCCCTGTTCGATCCTGATGTCATAGCTGCGCTCGGCCAGCGCGACGCGGACTAATGCCATGCGACAAGTTGCTCCAATATCCGTTCGACCGCGACTTCATGCGGCGCGGCGATGCTCTTCACATGAATGGGGGCGAGCGCGTAGATGGGGTTGCGCACCTCGGCCAGCTCGGTCAGCACCCGGCGCGGGTCTTTATTCTTGAGCAGCGGGCGGCTGTCGCGGCGCGATACGCGGTCGACCAGCACGTCGATATCGGCGTCCAGCCACACCGCGGTCGCCTGCGCAAGGATCAGCAGCCGCGTCTCTTCCTGCATGAAGGCGCCGCCGCCGGTCGCGATCACCTTGGGCGCGCCGTCCATCAACCGGGCGATCACCCGCCGTTCGCCGTCGCGGAAATAGCCTTCGCCATAGCGGTCGAAGATTTCGGCAACGCTCATGCCGGCGGCCTTTTCAATCTCCTCGTCGGCGTCGACGAAATCGAGGCCCAGGCGCGCGGCCAGCCGGCGGCCGACCGTCGATTTGCCCACGCCCATCATGCCGACCAGGACGATCGGACTGCGCTTGTCGGCGGGGTCGGGGAATTTGCTGTTTCGCTGCATGGCGACCGGGGCTATACAGCCAGCCGTCACAGAGGCAAATCGCAACTTTCCCGGCCATTCTCCCGGCCGCCGGACAAGCCGCAGAAGGACCCATGAAGAGCAACCGTAGCTATAGCAGTTTCGAAGGTGGATCGCGCCGTCGCTCGCGCCTGCCGATCGTTCCGATCGCCATCGTCCTTCTTTTGGTCGCGTTCCTTGCCTTCCTCTGGTCGCGCGGCGGCGAGCAGCCGCAGAAGCCCGTTGAAAAGGTCATCCCGGCCGAGAAGCTGGGCCAGTAAGCATGGCGCGCCCGCGGGGGAATGCCAGATGGGCCGTGGGCAGCTTCGCGCTCGCGCTCGCCGTGCCGGTGATCGCGCAGAGCGGCCCTGAATCGCTGTTGCCGCCCGGCTTCGGCGATCCGCCGGCCGCTGCGCCCGCGCCGACGCC
>DAMDPH010000196.1:0-4966 GCA_032082785.1 Sphingobium sp. | reverse complement strand
GGCCGAGGCACCCGCGCCCGATGCCGCGCCTGCGCCGTCACCCGTCGTCGCACCCGCGTCGCTGTCGCCGGCGCTGCCGGACTGGACCGGCCCGGTGCAGCCGCTCGACAGGGACAAGCTGGCGGCCGCCGGCTATCTGCTGCCCAACATGCCCGTGACCGCAACGAGCGAGGAGTTTCGCCTGCTCAAGCGCGACCTGCTCGCCCTCTTGCCCGGTCAGCCGCGCGGCAACATCATCCTGGTCTGCTCGCCCCATAGCGGGGAGGGCAAGACCTTCTGCGCGGTCAATCTGGCGCTCAGCCTCGCGGCGGAAAAGGATCGCGACATCCTGCTGGTCGATGCCGATTTCGGCAAGCCGGGCATCCCCGGCGCGCTGGGGCTGGAGGCGGGTCCGGGGCTGATGGACGCGCTCGCCGATCCGGGCATCGCGATCGAGGATATCGTGCAGCGCACCGACATCCCCTCGCTCTCCATCCTGCCGGCGGGGCAGCGCAGCCATGAGGATACCGAACATCTCTCATCGGCGCGCACCGACCAGCTGTTGCGGCGGCTGGTGGCGGGGCGGCCCGACCGGATCGTCATTTTCGATTCGCCGCCGCTGCTGGCGGCCTCGCCGGCATCGGTGCTGGCGAACCATGCCGCCGTCGCGCTGCTGGTGGTGCGGGCCGACCGCACCGCCGAAAGCGCGCTGCGCGAAGCCGCCGCCCTGCTCAAGGGCGGGCCGCAGGTGCGGCTGCTGCTGAATGCCGTGCGCTTCTCTTCGGGCGGGCGCCGCTTCGGCAGTTATTATGCCAAGGGGGAAGATACATGATCGCAACCGGCCATAAGGGGGGGCGGATGCTCAGCCGGACGCTGTGTACGGCGACGGCGCTGGCGGCTCTGCTTGCCACGCCCGCGCTGGCGCAGGAGGAAGAGGATAGCGCCGCGCCGCGCGAAAGCCGCGTCCGCGTCACGCCTTATCTGGGCGTCGATCAGGTCGCGCTCGTCCCGCTCAAGGGCGATGGCGATATTCTGACCTATACCAATGTGACCGCCGGCGTGTCCGCGCAGGTCCAGACGCGGCGGGTCGAGGCGTCGGTCGACGCCCAATATACGCACAGCTTCGGCTGGGGCAGCCAATTGTCGGATCAGGATATATTGACCGGCATTGCCCAGGCGCAGGTGCAGGTCGCGCGCGGCCTGTCGGTGCAGGCCGGCGGTATCGCCGCGCGCACCCGCACCGACGGCCTGTCGGGCGCCGCGCCGCAACGCGACAGCTATAGCAGCCAGCTCTGGGCCGGCTCCATCGGTCCCAGCTACACGACGCGCATCGGCGACCTGTCGGTCAACGCCGCCTATCGGCTGGGCTATGCCCGCGTCGACGATGATGTCGATATCGACTTTCCCGGCGTGCAGTCGGCCAGCCGCTTCGACGAGAGCTGGTCGCACAGCCTGAGCGGGTCGGTCGGCTTTGCCCCCGGCACGCTGCTGCCGGTCGGTCTGGTCGCCAGCGCGGGCTATGATCGCGAGGATGCGAGCCAGCTTGATCAGCGGTTCGAGGATGCCTGGGGCCGGCTCGACGCCACCCTGCCGCTGACGCCGACCTTCGCGCTGGTCGGCGGCATCGGCTATGAAAAGCTGGAGATCAGCCAGCGCCCGGTGCTGCTGGCCGATGACGGCACGGCGGTGATCCGTAACGGCAACTATGTCGCCGATCCCAATGCGCCGCGCACCCTGGTCTATGATTTCGACGATATCATCTGGGATGCGGGCGTGTTGTGGCGCCCGAGCCGGCGCACATCGCTGGAGGCGCGGATCGGCGGCCGTTATGGCAGCATGACCTATCTCGGCAATTTCAGCTGGCAAGGCCGCAACAGCAGCTTCGGCGTCAGCGTCTTCGACGGCATTCAGAGCTTCGGCCGACTCACCGCGTCGGGGCTGGGCGGGCTTGCGGGCAGCGACCTCGACGTCGTGCGCAATCCCTTTACCGGCGACCTTGTGGGCTGCGCCTTCTCGGTCAGCGGCGGCGGCCAATGTTTCAACGATTCGCTTGCCGGCATCACCGGCGCCAATTTCCGCTATCGCGGCGTGGCGGCGCAATATGGCCATCAGGTCGGCCGCTGGGGCATGGGCTTTGGCGCGGGCTATTCGCAGCGCAAATTCCTGACGCCGCGCGGCGAGCAGGTGCTGGTGCGCGGCACCCGCGACGAAAATTGGTATGGCAGCGGATCGGTCCGCTATGCCTTCTCCAGCAGCGAAGCGCTGGAAACCGTCGGCTATGTCAATTATTTTGACGCCAGCGGCGACCGCGCCGACGTGCTGAACTATGGTGCCTACACGACCTATTCAAAGGGGCTGTCCCGCCGGCTGCGGGCATCCGCCTCGGTCGGCATCGATGCGGTCAAGGCGGACGAGATCGATTCGGTCATCAATGCGTTGGGCCAGATCGGGCTGCGTTACAGCTTTTAAAGAGTTTCCGGCCAAGGGCTTCCGCATGGCGCCGCCGGCCGGATGGAGACGATGAGATGTACGACACGTTCTACGGATTGCAGGGGCGCCCGTTCCAGCTGACGCCGGACCCGCATTATTATTTCGAGAGCGCGACGCATCGCAAGGCGCTCTCCTATCTCGGCTATGGGCTGGCGCAGGGCGAAGGCTTCATCGTCATCACCGGCGATATCGGCGCGGGCAAGACGACACTGGTCGGCCATCTGATGCAGACGATCGACCCGGCACGGCTGACGGCGGTGAAGATCGTTTCTACCCAGGTGGAGGGCGACGACATGCTGCGCCTCGCCGCGCAGAGTTTCGGCCTGCCGGTCGAGGGCCAGCCCAAGGCGCAGATCCTCCGCCAGATCGAAAGCTGGCTGCACGGTCAGGCCCGCGCCGGGCGGCGCACGCTGCTGATCGTGGACGAGGCGCAGAATCTGCCGGTCTCCGCGATCGAGGAATTGCGGATGCTCTCCAACTTCCAGCTGGGCGGCCAGTCGCTGTTGCAGATTTTCCTGCTGGGCCAGCCGGAATTTCGCGACCTGCTGAAATCGCCCCGGCTGGAGCAGCTGCACCAGCGCGTCATCGCCACCCATCATCTGGAACCGATGATGGCGCAGGAGGTGGAGCCCTATATTCAGCACCGCCTGTCGATCGCCGGATGGACGGGCAACCCGCATTTCACCGCCCGTGCCTTCGCCGCGCTCTACAGCGCCACCGATGGCGTGCCCCGCCGCGTCAATGCGCTGACCAGCCGCGTGCTGCTGATGGGCGCGATCGAGCAGCTGTCGGTGATCGACGCCGATACGGTGCTGGCCGTGGTGGCCGACATGGGCATGGACAGCGACGCCGTCATCGAGCCGGTCGCCGCTTCGCCGCTGGATGAGGTGGAGGAGGCGCAGGCCGCCCCGGTCGAAGAGGCCGCGCCCGAACCGGAACCGCAGCCGGAACCTGCGTTCGAGCCGGAGATCGAGATCGCCGCCGAAGCCGAAGCCGAAGCCGAACCCGAGCCGGCACCCGAACCCCAGCCCGAGCGCCGCATCGACGCCCATCTGAAACAGGCCGCGCAGGCGGTGGTGGACGACAGCATCGCCGAAAATGCGGACATGTCGGAAGAGGACGGCGAAGAGGAGTTCACGGAGGAATTCGGGGCGGCAGGGCAGGCCGGGTCGGACGACGATCAGCCCCGCTTCGCCCGCCCCGCCGACACGGCTCTGGCGTCCGTCCATGAAGAGATTGTCTCGCTGCGGGCGGAAATCGCCTCGCTCCGCGCCGCGCAGGCCCGCGCCTCCTTCGCCCAGCCGGCGGCCGAGACGGTGGACGCCGACGCGCTCAAGGAAGGCTTTCGGCAGATCGAGGAACGGCTCGCCGGTCTGGAATTCCGCGTGCAGGAACAGGATGGCGCGCTGCGCCGTGTGCTGACGCTGCTGATCGACTGGGTCGAGCGCGAGGATGGCCTGGGCGAGGATGGCAGCAGCGCGGCGGCCTGAAGGGCGGCTGCGGTGCCGTGATCGCGGCGCCGCCCGTCGGGGGGAGGATGATGCAGAACGCCCTGTCTGTCGATGTCGAGGACTGGTTCCAGGTCGGCGCTTTTGAACGGACGATCCGGCGCGCGGATTGGGACGGCCTCGCCTCGCGCGTGGAGCGCAACAGCGACGCCGTGCTCGACCTGTTCGATCAGGCGGGCGTGCGCGCGACCTTCTTCACGCTGGGCTGGGTGGCGGAACGGCATCCCGCGCTGATGCGGCGGATCGCCGATGCCGGGCATGAGGTCGCCAGCCATGGCTATGACCATGCCCGTGTCTTCACCTTCACCCCAGACCAGTTTCGCGCCGACCTGCGCAAGTCGCGCGCCCTGTTGGAGGATGCGAGCGGGCAGGCGGTCAGCGGCTATCGCGCGCCCAGTTTCTCCATCGATACCCGCACGCCCTGGGCGCATCAGGTGCTGGCGGAGGAGGGCTATCGCTATTCCAGCAGCGTCGCGCCGGTGCGGCACGATCATTATGGCTGGCCCGACTCGCCGCGCTTCGCCTGGAAGCCGCTGCCGGACGCGCCGCTGGTGGAGCTGCCGGTGACGACCGCGCGTTTTGGCGGGCGGACGCTGGCGGCCGGGGGCGGGGGCTTTTTCCGGCTGTTGCCCTATGGCTTTTCCCGCTGGGCGATCCGGCAGGTCAATGAGCAAGCGGGCCGCCCCGCCATCATCTATTTTCATCCGTGGGAGATTGATCCCGACCAGCCGCGCGTCGCCGATGCGCCGCTGCGCTCGCGCCTGCGCCATTATAGCAACCTGTCGGCGATGGCGGGCAAGCTGCGCCGGCTGACGCGCGACTTCGCCTGGACCCGCGTCGATGCGCTCGCCGACACGGAGGCGGCGCGGGCGGCATGAGCGACCGGCAGATCAGTGTCACCCGGCTGGACCTGCGCGATCCCGCGCGCGCGGCGGCCGTCGACCGCTATGTGCTGGACCATGCCGACAGCACGCCCTTTCACCGCCCCG
>DAMDPH010000195.1:0-5007 GCA_032082785.1 Sphingobium sp. | reverse complement strand
GCCAAGCTGGCAGGCAGTCCGACCGACGAGTGGCGCCGCCAGTTCGTCGATCTGGTCCGCCGCGCCGACGACCTGCCCAAGGGCGAACCGCGCCGCCGCTGACCGGCGTTCCAGCACCGCCCGGCGCCCGCGCGACAGCGGTGCCGGGCCGCACCCCCGTGCAACAGCCTGTTCCGGCTTGTGCGCAGCGCCCCCTCTGTGCCTGCTCTCGATAAACCTTTGTTATCAAATATTAATTAGGCCGCTCCTCCAGGCGCGCCGGCGGTTGTCGGGCGCCTTTTTCAAATAGGCTTTATGTGTCTCACCCTTGTAGCAGTTAAGCATGTCGCACTCGCTCAGGGCCGCTGCTGAATCGCCTTGACGAAAGCGCTGCGGCGTTGCTTGTTGCTGTCGGGGAATAGGGGGAATTGCGTGGACGACGAACAACTGGCGGAGACGGGCTTCGCTTTCGAAGGCAATTGGCGCGACTATGCGCCCATCGCCTTCACCAACCTGCTGCTGACGATCGTCACGCTGGGCATTTACCGTTTCTGGGCGACCACCCGGACCCGCCGCTATCTGTGGGCCAATACCCGCTTCATCGACGATCATCTGGAATGGACCGGCCGGGGGCTGGAGCTGTTTCTGGGTTTTCTGCTCGTGCTGCTGCTGCTCGGCCTGCCGCTGCTGTTCCTCCAGTTCGGCGCGCAGGCGCTGGTGCTGCGGGGCCATGCGGAAATTGCCGGCCTGCTGTCGCTGCTGGCCTTCTTCACCATTTTCTATCTGACCGGCGTCGCCCGCTTTCGCGCCGTGCGCTACCGCCTGTCGCGCACCTGGTGGCACGGCATTCGCGGCGGCAGCGATGATGGCGGCTTCCTCTATGGCCTGTCCCATGTCTGGCGCACCATCGTCGGTTATCTGCCGCTGGGGCTGCTGGTGCCCTGGGCGATGATGTCGCTGTGGAACGGCCGCATCAACCGCATGAGCTTCGGCGATGCGCCGTTCGAAGGGACGGGGCGCGCCGGCCCGCTGATGCCGCGCTTCCTGCTTTTCTACTTCGCGCCGCCGCTGATGCTGGTCGCTGGCTTCGTCGTCGCCGCCTCGCTGCGGCTCGACATTGGCGGCCTCTATCTCTTCGCCGATGTGCCGCCATGGGTCGGGCTCATCATGATGCTGCTGGTGGTGCTGGGCGTCTATTTTCTGCTGGGGATGATCGCGCTGGCTTATTATGCCGCCTTCCTGCGCGAGGCGATCGACAATCTGACCTGGGCCGGCCTCGAATTCCGGTTCGAGGCGCGGACCGGCGACTGGATGATGCTGTTCATCGTCGACATGCTGCTGGTGGTGGGGACGCTCGGCATCGGCCTCATCTTCCTCGAATATCGCCACTGGAAATTCTTCATCACCCATATGACGGCCTGGGGCGAAATCCGGGTCGACCTGCTCGGCCAGTCGGAAACCAGGATCGCCCGTCATGGCGAAGGGCTGCTCGACGCGTTCGACGCCGGCGGATTCTGATCCGATGAGCGACCTCATCCTCTGGCATTATGACGGGCAGAGCGCGCTGCGTCGGCAGGTGCGCCTGCTGCCCGAAGGCGACGGCTTCCGGCTGGAGGAGGTCGATGGCGGCGCGCTGGGCGCATGGATCGCCTGGGACGATCTGACCGCGCTGCGCCCCGGCAAGGACAAGGAAGCCCAGCCCGTCTACGGCCATAGCGGCATCAGCGGTTGGCGCATCGGCTTCACCACCGCGCCGCCGCCCGCTATCGCCGCCCGGCTGCCGACGCCCGAACGCTATGGCCGCTGGATCGACGGCCCCGGCCTGCTGCCGGCCATCGGCATCTTCACCGGCGTCGCCGCACTATCGGTCTGGCTGCTGCTCCAGTCGCCCGCCTGGCTGGCGCCGCTCGTGCCGCAAAGCTGGGAAAATCAGTTGGGCGACGCGCTGGTCGGCGATTTCGGCGGCCGCTTCTGTCGCACGCCCGAAGGGCAGGCGGCGCTGCAAACATTGGTGCGGCGGATCGACCGCCATGGCGAGACGCGCGACGTGGCGGTCGCCAATATCCCGCTGGATAACGCCATCGCCCTGCCGGGCGGCCGCATCATCCTGTTCGACGGGCTGGTGCAACAGGCGCGCTCGCCCGATGAGCTGGCCGGCGTGCTGGGGCATGAGCTGGGCCATGTCCGCCACCGCGACACGCTGACCGCGCTGATGCGGCAGGCGGGCCTGTCGGTGGTGCTGGGCGGCTTTGGCGGCGACAGCAGCGGCTATCTCAACATGGCGCTGTCCATGGCCTATAGCCGCAAGGCGGAGCAGGCGGCGGACGAGGTGGCGATCGACCGGCTGCGCGATGCGGGCATTTCTCCGGCGGCGACGGCGGCTTTTTTCGAGCGGGTGGGCGGTGGCAAGCCGGCCGCCGGCAAGCATGAAGATGAGGATGAACTGGCGACCTGGTTCTCCACCCATCCGCAATCGGCCGCCCGCGCCCGTCACTATGCCGCCGCGGTGGAGAAGGGGAAAGACTATCGCCCCGCGCTGGACGCTGCCCAATGGCAGGCGCTGCGCCGCGCGTGCAAGGATGATCCTGATGTCGCCGAGCCATGGCGTCGCCCGCGCTGGTCGATCAGCCGATAAGCAGCCGCGCGGCGTCGTCCGTCTGTTGCAGGAAGCTGACCGGCCCGCTTGCTATCACTCCGGCCGGCAGCGCGTCGGCCGTCATGCCCGCGAGCGCCAGTCCGCTCTGGCAGGCGGTGAGGGCGACACCCGCCGCCAGCGCTTCCTCCAGCAGCATCGCCAGCGTGGGCAGCCCCTGCGCCGCATGATCGGCATCGCGCGGCGCGGCCACTGGCGACCGCAGCAGCGCCACGGCATCGAGTTGCAGGAAGATCGCCGCTTCCCCGCCGAGCGCCGCCTGCGCCATGGCGAGCAGCAGCGCCGCGCGCAGCCTTTCGCCATCCTCGACGGCGAGGATGATCCTCAGGGCGCGCATAGGATCGGCGCGCAGGCGGGGCAGGCCGGATCCTTGGCCAGATCCAGCGTGCGGAACCGCATGCCGAGCAGGTCCGCGATCAGCAGCTTGCCCGCCATGTCCGTGCCGAAGGGGACGAGCGCGCGGATCACCTCCAGTGCGGCAAGGCTGCCCATCGCGCCGGTCAGCGCCCCGATGACCCCGGTTTCGGAGCAATTGCGTTCCGGCGCATCCTCGGGCGCGCCGACAAGGCAGCGATAGCAGGGCTTGTCCGCTTCCCATCCGCGATAGGTCGACAATTGCCCCTCGAACGGACCGACCGCCGCCGACACCAGAGGCACCCGCAGCGCCTGCGCCGCATCGGCAACCGCCAGCCGGGTCGCGAAATTGTCGCTGCCGTCCAGCACCACATCGGCGTCGCGCAGCATCAGCCGCGCCGAATCGGCATCGATACGGGCGTTGATGGGGATGAGCTTGACGTCGGGATTGAGCCGCCCGACCGCCGCCATCGCCGCCTCCGCCTTGGCCATGCCGACATCGTCCGTGCCGAACATGACCTGCCGCTGAAGGTTGGACAGGGCGACGGCGTCATCGTCGATCACCCGGATGGTGCCGACCCCCGCCGCCGCCAGATAGAGGATGGCCGGGCTGCCGATGCCGCCCGCGCCGATCACCGCCACATCGGCGGACAGCAACCGCAACTGACCCGCGCCGCCAATCTCCTTCAGCACGATGTGCCGGGCATAGCGTTCCAGCTGCGGATCGCTCAGCATCACGGGGCGTCGGACCAGAGGAACCGCACCTGCGACCGCATCCATTGCGGCTCGGCCGCGCCGCTTTTGGGGAAAGAGTGGCTGAGGCTGCCCAGCACGCGCTTGCTCACGAAAGTCTCTACCGGCTCGCAGCGGGCATTGACCGGCGCGATGCGCAGCGGCTTGCCGTCGCCCGACACCAGGAACAGCATGTCGACCTCCAGCAGCCAGGAGCCTTCATAGGGCACCGCACCCTGGCAATCGCCCCGGCGATAGAGCCGCTCGACCGTCTCGGACCATTGCGGCGACACGCGTCGTCCCTGCCAGCCCTCGATCACCGGCACGGCCGCCATATTTTGCGGCATGGGCGGCAGGGCGGCGGCCGGCGCTGCGGCGGCGATCGCGAAGGGGGCAAGCAGGCTCATCATGGCGTCACACTCCCGTTGATCCGAAGCCGCCCTCACCCCGGGCGGTCTCGTCGAGTGTATCCACCTCCGCAAAGCTGGCAAGCTGAACCGGCGCCACCACCAGCTGCGCGATCCGGTCGCCGCGCCGGATCGGAAAGGGCACGTCGCTCAGATTGATGAGGATGATCTTCAATTCGCCGCGATAATCGGCATCGATCGTGCCCGGCGTGTTGGGCAGGCTGATCCCATGTTTGAGCGCCAGGCCCGATCGCGGCCGCACCTGCACCTCATAGCCTTCGGGAATGGCGAGGGCGAAGCCGGTGGCGACGGCATAGCGCCCGCCCGACTCGAGCGTCAGATCCTCCGCCGACACCACGTCCATGCCGGCCGCATGGGCGGTGGCATAGGCCGGCAGCGGCAGCCCTTCGCCATGGGGCAGGCGCTTGCAGCGGATGGTGACGGGTTCAAAGGGAGAGGGCATGGGCGACCTTTTCGATAAGGCGCGCGGCGACCGCATCCTTGGGCATCGCGTCCCAGGGTTCGATGCCGGCGGCGGTGACGATCTGTACGGCGTTGCTGTCCCCGCCCATCACATCGCCCGACACGTCATTGGCGACGATCCAGTCGGCGCCCTTGCGCGCCAGCTTGGCCCGGGCGTGATCGGCCAGCGCCTGGGTTTCGGCCGCAAAGCCGATCAGCAGGCGGGGGCGGGCGGCATGGCGGCCGAGCGTGGCGAGAATGTCGGGATTTTCCACAAGAGCCAGCGGCGCGGGCTGGCCGCTGCCGTCTTTCTTGAGCTTCTGGTCGGCCGCGTCGGCCGTGCGCCAGTCGGCGACGGCAGCGACCATGATGGCGGCGTCGGCGGGCAGCGCCGCCTCGACAGCGGCCAGCATCTCGCGC
>DAMDPH010000194.1:0-5015 GCA_032082785.1 Sphingobium sp. | reverse complement strand
CGACCTCTGCGCGAACCCTGGCGACGATGCGGTTCGCGCAGAGGTCGCGGAGGCGCGGAGAAGGGCGGGCGCAATGGCTGCCCCGTGCTGCTGGCGTTGGAGTGGTGGAGAAGGCGCGCCAGCGACTCTGGATCCCGGCTTTCACCGGGAAGACGCATGGTGGTCGTCCACGCCGTAAAGCCGCGTGGCGCACAGCCTTCGGCTGGACGATGCCCTGCCCTGCTACCGATGCCACTCCCCACCTCGTCATGCTGAACTTGTTTCAGCATCCAGTCGGCTCCGCCTAAGCGGCGGCGCGCTACGGAAGATGCGGGATGCACCATCTCCGCGCCTCCGCGACCTCTGCGCGAACCCTGGCGACGATGCGGTTCGCGCGGAGGTCGCAGAGGCGCGCAGAAGGATGGGCGCAATGGCTGCCCCGTGCTGCTGGCGTTGGAATGGTGGAGAAGGCATACCAGCGACTCTGGATCCCGGCTTTCGCCGGGAAGACGCTTTGTCCCACGGTTGGCCCTCACCCAAAACCGTCATGCTGTACTTGTTTCAGCATCCAGTCGGCTCCTCCCAAGCGGCGGCGCGCTACGAGCGATGCGGAATGCACCATCTCCGCGCCTCCGCGACCTCTGCGCGAACCCTGGCGACGATCCGGTTCGCGCGGAGGCGCAGAGGCGCGGAGAAGGACGGGCGCAATGGCTGCCGCGTGCTGCTGGCGTTGGAATGGTGGAGAAGGCGTGCCAGCGACCCTCGATCCCGGCCTTCGCCAATAAGGCGCGTGGTGGTTGCCCACTGCCGGAAAGGGGCTTGGCGTGCAGCCTTCGGCAGGACGATGCCCTGTCCTGCTACCGATGCCACTTCCCACCTCGTCATGCTGAACTTGTTTCAGCATCCAGTAAGCTCCGCCCGAGCGGCGGCACGCGACGCACGAGCCGCACGCGCCCTGCATCTTTGCATGAACCCAAATTGCTGATCCGGCCTGGAATCAGGCCCTAAATTGGCCTTACCAATCAGGCGGAAGTCGTATGAGTATCACCAAGCAACTTCAGCCACTTACCCAAAGCTGATCAGGCCGCCACCTGTAGCACCCCTGTTGCGTTTCCTACAGCAGCGAGCGTTACCGGTCAGACCAGCTCCACGGCCCCCGCCGCGCCGCCTTATCGCCCGAGCCGCACCCGGGTCGGCGCATCGCGGTCGACGCTGATGACGTCGTCCTTTTCCTTCAGCTCGGTGATCTGCAGCACGCTGCGCCGCCGCCAGTCGGGATTGGCCTTCGTCTCGTCCTCGCCATCCTGATGGACGAAATAGATGATATAGGCCCGCTCGCCCGCCACCACGATGTCGGGATGCTGCCCCTTGGCGCGGTCGGTCGGGTGGCGGCCGGGGGTGGCGAGGATGTGATCGGGCTGGCGCGTCCAGCTCTTCCCATCGTCGGACCGCATCACCAGCAACCCCTTCCAGGCGTCGGAAATCAGCCAGTAGCGGCCCTTCCAGCGAAAGGCTTTCGGCCCTTCGCCCGGTGTCTCCGTCAGCCGCTCGCCGACCGTCCAGTGGACAAGGTCGCTACTGTCGGCGGTGCGGATCGCCTTGTTCATTCGCTCGTCGTTGAAGAAAAGGCGATAGCCGCCCTTCGCGCCATTCTTGCCCGGCAGCGCCAGCACGCTGGCGTCGATCACCCGGTCGGAGCCAAGGTCCAGCCGCTCGCCGCAGGTCCAAGTCTCCAGATCGGGGCTGGTCAGATGGACGATGAAGCGCGGGGCGTTCCAGTCGCGGAAGACGCCCGGCACGACCGTCAGCCACATATGCCATTGCCCCTCCAGCCATTGCACCTCGGGCGCCCACAGCGTCTCGCCGGTGCAGGCCTTCGGGATGTTGGCGGTGCCGCTATAGCGCCATTGCGCACCGTCGCGGGAGCGGGCGACGCCGATGGCGGTGCCATGGACCCAGCGCACATCCTTCTCGTCCGCCATCGGCAGGTCGGCGCGGCGGTTGGTGTAGAACATCACCCACTCGCCGCTCTTGCGATCGCGCACGGTGGAGGCGTCAGCGGCGCCGTCATGCACCGGATCGCGGAACAGCGGCTTGGGCGCGACCGGCGCGCTTGCGGTCGCGGCCGCCAGCAGCAGCGCCCCGATCATCGGAACAGGCTCAGGTCAAAGGCGTCGGCCATCACCCGAAAGCCCGCATCATTGGGATGGAGCGCATCGCCCACATCATAGGGCTTGGCCATGCGTTCCGGGTCGGCCGGATCGGCGATCGCCTTGGCCAGGTCGACATAGCCATCGGCTTCCTTGTTGGTGCGGATCCAGTCATTGACCGCGACCCGCGCCGCTTCGCCCTCGGCGCTCCAATAGCCTGCGCCCTTATAGGGGAGGATGGTGGCGAGGATGACCTTCACATTGCGGTCATGGGCGCGCGCGATCATCTGCCGATAGGCGCCGATCAGCGCTTGCGGCGGCAGCATCGGCCCGCCGGCGCGGGTGGTGTTGCCCAGGTCATTCACCCCTTCGAGGATGACGACATGGCTGACCCCCGGCACCGCCAGCACATCCGCATCGAAGCGGGCGAGGGCGTTATAGCCGTCCCCTTCCGACAGCAGCCGGTTGGCGCTGATCCCGGCATTGGCGACGCCGACCGAGCGGCGGCCGGCCTGTTGCAGCCGTTCGGCCAGCAGGTCGGGCCAGCGGCGGTTGCTGTCGGGCGTGGCGCGCACGCCGTCGGTGATCGAATCGCCCAGCGTGACGATGGTGCTGCCGCCGCGCTTGCCGCTCTCCACCTCGACGGCGGAGATGATGACGCGCGGGCCGATGACGGTGGGGCTGGTCAGCTGCTCCGCGCCCGTCTGGTCGCCCGGCGCGGTCCAGGCGGTGGCGGCCGAATAGCTGTGGACGGTCGGCTGCGCCGCGCCCTGCGGCAGGTGGATGCTGATGGTGAGGCGGGCGCCGGGATCACCGCGCCCTGCGCGCCGTTGAAGCTCACCACATGATCGGTGCCCGGCAGGATGCGGCCATCCTCCCCGGCGAGCGCGACATGGACCGCGCCCAGCTGCAGCGGCTCGGTCGACATTTCGTTGGAGAGGCGCAGGCGGATGCGATCGCCGCCGCTGGAGATGCGCACCACCTGCCGCACGGTACGGTCGGTGAGCTCGGGGCGCTTGTCCGCCGGCGCCCGGCTGACGAGCGGCGCCGCCATCCAGCTGCGCGACCAGCTGCCCGCATCGGCCGGCACGGTGGGCAGCAGCGCGAGGCTGAGGGCGGTGAGCAGCAGGGGGGTGCGCATCGTCTTTTCTCCTTAACGGCCGACCGGGTTCCTGCCCCAGAGCTGATCATAGCGCCATCCCGACAGATCCTCGACCACGGCGGCGGCCTGGGGCGAGGTGGGGGTGCGCGCCCCGCCGCGCAGATGCTCGATCTCGCGCATCAGCACGTCGTGGGTGGCGGGGCTGAGGCGGAAGCGGGTCGATACCATCATGCCGAAGAAGAGGCAGCCGACCGTGCCCACGCCCAGCAGCAGGGCGATGGTCTGGATCGCGCCGGCGCTCTGCACCGTGGCGCCCGACTGGAAGCCGCCCGCCTGCATGATGAAGCCCACGCCCGCGACGGCGGCCGCCTGCGTCGCCTTGCGCACGAAGGTCATGACCCCGGCAAAGCTGCCCTCGCGGCGCAGGCCGGTCACGATCTCGTCGACATCGGCCATATAGTTATAGGTGGCCCAGGGGATATAGTTGAGCGCACCGCGGCCAAGGCCGGCGAGGATGATCGGCAGCCAGATCATGGCGCTGGTCGCGGGAATGCCCGCCGCCCACAGGCCGATCAGCGTCAGCGCGCCGGCGGCGAAGGCGGCGGCGGCAATCTGATAGGCGGTGCTGGGCGATGCGCGCAGCGCCATGTTGATGGCGATGATGACCGCGACGAACTGAACGATATACATCGTCCCCAGCAGGCCCGAGGCGATCGCCGTCGATCCCGCCAGCGCGAAGATCACGAAGAAGGTGAAGGCCGCGTTGAAAATATCCTGGCTGATATAGCCGCCCAGATACATGCCCAGATGCAGGCGAAAGGCGCGGATGCGCATGGTCGAGAAAAGGTTGCGGTACAGCGCCTTGAGCGCCTGTCCCGGTCCCCCCGACGCGCGCCGTTCGGCCGCTGCCATGCCGGCGGGAATATGCCGTTCCCAGCTGAACAGATAGAGCAGCCCGGCGGTCACCATGAACAGGCCGGCGAAGATCAGGCCCATGTAGAAAAAGGTGTCGGCGCTGTCGCGGCCCAGCGCATTGATGAGCCACAGCGGCAGGAAGCCCGCGAGGATCGCCGACGCCTGCCCGAACAGGATGCGCGATCCCGCGAATTTCGCCTTGGTCCGATAGTCGGTCGACATTTCGGCGGCCAGCGTTTCGAACGGAATGATCTCCATCGCATAGACCAGCTCGAAAAGCACATAGCTGACGAGATAGAACCAGAAGCTTTGCCCCGGCAGCCACATCAGCGCGAAGCTGGGCAGCAGCGGAATGGCGGCGAGGATGAAGAAGCGGCGGCGCCCGAAGCGGCGGCCGAGCCAGGTCGAACCGAAATGATCGGAAATATAGCCGATCATCGGCGAGGCGAAGGCATCGAGAATACGCGCGACGGCGAAGATCGTCGCCGCCTGTCCGGCGGTCAGGCCGCAGAATTGCGTGTAGAAAATCAGCACCCAGCCGGAGATGACGGCCATCGATCCGGCGCCGAGCACGTCGTTGGAGCCATAGGCCAGATAATTATGCAAGCGAACCGGGCGGGGCGCGGGTGGGGCAGTGTCAGGCAATGAAGGTCCTCCGCCTAGTTACAGGACGGCGGCGGCGGATATTTTTGGCTCTTGGTGCCGCGCCGGTGGCCCTGAACATGGTTCCAGTGCCACATAGTGAACATCTATAATAAGATATGAGACTATCGCAAGGGTTGATTATCTTGTGAAATGAAGCGCACGCCCTCCAGCATCAGCCCGGCGGTTGCCGACTCGATCACCAGCCGATGCGCGCCGCCCGCCAG
>DAMDPH010000193.1:0-5127 GCA_032082785.1 Sphingobium sp. | reverse complement strand
CGGGGCAAGCGCCTGTCGGTGCTGCGCCTCGCCAAGGCGAGCTTCACCTATGCCGGCGGCATCGATTATCTCGCCTGGAAGATCAACCGCCACGCCGGCACGTCGATCGAGATCAAGCCCTGGCAACGGCGCTGGCCGCTGCTGGGCGCGGTCACTCTGCTGCCGCGGCTGTTCCGGGGTGGGGCGATTCGCTGAGCGCCTGATTCAGCGCATGGGAGAGGGCGGCGAGCGTATAGGGTTTGCGCAGCACGTCATGCCCGCCAAATTCCGCGCTTTCCGCCACATCGCCGGCATAGCCGGTGACGTAGAGGACGGGCAGATGCGCGAAGGTCGGCGGCAGCGCGCGCACCATTTCCGGGCCGGTCATGTCGGGCATCAGCACGTCGCTGAGGATCAGGCCGATGTCGCGATGATTGCCGAGCAGCCGCGCCGCCTTGGCCGGATGGTCGCAGGCGACCGGCAGATGGCCCAGTTCAGACAGCGTCGCCATCGTCTGATTGAGCACGCGCGGATCATCCTCCACCACCAGGATGCGGGTGGGCGGGTGCAGCACATGGCGCTGCTGGTCCGGGGTGGCGCCTGACGGGTCGCTGGGGCGGGCATCGGCTGCGACCCGGCGCGGCAGATAGAGGCGCACCGTGGTGCCGCGGCCGACCTGCGAATCGATGCGGATTTCGCCCTGGCTCTGGCGCACGAAGCCGAAAATCTGGCTGAGGCCAAGGCCGGTGCCCTGGCCCACCGGCTTGGTGGTGAAGAAAGGTTCGAACACGCGGGCGAGAATGTCGGGCGTCATGCCGCAGCCATCGTCGGTGACGCTGAGCGTCACATAATCGCCGGCGGGACAGTCGCCCACTTCCTGATCGGCAAGCGCGGCCTGACCGGTGGCGATGGTGAGCTGCCCGCGCTTGTCCATCGCGTCGCGGGCGTTGACGCAAAGATTGAGGATGGCGTTTTCCATCTGATGCGCGTCGACAAAGATGCGCCAGCCGGCCGCGCCATGATCGAACCGCACCCGGATCTGGTCGCCGATGGTACGGTCGATCAGTTCGGCCATGCCCGCAACCAGCGCGTCGGGATCGACCGCGCTCGGCAGCAGTGGCTCGGCCCGGGCAAAGGCCAGCAGCCGCCGCGTGAGGGCAGAGGCGCGGTTGGCGCCCTCCAGCGCATTGTCGAGATGGCGGCCGGCCTCTTCGGGGCGCAGGCCCAGCTTGCGCTTGGCGAGTTCCAGCCCGCCGACGACCACCGCCAGCATATTGTTGAAATCATGGGCGATGCCGCCGGTCAGCTGCCCCACAGCCTCCATCTTGTGCATCTGGCGCAGATTTTCCTCGGCGGCGGCCCGGTCGGCCGATTCGCGCTTGAGCTGCTCATAGGCGTCGGACAGTTCGGCGGTGCGGGCCTTGATCGCCCGCTCCAGCGCGTCGGCACGCTCGGCCTCGGTCTCGGCCAGCAGCCTGGCGGTACGGCGCTCGTTCAAGGCCATGTCGCTCAGCCAGATGGCGAAGAGGATGCAGACCAGCAGCGCCAGTCCGATGAGGCGCGAGGTGCGGCCCACCCATTCGGTGCGGTCGCCCGCCATGCTGACGGCGAGGCTCCGTTCGCGCAGCCGCGCATTTTCGGCGCGGATCACCTTGTCGAGCCCGGCGGTGATGCGGCGCAGATCCTCCGACTTGCCGGCCTGATGAAACTGGCCCAGCGCCGCCATCTTCTGGTCATAGGTGGTGCGCAGGCCGATTTCGTTGAGCGTGCGGCTGCGGTCGCGAAAGGCGTCCTGCAGCGCATCGACATTGTCGCCCTGCCAGCCCGAGGCGCGGGTCGCCTGTCGCAGCGATCGCAGCAGCAGCGCGGCGCTGCGCCACTGGTCCTGAAACAGCCGGCCGGTGTCGGGATCGAGGCTGATGACGTAGCGGGCCAGCGTCACCTCGGCGCGGGCGCTTTTCGCCTCGAACGCGCGGGCGAGCGCGATGACTTCCAGACTGCGCTGCTGCTCGGCCAGCGCCTGCCGATGGTCGCGCGCGGCGTTGGTGGCGCTGAACAGCAGCGCCCCCAGCGATCCGATCAACAGGGCGACGAGGATCAGCGGGAGGACACGCCGCCCGGCATCACGCCATTGCGTGCGCTGATCCTCTATCAGGTCACCCTGGAACATGGCTCGCTACATAGGCAGACAAGGTTAAGGCGGATACAAGCTTTGCTAGGGGTTCCTCCCTAACTGCCCGTTCTACCGCGCTTTTTACCCGATCTGCCGCGTCAGCGCAAAGGGGCTTTTCAGCCGATCGCGCCGGTCGCCCGGCCTGCCGCCTCGAACATGGCGATGATCTGTTCGACCTGCTCGTCGCTATGGTCGGCACAGAGCGAACAGCGCAGCAGGAAAGTGCCGGCCGGGGTCGCCGGCGGGCGCGCCATGTTGACGTAGAGGCCCAGCTCCAGCAGCGCCTGCCACATGGCGACGGCCTGCGTCTGGTCGGTCAGGATGACGGCGATGATCGCCGATTGCGGCGTCTTGGTGCCGAGCGTGAAGCCAAGGTCGGTCAGCCCCTGATGCAGCCGCTTGCTGTTCTTCCACAGATGGGCGCGCTTGTCGCCCGCGTCCATCAGCTTGCGGATGCTGGTGGCGGCGGTGGCGACGACGCTGGGCGGCAGCGAAGCGGTGAAGACATAGGGGCGGCAGACCAGCCGCAGCACTTCGAACTTGGGGTGGTTGGACACGCAGAAGCCGCCGACCGTGCCAACCGACTTGGAGAAGGTGCCGACGACGAAATCGACATCCTTCTCGACGCCCTGTTCCTCATAGACGCCGCGGCCATGCTCGCCGAAAAAGCCCATGCCATGGGCTTCGTCGACCAGGATCATGCAATTGGCATGTTTGCGCACCGCCGCCACCATGTCGGGCAGCGGAGCGACATCGCCGAGCATGGAATAGACGCCTTCCAGCACCACCAGCTTGAGCGCTTCGCCGGGCAGGCGGCCCAGCCGCTTGTCCAGATCCTCGACGCTGTTGTGGCGGAAGCGGACGATGTCGGCGTCGCCCAGGAAGCAGCCATCATAGATGGAGGCATGGCTGTCGGCGTCCAGCACGACATAATCGCCCTTGCCCGCCAGCGTGGAAATGATGCCGAGATTGGCTTGATAGCCGGTCGAAAAGACCATGGCTCCGCTGGTGCCGTAGAAATCCTTGAGCGCGTCCTCGACCTGCTTGTGGCCCTGATAGGTGCCGTTCAGCACGCGGCTGCCGGTGGTGCCGGCGCCAAAGTCATCCAGCGCCTTCTTGCCGGCGGCGACCACGTCCGGGTCGAAGGTCATGCCCATATAATTATAGGTGCCGAGCAGGATGGTGTCCTTGCCCTTGATGACCGCCAGCGTCGGCGACTTCACCTCGTCCATCACGATCGCGAAGGGATCGCGCACGCCCGTCGCCAGCAGCGCCTCGCGCTCGGCGATCAGGGGATCGAATTTGGAGAAAAGATCGCGCGCGCCCGGCCCGTCAACCGGGGTGCGGGCGTCATTGGCGGTGGCAGGGGCGTCGGTCATATATCGTTCCGTTCGGTTCAGAACCTCCGTCCGGTTCCGGCCCTTGGCGGCCTGCCGGGGCAGGCGCTCGGGACCGGCTTTGTCGAGGACCGGCCCCGAAGGGGCTTCTCGACGTCGCTCGAAGCGAACGGGGTCAGGATGGGCGCTTATCGCCCTTGATCTTGGCCATTCTATGGCCGCACTCTCATGGTCCGTCCCGAGCGCGTCAAGGCGCCCTGTCCTTCGATACGCCGCTTCGACTTCGCTCAGCGGCTATTCAGGACGAACGGACAATTGCTACGTCGGACGGCTTCGCGTCCGGCCAGTTTGTCATCCCGGGTCGAGTGTCCTTCGATATGCCGCTTCGGCTGCGCTCAGCGGCTACTCAGGACGAACGTATAACCGCAATGTCAAATGGCCATGAGCCTAGCCATGCTAACATCTTATAATGCCGTTCACCTGAGTAGGGACTGAGCTTGTCGAAGGCCCGTATCGAAGGGGCCTTAGCGCCGCATGTCCATCGGGACGACCGTCATCTTCCCGGCTCAGGCGGCCTTGAGCTTCCCCACCGCGTCGACCAGCTGGCCCACGGTTTCGATCTCAGCCTGCATGTTCATGGTGATGAGGATGTCGAATTCATCCTCGATGGCGGCTACGAAATCCATTACGGTCAGGCTGTCCCACTCCAGGTCACCGGCAAAGCTGGTAGCCTCGGTCAGCGCGACGCCCTTTTTGTTGAAGGGCGCGATCTGCGCGGCGACGCTGTCGAAAATCTCGCTGCGATCCGTCATTGCGTAAATGTCTTTCCGTCAAAGCGCGGCTTTTGCCGCCTGCGCCGGCCGTTTGGCAAGGGAATAAGGCGTCAATCGGGCAGCAACGCGCCCGAAAAGGCGTCGGGCCGCACCGCAGGGCAGGCGAGCCGCGCGCGCCGGCGCGGCGCCGTCAGCGGAAATTGTCGGCGTAGGCCTGAATCTTCAGCGTCTTGGGCGGGGTCGGGATGACGACATAGTCGACGCCATGCTTGTCGGCATAGGCGCGCGCCGCCGCTTCCGACGGGAAGCTCAGCTTGAGCTGCTGCTGCGTGTCGCCCGATCCGGCCCAGCCGGTCAGCGGGTCGGCCGTCTTGGCTTCGCTGGGCACATAGTCCAGCACCCATTTGTCGGTCAGCGCCTTGCCCGACTGCATGGCGTTCTTCTGAATCTGATAAATGCGCGCGGTCATCGCGTCCGGGACTCCTGAAATAGCGTGATGGTGCGTTGCACCAGCCGGCGGCCTGCCGTCAAGGCTTTGCGCGGGCATCGGCGCGCTTGGTGCGCAGGGTCGCGCTGGCGGCGGCGGGATCGTCGGGCCAGGGATGGCGCGGATAGCGGCCGCGCATCTCCTTGGCGACCGCGCTCCAGCTGCCGGACCAGAAGCCGGGCAGGTCGCGCGTGGTCTGGATCGGCCGGCCGGCGGGCGAGGTGAGCGAGAGGACGAGCGGAATGCGCGCGCTGCCGACCGTCGGATGCTCGGCCAGCCCGAACAGCGCCTGCACGCGCAGTTCGACGCGCGGGCCGCCCTCCGCCGCATAGTCGATGGCATGGTGGCTGCCGGCGGGCGAGCGGAAATCGGGCGGGG
>DAMDPH010000192.1:0-5127 GCA_032082785.1 Sphingobium sp. | reverse complement strand
TCGCCGACCGGGCCGAAACCACCGACATGCAGCCCGGCGACCTGCTGGACGTGCGGCAGGGGCAGGCGCGCCTGACCCCCGGCGCCGCCACCCGCGCGGCCGGCTGGGTCGAGGGGCGGCTGATCTTCGAGGAGGAAACATTGGGGCGGATCGTGGCGGACATGAACCGCTACGCGCCGCGCAAGATCGTGCTGGCTGACGCGGGGCTGAGCGACCGGCGGTTCAGCGGCAGCTTCCGCGCGGGCGACAGCGATGCGCTGGTCGCGGCGCTACGGGCCTATGGCGTGGCGCAGGTAGCGCGCACCGACCGGGACCAGATCGTCCTGCGCGCGCCCTGAAAGCAACCCCGCTTCGGGAAGAGGCGGGGCAGCCCTTTTCACGACACCCGTTCGGACCCATCGCGAACGGGCGGCGGGGGACTTGCGGTGCGAACCGCCCGGCCAGCGGCCCGGCGCCTAGTGGTCCGATTCCGACATTCGCTACCCTTCGCCGCACGAGCAGGAGCAAATGTCGGAATCTCAAGGACCACTAGCAATTCTATGATTCTAGTGGGGCTTATGAATGTGACATGTGAGCGCGAGCCCGGTTGTAAGGGGGGACTCAAATGTCACATTCGCTCCACTAGCGCCGGGCCGCTCCCTGTCATTCCGCCTTGCCGGCGGCTTCCTTGCGATAGTCGAGCGGCGGGGCGCGGTCGCCGACCAGCGCGCGATACTGGAAGTCCGCGCCGCGCCGCTTGTCCAGCTCGGCCTTGGCGGCGGCGATCGTCTCCGGCTCGCGGAACAGGTCTGCGGCGGTCAGCGCCATCGTCTTGGTGGCGAGCAGCGCGCCCTTGATGCCGACGCTGGAGCCGGCGGCCGCCGTATTCTGCCAGCTATGGCCCGGCGACCCCGGGACGAAGGTGGCGGTGACCAGATGCACGGTCGGCGTCACCCAGCTGACGTCCGACACATCGGTCGAACCGCCCATCGCCATCGTCTCCAGCTTCGCGGGCGCGATCTGCCCCACGCTGTCGAGCGCGGGCACCTTGCTGCCCAGCGTTTTCTGAATGGCCGCGCCGAACGCCTTTTCCTCGGCCGTCCAGCTGATCGCACCGGCCTTTTGCAGATTGCGGTCAAGCACCGCCATCAGCGTCTCGTTCGGCATCATGCTGTAGACGCCGCCCGTCTGTTCGAACTCGACCCTGGTTTCGGTGCCGATCGCCGCGCCTTCGGCCGTCTTCTTCACCCGCTCCATCACCGACCGCACGATTTCGGGATCCTGGTGGCGGACATAATAATAGACTTCGGCGAAGTCGGGCACGACATTGGGTGCCTTGCCGCCCTGGGTGATGGCATAATGGATGCGGGTGCGGTCGGGCACATGTTCGCGCATCAGATTGACCATGTCGTTCATCGCCTCCACCCCGTCGAGCGCGGAGCGGCCCTTGTCGGGCGAGCCGGCGGCATGGCTCGACTGGCCGTGGAAGCGGAACTTGCCGCTGATATTGGCCATGGTCGGGCCTTGCGAGGCGGAATTGACATTGCCCGGATGCCAGGTGACGACGCTGTCCACATCCTTGAACAGCCCGTCGCGCACCATATAGGCCTTGCCCGATCCGCCTTCCTCGGCCGGGGTGCCATAGACGCGCACCTCGCCCTTCACATCATTGGCGATCATCCATTGTTTGAGCGCAATGCCCGCATAGGTGGAGGCCGCGCCGAACAGATTATGGCCGCAGCCATGGCCGGCGACCTGCCCGGCGGACTGCTGCTGCCCCACGCCCGCTTTCTGCGACAGGCCCGGCAGCGCATCATATTCGGCGAGCAAGCCGATCACCGGCCCGTCGCCATGTTTGAAGCTGGCGAGGAAAGCGGTCGGCTCGCCCGCGACACCCGGCGTCACAGTGAAGCCGGCATCCTTGAGCTGCTTCTGCAACAGGGCGGAGCTTTGCGTTTCGAGATAGCCCATTTCGGCGAAGTTCCAGATCGCCAGCGCGACATCCTCGGTCGCCTTGGCGTTGCGGTCCACCGTCATCATGATCTGCGCCGCCTCGCGTTCGCTCAGCGCGGCCTGCGCGGGCGCGGCAAGGCTCGTCGACGCGGCCAAGGCCGCCAGCATCCAGCGTGTCATTCCCATTCTCCCTGTTATCGCGCCGGTCATCCTATGGGGCGGCCCGCCCCGTGCCACCCCCTTGTGCAGGGGCGTGGGCCGGGACCGCTCGGGCGGGGTTAGAAGGTCTTCTTGAAGCCGATGAAGAAATAGCGGCCCAGAACATCGTAATTCTGCGCGTCATAATTGCCCTGATCCTCACCCACCTGCGGCGGCTTGCGGTTGAAAAGGTTGGTGACGCCGGCCCGCATCTCCACCTCCTGCGGCAGCTCGACGCGGCCGTTGAGGTCGAAGATATGATAGGATTTCACCCCCCGCGTCGTGCTGTCGGGCGACACGATTCGGGCGGAGGATTGCATCTTGTCGATGAAGCGCCAGCGCAGGCCGAGGCTCGCCGTGCCATAGCGATAGCTGAGCGAGGTGACCGATTTCCAGCGCGGATGCGCCGTCCCCGCCGTGCGCTCCACCGACGCGCCGATGCTGCCGGCATAGTCATAGACCGGCGCACCGGGCAGCGTCTGGATCTTGAAACTGTCCAGATAGCTGATCGCGGTATTGAGATCGATGCGGCCGGAATTGGCGCCGACGCCCAGCGCCTCCAGATCGAACCGCCAGTCGAGCTGAAGATCGACGCCGCTGACATCGAAGCGACCCAGATTGAGCAAGGGCTGGAGCGGATTGACCGGCACGCCGCTCGCGCTGTTGCGGTCGATCAGCGAGCAATAATAATTGTTCGGATCGAAATTGGGATTGTTGCCGCCCGAATTGAAGCAGAATTGGAACGCCTGCGCGATCGACAGCGGCCCCACCGCATCCTTGACCGTGATCTTGTACCAGTCGACCGACAGCGACAGGCCGCTGAACAGCGGCGCGTCGATGGGCGACTGGATCACCGCCCCGGCGGAGAAGGTGTCGGCGGTTTCCTCGTCCAGATCGGGATTGCCGCCGGTGAGCGCGAACACCTGCGCCGTGCCCAGCTGATAGCTGTCGATCAGGCTCTTGGGCACGCCCTGCGCCAGGCAGAGCGCGGCCACCTGCGCGGCGTCGCCGCCCTTGCGATAGGAGGAGCGCACGTCGCACGGATCGCCGCTGGTGCCGGTCGCGGTCGGGTTGCCGATGCGGACGCTGCCGGTGGAAATAGGGGCGTAAAGCTCGCCCACGCTGGGCGCGCGGATCGACCGGTTATAGCCGCCGCGCAGCCGCAGCCAGTCGCTCGTGCGCCAGTCGACATCCGCCTTGTAGGTATGGACCCCGCCCACCGAACTATAGTCGGAATAGCGATAGCCAAGGTCGAGGTTCAGCTCCTCGATCAGCGGCAGATCCTTGAGCAGCGGCACCAGCAGCTCGGCATAGATTTCGGTCGTATCCACCGATCCCGAAGCCGGCCGCAGCACGCTATAGCCCAGCACGTCGCTGGTGCCGTCCGGCTGCGCCAGCTGCGCGTCGGGTTTGAAGTCATAGCCATTATAGCGATAGTCCGCGCCCAGCGCGAAACGCACCTGCCCGGCCGGCAGGTCGAACAGGCCGCCCTGAATCGTGCCTTCGACGGTGCGTTGCTGCAGCTTGTTGGTGTTGAGCGTGCGGCGGCTGATATAGTCGATACATTGCTGGTCGGGCGTCAGATTGCCGAACGGGTTGAAGCCGCCCTTGCAATATTCAGTGCCGCCGGTCGGGCTTTCGAGCAGCCGCGCGACCGCCGATGCGCTGGCGCCGCCGGTCTGTTCATTCTCGAACTTGGCGCGGCTGACGCTGCCATAGGCTTCCCAGCTCAGATCGCCGATGCCCAGGCTGCCCGACAGGCCGGCGGTCATCTGATAGACGTCATAGCTATAGCTCTGATAGCGCGGCCCCAATATGTTAAATGCCTTGTAGAAGGTGAAGGGCGCCGCCGGATCGGGCCGCGACGCCAGGATGCTGGCGAAGTCGGGCGAAATGAACGGGTTGGTCACCGGCACGGTCAGGCCATAGACGTTGGACGCCAGCGTCGGATTGGTGATGCCGAGCGAGTCGTAGCTGACATAGCTGAACTGGCCGAACATCTTGACGCTGTCGCTCAGCTCATAATCGGCCTTGCCGAAAATGGTGTAGCGGTCGAGGTCGGACTGGAGCGAGGCGCCGCCATAGCCGAAATTGATCTGCTGGCTGTTGGGGCCGCTGTCGACGATATAGGCTTCGTCCGTTTCGGGATCGCGGAAGTTCAGCACCGGCACACCCGACGTGCTGAACAGCGTCTGGTCCATGTTGAACCCGATCTGCCCGGTATAGGCTTTGCCGCTGCCCGTGAGCGCGGGCACGCCATATTGGCTGAACACCGTATTGACCGCCGCGAGCGTGGGTCGGTTGGCGCCGAAAATGGTGTTGCCCTGCGGAATGGTGGCGAGGCCGGGCGTGCTGCTGCGGAAGAAGAAATAGTCGCGGTCCTTCTCCAGCGCGCGCCAGCGCTTGGTATAGTCGAAGGACAGGACGGCATTGCCGCGCCCGTCGGCAAAGTCGCCGCCCAGCGTGCCGCTGATGCGGAAACTCTCCCCATCGCCATGATCGCTGATGCCGAACTGGCTGTTGACCTCAAAGCCGGAGAAATTGCGCTTCAGCCGGAAATTGACGACGCCGGCGGTGGCGTCGGAACCATAGGTGGTGGAGGCGCCGCCGGTGATGACCTCGACATTTTCGATCAGCGCTTCGGGCAGGATGTTGAGATCGACCGATCCGTCGGGATTGGACGGCTGGATGCGCCGCCCGTCGAGCAGCAGCAGCGTGCGCTTGGAGCCGAGGCCGCGCAGGCTGGCATAGGCCTGCCCGCCGTTCAGCCCGGTGCTGGTGCTGCCGGTGTTCGACTGGCCGAAGGCGCCGGAAAATTGCGGCAGCTGCGACAGCGCGCGCTCGACCGTCAGCTGGCCGGTATTTTCCAGCGCCTGCTGGCCGATCGACACGATCGGGCTGTTGGCGACATAATCGGGCCGGGCGATGCGCGAGCCGGTGACGATGATGTCCGCCGGCCCCGCCGCCTTCGGCGCGGGCGCGGTCTGCGGCGCGGGC
>DAMDPH010000191.1:4878-5158 GCA_032082785.1 Sphingobium sp. | reverse complement strand
CGGCGCGCATCGCCGTGCGGCAGGGATTTGGCGCCGGCAGCACGCTGATCCTGCCCGCCGCGCCGGGTGCGCCCTATCTGGCCGTCAGCCATGTGGTGCGGGCGCAGGATGCGCGGGCGCTCGCCATCGACGCCGGATCGGGCGCGGTGCGGCGGATGGACTGGCGGCAGTTCGGAGCGGGCGCAAAAACGGTCGAATGGGGCATCGCCACCCATCAGGGCCAGCAATATGGGGAGGGGAACCGGCTGCTCATGCTGGCAGGCTGCCTCTGCCTGCTGCT
>DAMDPH010000191.1:0-4748 GCA_032082785.1 Sphingobium sp. | reverse complement strand
GGGCGGCTCAGCGCGCCGCCGCCGGCAAACCCCGCCGCGCGTCGCATGGTGGCGGCGCTGATGCTGGTCATCGGCCTGCTCTTCCCCCTCACCGGGCTCAGCATGGTGGCGGCGCTGCTGGCGGAATGGAGCGCCTTGGCGCTTCAACAAAAGGCCAAGATCGTTTAGAGGCGCACCATGCTTCGCCTATCAGGATTGAAACTCCCCCTCGACCATCCGGCCGAGGCGATGACGCCCGCCATCTGCGCCCGCCTCGACATCGAGCCGCAGGCGCTGCTGGGGCACAGTCTGGTGCGCCGGGGCAATGATGCGCGGCGGAAAAACGCGATCCAGCTGGTTTATACGCTCGACGTCGAGCTGGCGGACGAGGCGGCGGTGCTGGCCCGCTTCGCCGGCGACCCGGAGATACGGCCGACGCCCGACACCCGCTATCGCTTCGTGACGCAGGCGCCGGCCGCCGGCCCCGCGCTGCGCCCGGTGGTGATCGGTGCCGGCCCCTGCGGCCTGTTCGCCGGCCTGCTGCTGGCGCAGATGGGCTTTCGCCCCATCATCCTCGACCGGGGCAAGGTGGTGCGGGAGCGGACCAAGGATACCTGGGGCCTGTGGCGCCGGGGCGAGCTGAACCCCGACAGCAATGTCCAGTTCGGCGAAGGCGGGGCGGGCACCTTCTCCGACGGCAAATTATATTGCCGGGTGAAGGACCCGCGTTTCCTCGGCCGCAAGGTGCTGGAGGAATTCGTCGCCGCCGGCGCGCCCGATGACATTCTCTGGCAGGCGCATCCCCATATCGGCACCTTCCGCCTGGTCTCCATGGTCGAAGCGATGCGCCGGCAGATCGAGTCGCTGGGCGGCGAATATCGCTGGCAGACGCGGGTCGACGATCTGGAGCTGGAGCGCGCGGCCGACGGGACGCAGCGGCTGCGTGGCCTGCATGTGCAGGATGGCGGTTTCATCGAGGCGAGCCATGTCGTGATGGCCGTGGGCCACAGCGCCCGCCCGACCTTCGAAATGCTGCACCGGCGCGGCGTCCATGTCGAGGCCAAGCCCTTTTCTGTGGGCGTGCGGATCGAGCATCCGCAAAGCTGGATCGACCGCGCGCGCTATGGCCGCTGCGCCGGCCACCCCGATCTCGGCGCGGCCGCCTATAGCCTGGCGCATCATTGCGGCAATGGCCGCACCGTCTATAGTTTCTGCATGTGCCCGGGCGGTCGCGTGGTCGCCGCCACATCCGAAGAGGGGCGCGTCGTCACCAACGGCATGAGCCAATATAGCCGCGCCGAATTCAACGCCAATTCGGGGCTGGTGGTCGCCATCGATCCGGTGCGCGACTATCCCGACGGCCCGCTCGCCGGCATCGATCTTCAGCGGCATTGGGAATCGCTCGCCTATGTCGCAGGCGGTTCCTCCTATGCGGCGCCGAGCCAGCGGGTCGGGGATTTCCTCGCCGGTCGCCCCTCGACCGCGCTGGGCGAGGTGGTCCCGTCCTACAAACCGGGGGTGACGCCGACCGATCTGTCGCTCTGCTTGCCCGATTATGTGATCGAGGCATTTCGCGAAGCGCTGCCCGTTTTCGGCCGCCAGCTTGCAGGCTATGACCATCCCGACGCGGTGATGACGGGCGTGGAGACGCGGACCTCCTCCCCGGTGCGGGTGACGCGCGGCAAGGATCTTCAGAGCCTGAATGTCTCCGGCCTCTATCCGGCGGGCGAGGGGGCGGGCTATGCCGGCGGCATCCTGTCGGCGGCCATCGACGGCATCAAGGTGGCCGAAGCGCTGGCGCTCGACATGACCGGCGGCTGAGGAGGCGCCGGCAAGGGCGTAACAGCCCTGTCATCGCGCCGTCGCCAAGCTGTCGCGCCGGCGACCGGTAGCCGTCATCGCTGCGTCTAGCGGGCGTCATGCGCGGGCGATAGGCTGACCGCCATGACCAGCCCTTTCGATCCCCCCATTGATCCGGTCGACCGCTGCATGCGCCTGTCCCAGGCCGACAAGGCCCGGCTGCGCATCCTCTTCCTCGCCAAACATGCATGCGCCGACGGCCGGCCGGATGCGGTGGATGGCAATCATGCCCTCTATCATCATGAGATGCGATCGACGCTGGAGGCGATCGGCCTGAACGTGCAGGTGGCCAACAGCTATGACGCGTTGTTCGATCGGCCCGATGTGGATTTCGTCATCACCCTGCTCAACCGGGGCGGGTTCCAGAATAGCGAGATGCTGGCGCCGCTGCTGCTGGGCTGGCGGGCCATGCCGTTTCTGGGCGCCAGTCCGATCATCCGGGGCGTGTCCGACGACAAATATCTCAGCAAAATGATCGCCCGCGCCCATGGCGTGCCGACCATGCCCGCGCAATTGCTGCGTCGGGGCGGCCTGCCGGCGGAACCGGCGTTCCGGGCCGAGCGGCTGGTGGTGAAGCCCAATGCTTCCTCCGCCTCCTGGGGCTTGGCGATGGTCGACAGCTGGGCCGAGGCCCGCGCCCATGCCGATCACCTCCACGCCCTTGGCCAGGATGTGCTGATCGAACAATGGGCGCCGCTGCTCGACGTGGCGGTGCCGGTGGTCGGGGGGAGCGGCGGCGCGCCCTGGATCCTGCCGCCGATGATCTATCTGCCCGCCGACCCGCATCGCGAACGCAGCTATGAGGAAAAGCGCGGGCTGATCGATGCCGGCGACGATCCCTTGCAGCTGGTCGAGGACAAGGCGCTGCGGGAGCGGCTGGAGGCGATGACCGCGCGGCTGCTGCCCGAACTCTGGCCATTCGACTATGGCCGGTTCGAATTCCGCTACGACCCCGCGAGCGACAGCCTCCTGTTCATGGAGGTCAATCTGTCCTGCAACCTCTGGTCGAAGAAGACGATTTCCCGTTCCGCCCGCTCGCTCGGCATCGACCATGCGATGCTGGTGGAGACGATCGTCGCGCACAGCCTGGCGCGGCATGGCCTGCTGACCCCTGTGCCCGCGCGAGTCGCTGCCTGATGCGGGGTGGCACGACGGCGCTCATCCTCGCCGGCAAGCGCGACGGGCTGACCGACCCGCTCGCGCGCGCGGCCGACGTCACGCATAAATGCCTGGTGCCGGTCGCCGGGCAGCCGATGCTGCTGCATGTGGTGGAGGCGCTCGCGGCGAGCGACCGCATCGGCGAAATCCGCGTCGCGATCGAGGAGCCGGAGCTGTTGCAGACGCTCGCGCCCTTGCGCGGGCTGCTCGCGACCGGGCGGCTGCGCCCCATCGCTGCCCAGCCCAATCTGGTGGACAGCGTGCTGGCGGCGGCGGAGGGGGCCAGCTTTCCCCTGCTCATCACCACCGCCGACAATGTGCTGCTGTCGGCAAGTGCGGTGGCGGAATTTCTCGACGGCTGCGCCGCGCAGACGGCGGACGCCGCGGTCGCCTTCACCCGTCGCGCCTCAGTGCTGGCCGCGCACCCGACCGGGCAGCGCAAATTCTACCGCTTTGCCGACGATCATTACAGCAATTGCAACAGCTATTGGCTGAAGAACCGGGCGGCGCTGGCGGCGGCGGAGACGTTCCGGTCGGGCGGGCAGTTCGTGAAGCATCCGCTGCGCATCGTCGGTGCTTTCGGCCTGCTCAACCTCATCCGTTTCCGGCTGGGCATCGGCACGCTGGCACAAGCCTTTGCGCGCTTCTCCCGCCGCCTCCGCCTGTTGATCGCTCCAGTGATCCTGAGCGACGGGGCAGTCGCCATCGATGTCGATAATGAGCGCACCCGAGCCATCGCCAGCGCCCTGCTGGAGGCGCGGAGCGCCCGTGCCAGCGACGCCGCCTGACCCGCTTTTCCCGCCATGCTGACCCTGCGCCCGATCGGCCGCGCCGCACGGGATAATCCTCTGCTCCTCGCCTATCGGGAGGGGCTGTTGCAGCATTGGTCCGCCGGGCAGCGGCTCATGGGGCATATGCTGGGTCTTGCGCATCGCGACGGCGGCTGGTCGGCGAGCGAGCGCCGGCTGCTCGCGCCGGCGGTGCGGGAACGGGGCCTGTCGATGCGGACGCGCAAGGGGCTGCATCGCCTGCTCAATCCCGGCGCCTTTCCGCTGCTGGCCAATCCGTTGAAGAACAAGCAGTTGTTCGCGCGCCGGGCCAGCGCGGCCGGTCTGCCGGTGGCGCCGGGCTGGGACGGCGACCGGGACGATCTGAGCCGCTGGCTGGCGGGGCAGGACGACATCATCGCCAAGCCGAGCTACCGGTCGAAGGGGCAGGGGGTGGAGCGCTTTCGCCGCGAGGGGCATGTATGGCGTGGCGCGACCGGGCCTGTGCCGGAAAGTGATTTGGTCGTGCGCCTGTGCCGGCTCTGGCGGCGGGGCGGGGTGGTGCAACGCTGCCTGCCGACGCATGACGACCTCCTCGCACTGTCGCCCGGCGCCCTACCGACGCTGCGCATCATGACCTGCCTGGACGAGAGGGGGCGGCCGGAAATCTGCGCGCAGCTATTGCGGCTGTCGGCGGGGGGCGGGCGGCCGGTCGATAATTTCAACGCGGGCAATCTGGTGCTGGCGGTGATGGTGGACGGGCGCTGCGGCCCGGCCTGGCGCGGCGGGTCGGCGGGGCCGGTCCGGCTTGACCGGCATCCCGCGAGCGATGCGACCATTGCCGGACATAGGCTGCCGGATCTCGCCGCCGCGCAGGCGCTCGCCTTGCATGCCCATGCGGTCTTTCTCGATGGTTTCACCGTTATCGGCTGGGATATCGGCCTGACGTCGGAGGGGCCGGGGCTGGTCGAGGGCAACTGGAAC
>DAMDPH010000190.1:0-5207 GCA_032082785.1 Sphingobium sp. | reverse complement strand
TGCTGCCCCCGCAACCCCGGCCAGCGGCAGCAGCGATATGCCGACGCCCGCCTCCACCGCCGCGACCACGCTTTGCAGGCTGCTGCCGGTAAAGGCGACGAACCAGCGCCGCCCCTCCCGCTCCAGCTGCGCGAACATCTCCTCGCGATAAAGGCCGCCGGCGGGGAAGCAGACCAGCGGCAGCGCCGCCGCCTCACCCGCCAGCCCTGCACCGCCGCTCGCCGCCTCGAACCAGCCCAGCGGTTCGGCGAAGGCGGCGCGGCAGTCTGGGTCGGCGCGCGCTTCCTTGACGATCACGATGTCGAACTCGCCCTGCCGATAGCGCCGCGCCAGATCGCGGCTCAGCCCGGTTGTGGCATCCAGCCGGATATGGCGATGCGCCCGGGCAAAAGCGGCAAAGGCTTGTGCCATCGGTCCGGTCGCCAGATCCTCCGGCAGGCCGATGGACAACGCCGCCGTCCCCGCCGGATCGCGCAGCAGCAAGGCCGCATCCTCGCTGAGCGACAGGATACGCCGGGCCTGGCCGATCAGCCGCTCCCCCATGGCGGTGAGGCATACCGGCCGTGCCGACCGGTCGACCAGCGCATGGCCGGCCATCTGCTCCAGCCGGCCCAATTGCTGGCTGATGGTCGATTGCGTCATGTTGAGCCGCTCGGCCGCGCGGGTGAAATTGCCGCTGTCGGCGATGGCGACGAAGCTGCGCAGCAGGCGGGGATCGAACATGGCCATCATTATTGATGTGAATGATCGTCATTCCAACATCTAATTTGCGCATGATGAGGCGCGCGCTACACTGCTGCCCTTTCTATATGGGAGGACGACGCGTGATGAAGACCTGGCTGGCCGCCGCCGCCCTCCCTCTGATCGCGCTGATCGCCGCGCCCGCCGTCGCCGCCCCGCAGCGCGCCGACATGATGATCCGGCATGTCGCCGTCATCGACGTCGAACAGGGCCGCACCGTCGCCGATCAGGCGGTCGTCTGGCGCGGCGAGGATATCGTCGCCGTCGGCCCCGACAGCCGCATCGCCAAGGACTGGCGTGCCGGCACGTCGATCGAAGGCAAGGGCCGCTTCCTCATTCCCGCTTTGTGGGACATGCATGTCCATTTCGGCGGCGGCCCGGAAATGATCGAAGAGAATAAGGCGCTCCTCCCGCTCTATGTCGCCCATGGCATCACCACCATCCGCGACTGTTCGGGCGACCTGCCCGGCAGCGTGCTGGAGTGGCGCGGCCGGATTGCGGACGGCACGCTGTTCGGCCCGCGCCTGCTCACCTCCGGCGCCAAGATCGAGGGGATCGCCCCGGTGTGGAAGGGCACGATCGAGGTCGGCAGCAAGGCCGATGTCGACGCCGCGCTCACCCGCCTGCAACAGCGTGACAAGGTGGATTTCGTCAAGATCACCGACAGCACGCTCAAGCCCGACCTGTTCCTCTACGCCCTGTCGCAGGCGCGCGCTCTCGGCCTGCGCAGTTCCGGCCATATCCCCATGGCCCTGACCGTCGAGCAGGCGGTCGATGCCGGCATCAGTTCGATCGAGCATCTCGACTATGCCTATAAGGCCGGCGTGCGCGACGAAGCCGCCATCGTCACCGATTTCGCCGCCGGCCGCATCGACCGGGCCGAGGCCGGCCGCCGCCTCGACAGCGGGTTCGACACCGACACCGCCATGGCCGCCTATCGAAACTTCGCCGACAAGGGCGTGTTCGTCACCCCGACGCTGAACGGCAGCCGCATCCTCGCCTGGCTGGACGAGGATAGTCATGCCGACGATCCCTATCTCGCCTATATCGGGCCGAAGCTGCGCAAGACCTATGACTGGCGCATCCAGCGCGCCGCGCAGGCCGATGCCGCCGCCATCGCCGCGCGCCATGCCCATTTTAACCGCATGGCCGCCATCCTGCCGCTGTTGCAGAAGGCCGGCGTCACCATCATCGCCGGCACGGATGCGGGCTTTCTCAACAGCTTCAACTATCCGGGCATCGGCCTGCACGATGAAATGGCGCTGTTCGTGAAGGAAGGTCTGACCCCGGCCCAGGCGCTCTCCGCCGCCACCCGCGCCGGCCCCGCCTGGTTCGGCCAGCTCGACCGCTATGGCAGCATCGCGCCCGGCAAGGCCGCCGATCTCGTCCTGCTCGATCGCAACCCGCTCGACGATATCGCCGCCACCCGCGCCATCGCCACCGTGGTGATGCGCGGCAAGGCCTATGACCGCGCCGCCCTCGACGCGATGCTGGCCAAGACGCGCGATCAGGTCGCGGCCTGGAATGCGCAGGAGCCGAGCGCCGCCGCGCATTGATGGGCCGCGGCCCATCGCTAACGCGGCGATGGTGGCAGCAGCTTAGCCGGCGGGCCTGATTCCCTGCCGGTCGGCTTGCCCGCCAACCGCTCGACCCTATTTGCTCTTCAGTGGCTTTTTGTTTGTAAAAACAAACGGTAAAGCAACGGATATGACGAGCCGCTTTGAACAGCAACATGGGCAGCGATCCGGTAAGGGTGCCCGCACATTGATCCTGTCGCACGGGTTCGGCACCGACCAGAATAGCTGGTCGGCGCTGCGTCCCTGGTGCGAGGAGCGGTTCGATACGGTCAGTTTCGACCTCGCCGGATCGGGCGCGGGCGGCGCGGCCAGCTATGATTTCGACCGCCACGAATCGCTCTATGGCTATGTCGACGATCTCATCGAGATGCTCGACGAGCTGGATGTCGGGACATGCACCTATATCGGCCATTCGATGAGCGGCATGATCGGTGCCATCGCCGCCAGCGTCCGCCCCGAACGGTTCGAGCGGCTGATCATGGTCGGCACCTCCCCCCGCTATCTGAACGACCCGCCTTATGTCGGCGGTTTCGAGCAGGCCGATGTCGATCGCATCCTCGATGCCATGTCCGCTAATTATCAGGCATGGGTCGCGGGTTTCGCACCGCTGGTGGTGGGCGTGCCCGACGAGCGGGCGATCGAGCAATTTTCGCGCACCCTCTATCTGATGCGCCCGGACATAGCGCTGTCCGCCTCCCGCACCATCTGGTCGGCGGACGTGCGCCGGGCGGTCGCGCGACTGCGCCTGCCGGTGCATGTCATCCAGACCAGCGTCGATGTGGCGGTGCCGGTCGAGGTCGGCCACTGGCTCGCCGACACAATCAGCGGTGCGACGCTCGACATTATCGATGCGGAGGGACATCTGCCGCACATCACCGCCCCCGATCAGCTGCGCGAGACGCTGGCCCGCCATCTGGACGGCGCGGCATGAGCAGCGAGCAGGACGCCCTCGCCGCCCTTTGCCGCTTCGCGCAGGACACGGTGGGCGCGCAGCTCGTCGTCGCGCTGGAAGTCGATGCCGGCGGCCGCGCGGTGCCGGTCGCGGCTGCCCCACAGCCCATCGGCCGCCGCTTCAGCCTTCAGCCAAAGGGGTTCGGCCCCGGCGACTGGAACGGAACACCCAAGTCCGCCGCCGGCTTTCGCCTGCCTGTCGCGCTGCTCGATGCGCTGGACGCGCCGGTGGCGCAGCTGCTGTTCCTGCCGGTGCCGCTCGACCATGCGCCCGCCAGCGGTCTGCTGATCCTGTGGACCGACGCGCCACCCGCCGGCGCGTTGATCGCCGATCTGTCGCTGCTGACGCCCAGCCTCTCCCTGCTCTTCGCCGCCCGCCGCACTGCGCAGCGGCAGATGGAGATACGCGACCAGTTCACCGACCTGTGCGAAACGGTGCCCACCGGCATCATCCTCGTCGACGGCGATGGGCAGCGCGCCATCGTCAATGCGCGCGCCGCCGACTATCTCGGCGTCGACGCGGGCACGCATCAGGCCGCGGCCTTGGTCGAACCGATGCGCATGCTGCGCCAGCGCTGCCTCAATTGCGACGAGCTGGAGGCGACCTTCAATCAGCTGGTGGCGAATGTCGACTATGCCGCCGTCACCCATTGGGACCTTGGCGACCGCACGCTGGAGGTCGACACCCACCCCATTCGCGGCGATGGCGAGCGCGGGCGGGTGTGGTTGCTCAATGACATAACCGCCGAACTTCGCATGGCGAGTGAACTGCGTCAGCTTGCCATGTCGGACGCGCTGACCGGCGTGCCCAACCGCCGCGCCTTTGAGGAGCGGGCCGACCAGATTATCGGCACCCGGCTCGCCGCAGGCCGTTCGGTGTCGCTGCTGATGATCGATGTCGATCATTTCAAGTCGATCAACGACAATCATGGCCACCCCGCCGGGGATGAAGTGCTCAAGACCGTCGCCCGCCGCTGCCGCGAGGCGCTGCGCGACCGCGACCTGTTCGCGCGCTTCGGCGGCGAGGAGTTCGTCGCCCTGCTCGACACCACCCAGAGCGAGGAAGTGGCCACCATCGCCGAACGGCTGCGCAGCATCATCGCCGGCACGCCGATCCCGGCCGGCGGCGCGATGCTCGACGTGCATATCAGCGTCGGCGCGGCGGCGGGCCGGCAGGAGGCGGAGGAACAGGGCGACGGCACGCCGCTGTTGCCGCACCTGATCGCCCGCGCCGACGACGCCCTTTATCAGGCCAAGCGCGCCGGGCGGAACCGGGTCGTCATCGCCCCCTGATCGCGGCGGTCGCCCCTCACCAGCCGTTGAAGCGCGGCCATTCCGCCTCCACCGCCTCGCCCGCGCCGCGCACCACATGATAGCGGTCATGCTGGGCGGCAGTGGCGCAGGCATGGTTGGGGAAGATGCGCACCCGGTCGCCCACCGCCAGCGACGGCAGCGTCCCGGTCGCGCCGGCGCGTAGCGCCAGAATGCCATGTTCCTGATTGGCCTGCTCGACGATCAGGTCGCCATAGGGCCGCCCCGCCAGATCGGTAACCAGCCCATAGCCCTGATCCACCGGCTGCGACGCGGTGCCGCGATCGCGTGACAGCGCCATCCAACCGGCGTCGACCAGGATCCAGCCCTTCTCCTTCTGATGGCCGATCACCGTCGCCAGCACCGACAGGGCGATGTCGTCGAGCGAACAGACGCCGATCCCCACCATCACCAGATCGAAAAACACATAGACGCCCGCCCGCACCTCGGTCACGCCGTCCAGATGCGCGGCGCCATGAGCGGTGGGGCTGGAGCCGACGCTCACCACCGGGCAGTCATGCCCCGCCTCCCGCAGCAGCGTCGCCGCCTCCACCACCGCGCGCCGCTCCGCCTCGCCATAGGCACGCAGCGCCTCCGGGTCGCGCGCCGCATAGCTGCCGCCCGCAT
>DAMDPH010000189.1:0-5207 GCA_032082785.1 Sphingobium sp. | reverse complement strand
CGCGCCGACGCCCCGGCCAAGCCGACGCAAAGCGTGAACGCCCGCGTCGCCGACGAGACCAAGGCGCCGGCCAAGGCCGCCACCCCGCAGCCCAGCGCGCGCAGCGGCATGATCCAGCTGGGCGCCTATGGCAGCCAGGCGGGCGCCAAGGATGCATGGAAGAAACTGTCCAAGCGCTTCGCCTATCTCGCGCCGCTCAGCATGAATGTCGAACCGACCCCGGTGGGCGGCGGCACCCTTTATCGCCTGCGGGCCGATGCGGGCGCACAGGCCAGCACCATCTGCGGCCGGCTCAAGGTTGCGGGCGAAAGCTGCCTCGTCATCAATTAGCAGGCTGGTTGCATCGGGCCGCCCTTCTGAAGTTGTCATGAGCCTGTCGAAGGGCCGCGATGGGCCATAGCCGCATTCCCAGACAGCCTCCGATGCGGCGGGCGGTTCGATGGCGCGCCGCTTCCCCTTCGACAATCGCCGCGACAGGCGTTAGCATCGACTCATGATACCCGTGATCTTCGGTCTTTCCGGCGTCGCGCTGACCGGCGACGAACGAGCCTTCTTCGCCGATGCGGAGCCGGCCGGCTATATCCTCTTCGCCCGCAACGTGGTCGACAAGGCGCAGCTGCGCGCGCTGACCGATGATCTGCGGGCGCTGCACGGGCGCGACGACCTGCTCATCATGATCGATCAGGAAGGCGGCCGCGTCACCCGGATGAAAGCGCCGGTCTGGCCGGAATTTCCGGCGGGCGCGGCCTTCGACCGGCTCTATGACGTCGCGCCGTCGAGCGCCATGGCGGCCGCCCGCGCCAACGCCCGCGCCATCGCTCTGACGCTGGTGGAGGCGGGCATCAATGTCGACGCGCTGCCGCTGCTCGACGTGCGGCAGGACGGGGCGAGCGACGTGATGGGCGACCGCACGCTGGGGCGCGATCCGATGCGGGTCGCGGCGCTGGGCCGCGCGGTGCTGGACGGGCTGGCCGAGGGCGGCGTCACCGGCATCATCAAGCATATGCCCGGCCATGGCCGCGCGATGGTCGACAGTCACAAGGAACTGCCGGTCGTCACCGCGACCGAGGCGGAGCTGGAAAGCGACCTTGCGCCCTTCCGCACCCTTCATCGCGCGCCGATCGGCATGACCGGCCATGTCGTCTACACCGCCTGGGACGCGGAGCTGCCGGCCAGCCTGTCGCCTCATGTGATCGAAACCATCATTCGCGGCCGCATCGGCTTCGACGGGCTGCTCATGTCCGACGATCTCGACATGAAGGCGTTGCAGGGCGACATTCCGACGCTGGCCGCCAATGTGGTGGCGGCGGGATGCGATCTCGCGCTCAACTGCTGGGGGCGGATGGACGAGATGATCGACATTGCGGAAAAGCTGTCGCCCATCGGCGACATGGCGCGGGCGCGGCTCGACCGGGCGCTGGTGCCGGCGGTCGACGCCGCATCGGGGCCGCCGCTGGAGCAATTGCTGGCCACCCGCGACGAACTGCTGGCGCTCGCGGCTGCATGATCGAGGCGCTGGCCGAGGCGCCCCTTGGCGCGCCGCATCCCGAGACGCTGACGGTCAGCTTCGACAGCTGGGAGGGGCCGCTCGACCTGCTGCTGACGCTCGCCCGCGCGCAGAAGGTCGACCTGCGCGAAATCTCCATCCTCGCGCTGACCGAGCAATATCTCGACTTTATCGACGGCGCGCGCCAGCTCAAGCTGGAGCTGGCGGCTGATTACCTGGTGATGGCGGCCTGGCTCGCCTATCTCAAATCCTCGCTGCTGCTGCCGCGTGAGGCGCAGCCGGAACCAAGCCCCGAGGAACTGGCGCTGCGGCTGCAATTGCGGCTCCAGCGGCTCAACGCGATGCGGGAGGCTGGCGCCCGGCTGATGGCGCGGGACCGGATCGGCCGCGACGTCTTCGTCCGCCCCGCGCCCGAAGGACTGCGCCTCGTCCGCAAGGCGAAGTGGAGCGCCACGCTGTTCGACATGATCCAGGCCTATGGCGCGATCCGCGCCCGCACCCGGCCGGTCGTTCATACCGTCGCGGTGCGGCAGGTGATGACGCTGGACGAGGCGATCCAGCGGGTGGGCCGGCTGATCGGCGCGGCGCTCGACTGGACCCGGCTCGAATCCTTCCTGCCCGGCGATCAGCCCAGCCCGATGGTGAAGTCCGCGCTTGCCAGCAGCTTCGTCGCCGCGCTCGAACTGGCGAAGCAGGGGCGGGTGGAAATCCGCCAGGATGAGATTTTCGCGCCCATCTTCCTGCGCGCGGCCCAGCCCGTCACCGTAGGCCAGCCGGCATGACCCGCGAACCGGACGATTATCTCCGCGCGGTCGAAGCGGCGCTGTTCGCGGCGGAAGCGCCGCTCAGCCCGGCCGAGCTGCGCGTCCATGTGGGTGATGGCGACATTGCGGGCGCGCTCGCCCAACTGACCGAGGATTATGCCGGGCGCGGCGTCAATCTGGTCGAGCGGGGCGGGCACTGGCATTTCCAGACCGCCGCCGATCTGGCCCATATCTTGCGGCGCGAGCGGGACGAGAGCCGCAAATTGTCCCGCGCCGCCATGGAAACGCTGGCGATTATCGCCTATCATGAGCCGGTCAGCCGCGCGGAGATAGAAGCCATTCGCGGGGTGCAGGTGGGCAAGGGCACGCTCGACGTGCTGATGGAAGCAGGCTGGGTCCGCCCGGCCGGCCGCCGGGAAGTACCGGGTCGTCCGCTCATCTATGCCACCACCGTAGAGTTTCTGTCACATTTCGGGCTTAGCAGCCGGCGCGACCTTCCGGGGATCGAGGATTTGCGGGCAGCCGGACTTCTCGATCCGGTGGATTTGGCACTGGAGGGGCTAAGTAGCCAATCCGTTCTGGAAAAAGACGAGGAAGAGGCCTAAATAGGCCTCCTTTCAGGAGTATTTGAAGATGGGTTCCTTTTCGCTGATGCACTGGGTGATCGTGCTCCTGGTCGTCATGCTGCTGTTCGGCGGTGGCCGTATCTCTGGCCTGATGGGTGACGTGGCCAAGGGTATCAAGAGCTTCAAAAAGGGCATGGCCGACGACGATGACGACGTCACGCCCGCCAAGCCCGCGACCCGCATCGAGGGGCATCGCGTTCCCGAACAGGATGCGCCGGCGACGTCGACCAGCTCGACTGAAGAAAAGACCAAGGCCTGATCGCCCGGCCCGGCTGGTAGTCCCGCATGTTCGGCATCGATTCGACCGAATTTCTGGTGATCGTCATCATTGCGGTGATCGTCATCGGCCCCAAGGACCTGCCGCGCGCGCTCTACAAAGTAGGGCAGATCGTCGGCAAGGCGCAGAATATGGCGCGCCATTTCCGCACCGGCATCGACGCCATGGTGCGCGAGGTGGAGTTGGAGGAACTGGAAAAGAAATGGGCTGAGCAGAATCGGCGCATCATGGCCGAGCATCCGGCCGACTCCCCGGCGATGGAGGCGCTGCCCGCACCCGATGACCCCGCACCCGATGACAATGCGCCGGCAGATGCCGACGCTGCCGCTCCCGCCGAAGCCAAGCCGCCCTATGTGGCGGAAGCGCCGGCCGAAAAGCCGCCTTTCGTTGCCGAAGCGCCTGCCGACAAGCCGCCCTATGTCGCCGAGCCGGCGCCCGCCGCCGAGCCTGTCCTCCCGCGCAAGGATGACGCGGCCGCATGATCAACGATATTGACGAGAGCAAGGCGCCCTTGCTCGACCACCTGATCGAACTGCGCGGTCGCCTGCTCAAGTGCGTCTATGCGCTGTTCCTGACCGGCGCCGTCTGCTTCTATTTTTCCGAGCAGCTGTTTGCGGTCCTCGTCCATCCGCTCAAGGAAGCCTTTGGCGATGCCGGCGGGCGGCTGGTCTATACCAAGCTGTATGAAGCCTTCTTCGTCCAGGTGAAGATCGCAGTGTTCGGCGCTTTCTGCCTGTCCTTCCCGATCATCGCCAACCAGCTGTGGGCGTTCGTCGCGCCGGGGCTTTATGCCAAGGAAAAGAAGACGCTGCTGCCCTTCATCCTGGCAACGCCCTTCCTCTTCGCGATGGGCGCGAGCCTCGCCTATTTCGTGGTGATGCCCACGGCCTTTCACTTCTTCCTGCAATTTCAGGGGGACAGTAGCGGCCTGTCGGTCGAGGCGCTGCCCAGCGCCGATGCCTATCTCGGCCTCGTCATGCAGTTCATTCTGGCTTTCGGCATCAGCTTCCTGATGCCGGTGCTGTTGATGCTGCTGAACCGCGCGGGTTTCGTCACCCGGGCGCAGCTCAAGGGCATGCGCCGCTATATGATCGTTGCGGCCTTCGTTCTGGCGGCAGTGCTGACCCCGCCCGATGTCGTGTCGCAGCTGATGCTCGCCGTCCCGCTGATCCTGCTGTACGAAGTCACCATCTTCGCCATCTGGTTCACCGACCGCAAACAGGCGAACAAGGACGACATGGCGGGCGAAGAGGCGTCAGCCTGACCCCAAAAAAAAGCCCGCCTCGTGACAAGGCGGGCTGCTAGGGAGCGGGACTTTAATCAGGCGGGCGTCAGTTCGCCGCGTCTTCGACTGCTTCGCCGGCGCTCTGCACGTCGCGGCCGGCACCTTCGACGGTGTTGCATGCGGCGACCATCAGCGACCCGGTGAGGAGCAGCGCTGCCAGGATCTTCTTCGTCATCGATCGTCTCCTTTGGAACCTGAGCCGGTCGGACAGCATCCGGCCGGTGCCAAGGCAGAACCCGCATGCGGGCAAAGCGTTCCGCTTGCGAAAACTTATCCGATGAAGATGGGAATGCCCCGAAAAATTCTGAGCCCGGAACGCGTCGGGGGGGGGGAGATGCGTTCCGGGCTCATGTTTTTGTGGATAGCAAGAGCGGGGGGCAAAAGATTTGCTATCCGGGGTGCATAACCCGCCGCGGCGCGATTTGGTTCCGCCGGTTCCCGAAAAATTGCTTTTTAATTATCGTGTAAAATCAACTAGATGCGATTTCTGCCGCACTAAACCGCAAAAAAGATGGTCGAGGATAGGAGAAAAGAGACATGGCTAGAGCAGCGGACGCCCACTTGTGCGATATTCCGGGCGGATCGCGCTTTGCGGCAGGCGCTCGTCGATGACGGCGCCGCTGCTGCGGGCCTCCGCCATCGCGGGCGCGGCTCTGGCCGGAGCGGCAAACGCGCCCAGCAATTCGACGAGAGCGGCCGGCTTGGCGGCCCAGATCCGGCGCGCCGGCCCGGCCTGCGTCTCGCGCCC
>DAMDPH010000188.1:0-5234 GCA_032082785.1 Sphingobium sp. | reverse complement strand
TTGCGCGCCGACGCACCGCGCCTCGATGTGCGGCTGCCGGGGCTGGAGCGGCGCAGCCCGCGCCGCATCCTGCTGAGCCGGACCGACGCGCCGCCGGGCTGGGAGCGGATTGGATCGCCGCAGGAAATCGCGACGCTCCAGCATGTCGACCATCTGCTGGTCGAAGGAGGCGCGGGCACCGCCGCCGCCTTCCTGCACGCCGATCTGGTCGATCATCTGCTGCTCTATCGCGCGCCGATCCTGATCGGGGATGGGCTGGCATCTGTCGGCGACATCGGCCTGGCCGATCTGGCCGAAGCCCATGGCCGCTGGCGCCTGCGCGACGAGCGACGGCTGGGCGCCGACAGCATGGCTCTGTACGAACGGACGCGCGGCAGCTAGTGACCCTGATGAATCTGAAGTTCGTCACATCGTGAGGTAGGCTCCGAGCCTGGCCGCTATAATGCGGCCTATTTCAAATTCACCACAGTAGCGCACGCTGCGTTGAACCTAGAGGGTGGCCAGATCACGCCCCTGCCGTTCCATTTCCCACAAGCCATGCTCCTTGGCCCCGGCCTTTACGCGCAGGCACGCAATGCCTAGATGACGCATCACCTTTATCTGGAGCGGTCCCAAGCCCATGTTCACCGGCATCATCACCGACATCGGCACCATCCGCAGCGCCGAACAGCGCGGCGACCTGCGGCTCGTCATCGGCTGCGGCTATGACATGGACATGGTCGCGATCGGCGCATCCATCGCCTGTTCGGGGGCCTGCCTGACCGTGGTGGAAAAGGGGCCGGACTGGTTCGCGGTCGATGTCTCGGCCGAGTCCGTCGCCCGCACGGCGCCTAACCTGTGGCGGGAAGGCGGCCGGCTCAACCTGGAGCGCGCGCTGAAAGTCGGCGAAGAACTGGGCGGCCATATCGTCACCGGCCATGTCGACGGCATCGGCCGGCTGGTGTCGGCAACACCGCAGGGTGATTCGCTGCGCCTCGTCATCGCGGCCCCGGCGGACCTGGCCCCGGCGCTGGCGGAAAAAGGGTCGATCACCGTCGACGGCATTTCCCTCACGGTGAACAGCGTGGAAGATCAGGCGGATGGCAGCTGCCACTTCGGCCTGAACATCATCCCGCACACCGCCGATGTAACGACCCTGGATGCGCCGACCGAAGGCCGAACCTTCAATCTGGAGATCGATATTCTCGCCCGTTATCTCGCCCGCATGCAGAGCGTGCGCGCATAGGCGTGTGAATAGAGCTTGCAATTATCACATCGCGATGTGATATCCGGGCACATAGTCGTCACTGGAAAGAAGCAAGCTCATGTTCTCCAGCCTCATCGATTCGGTCCGCACGCTCGTCAGCGAAGGCGGCATTTCGCGCTCCGGCCTTGCCCGCGCCGCCGGGCTGCACGCAAATTCGCTGCGCCGCCTGGGCGAAGCCGACTGGAACCCCACCGCCGAAACGCTGGGCAAGCTGGAAGATTATCTGCTCAAGCGCGAAGGCGGCACCGCCCTCGCCAGCCCGGAGGAGATCATCAACGAAGCGCGCAACGGCCGCATGTTCATTCTGGTCGATGACGAGGATCGGGAAAATGAGGGCGATCTGGTCATCCCCGCGCAGATGGCGACGCCCGATGCGATCAATTTCATGGCGACCCATGGACGCGGGCTGATCTGTCTGGCGCTGACCAAGGCGCGGGTCGATCATCTGGGTCTCGACCTGATGAGTCGCAACAATGGATCGCGGCATGAAACTGCCTTCACCGTGTCGATCGAGGCGCGCGAGGGCATCTCGACCGGGATCAGCGCCGCCGACCGCGCGCGCACCGTGTCGGTCGCAATCGACGGGGCGAAGGGCGCGGCGGACATTGTGAGCCCCGGCCATGTCTTCCCGCTGGTCGCCAAGGATGGCGGGGTGCTGGTCCGCACCGGCCATACCGAAGCGGCGGTCGATGTCGCGCGGCTGGCCGGGCTCAATCCGTCGGGCGTCATCTGCGAAGTGATGAACGACGACGGCACCATGGCGCGGCTGGACGACCTCATCCCCTTCGCCCGCAAGCATAAGATGAAGATCGGCACGATTCGCGACCTGATCGCCTATCGCCGTCGTCACGACCATATGGTGGAGCGCCGCGCCGAGACCGCTTTCCTCAGCCGCTGGGGCGGCGAGTGGAAGGCGATCAGCTTCTATAATCGCGCGACCCAGACCGAGCAGCTGGTGCTGCAAAAGGGCCATGTCACCCCCGACCAGCCGACGCTGGTGCGCATGCATCAGCTGTCGCTGCTGGACGATGTCTATGGCGCCATGGGGCCGCGCGGCGACCTGCTGGCGAAGTCGATGGAAATTATCGGCCGCGAAGGCACCGGGCTGGTCGTCATCCTGACCGATCAGGCCGGCCGCAGCGATTTCGTTACCCGCTGCGTCGAGCGGCTGGGCGGCGCCGCGCCGGCCGGCATGGACGAACTGCGCGACTATGGCGTGGGCGCGCAGCTGCTGGCGGAACTGGGCGTGCATGACATGATCCTGCTCACCAACAGCCATCATAGCCTGATCGCGCTTGACGGCTATGACCTGGCCGTGGTTGGGCAGCGGCCGATCGAGCTGTAAAGGACCCCGACATGGCCAAATTCCTGATCGTCGAAGCGCGCTTCTACGACCATCTGAACGACCTGCTGATCGAAGGCGCGAAAGCGGCGCTGGAAGCCGAAGGCCACCGGCATGAGGTGGTGACGGTGCCCGGCGCGCTGGAGATCCCCGGCGCGGTGGCGATGGCGGCGGAAACCGGCCGCTATGACGGCTTCGTCGCCATCGGCGTGGTGATCCGCGGCGAAACCTATCATTTCGAGGTCGTCGCCAATGAAAGCGCGCGCGGCCTGATGGCGCTCAGCATGGACGGCATTGCCATCGGCAACGGCATATTGACCGTGGAAAATGAGGCGCAGGCGCTCACCCGCGCCCGCCCCGACGAGAAGGACAAGGGCGGCGAAGCGGCCAAGGCGGCAATCGCCATGCTGGCGATGCGCGAACGGTTCGGCGCCTGATCCCCTGACGAAAGACGCCCGCCCCGGCCGGACCGGAGCGGGCGTTTCCTATTCCGGCGCCGGATCGGCGCTGCTCATCAGCCGACGGGTTCGAGCGCCGGATAGTCGGTATAGCCCTCCACGCCCCGGCTATAGAAGCTGCTGCTATCCCACGGCGTGAGCGGCGCGCCGCTGCGCAGCCGCTCCACCAGATCGGGATTGGCGATGAAGGGCCGGCCGAAAGCGATGGCATCGGCCACGCCGCTGTCGATCGCGGCCTGCGCCCCATCCTTGTCATAATCGCTGTTCAGCACCAGCGGCCCGCGAAAATGCTGGCGGATGAGGGGCGACTGGCGCGGCACGTCGCTGCTGCCATAGGTGCCGCCCGGCGTCAGTTCCCGCAGCTCGAGAAAGGCAAGGCCGAACCGGTCCAGCGCCTGCGCCGCGACCCGGAACAGGCTGGCCGGGTCGCTGTCATCGGTGCCCTGCGTATCGCCATTGGGCGACAGGCGCACGGCGGTCCGCTCGGCGCCCACCGCCTCGACCACCACCTGCGTCACTTCACGCAGCAGGCGCACGCGATTGTCGACGCTGCCGCCATAGGCATCATTGCGCCGATTGACGCCGTCGCGCAGGAATTCGTCGATCAGATAGCCGTTGGCGGCGTGGATCTGCACCCCGTCAAAGCCGGCCGCGATGGCATTGCGCGCGGCCTGCCCATAGCTGTCGAGCAGCGCGGGAATTTCGGAGATTTCCAGCGGGCGCGGCGTTTCGTAATCGGGCTTGCCCTCATAGCTATGGGCATGGCCCGGCGCGGCAATCGCGCTGGAGGAAACCGGCTGCTCGCCGGTCACATCGGAATGGACGAGCCGCCCCATATGCCAGAGCTGCGCCATGATCCGCCCGCCGGCGCGATGCACCGCCTCCGTCACCGGCTTCCAGCCTTCGACCTGCGCGTCCGTCCACAGACCCGGCGCATAGGGCCATCCCAATCCCTGCCGCGAAATGCCCACCGCCTCGCTGATGATGAGGCCCGCGCCCGCGCGCTGGGCATAATAGTCCGCCATGATGGGCGTGGGCACATGGTCGCGGGTGGCGCGGCCGCGCGTCAGCGGCGCCATCAGCACGCGGTTGGGCGCGGCGATGGCGCCGAGCTGGATCGAATCGAACAGGCTGGTCATGAGACTCCCTTCACCACAGTTGCATTTTGCAACGGGACTTGCTGTGGAAAGGCAGCTAGGGAGCCGTCATGTCCAGTTCAACCCCTGCCCCGGAGACAAAAGCGCCCGCGCTCGCCTTTCCGGCGCTGATCCTGGCCAATGTCGTGCTCGCCATCGGCCCGGTGCTGGTGCGGATGACCGATGTCGGCCCGGTGGCGAGCGCCTTCTGGCGGCTCGCCCTCGCCCTGCCGGTGCTGCTGCCCTTTGCCTGGCCCGGCCTGCGGCGCGCGCGGCTGTCGCCGGGGCAATGGGCGATGCTGCTGGGCGCCGGGCTGTTCTTTTCCGGTGATCTTGCCAGCTGGCATGCCGGCATCGCCCACACCAAGGTCGCCAACGCCACCCTGTTCGCCAATGTCAGCGCCTTCGCGCTGCCGCTCTGGGGCGTGCTGATCTTGGGACAGAGGCTGCGCCCGATCCAGCTGGGCGCCTTGACGCTGGCGGCGGCGGGCGCCGCCATCCTGATGGGGGGCAGCTATGAACTGTCGCCGCGCAACTTCCACGGCGATCTTCTGTGCCTGCTCGCCGGGCTCTTCTATACCGGCTATCTGCTGATGGTGCAGCAGGTCCGGCGCGGGCTCGACAGCTGGTCGGTGCTGGCCGTCGCCGGTCTGGCGGGTGCCGGGCCGCTATTGCTGGCGGCCAATCTGATGGGCGAACAGGTGATGCCGCAGCAATGGGGACCGGTGATCCTGCTCGCCTTGTCGAGCCAGGTCGCGGGTCAGGGTTTGCTCATCTATGCGATCAACTGGTTTTCGCCGCTGGTGCTGGGGCTGAGCCTGCTGCTCCAGCCGGCGGTGGGCGCGCTGGCGGGCTGGTGGCTCTATGGCGAGAATCTGACCCTGCTCGATCTGCTCGGATCGGTGGCGGTGGCCGCCGCGCTGATCCTTGTGCGGCTGCCCGCGCGCGCCTAGATTGACGGCATGAGCGACGCGACCGAAACTCTCACCCTGGATGAAGTCCGCCAGCTGCTGGCGCCGATCCTGCCGCGCCATGCCGCTTTTGACGGCTGG
>DAMDPH010000187.1:0-5273 GCA_032082785.1 Sphingobium sp. | reverse complement strand
TCGAACAGCGCGATGGCGCGGTCGCGCCAGTGGCAGGCGGTGGCGGCGTCGGCCCAAAGCCGGGGCCGGTAATTGCCGTCGAAGGCGACCCGGCCGCCCTTCGCCCGCACCGCTTCGCACAGGGCCAGCAGCCGCTCGCGCCCTTCATCGGGCAGAATGGCGAGGGTGATGAGCGAGAAATAGAGAAGATCGCTGTCCGCCGCTGCGGCCGTCATGGCGTCGCTGCCGTTCATGGCGAACATCTGCCGCGCGGCGCTTTCCCCGCGCCAATAGTGAAAGCTGCGCTCGCCGGTGGCGTCGGTTTCGATGGCATAGAGGCCGGTGACGCGGTCGGTTGAATGGAGCAGCAGGCCGGTATCCACCCCTTCCGCCTCCCAGGCGGCGCGCAGTTCGTGGCTCATCGGGTCGGAGCCGATCGCGCTGGCCAGCCGCACCCGGTCGCCCGAGCGGGCCAGATGGACCGCCGTATTGATGACGTCGCCACCATAGCGCAGGTTCCACTGGTCCCCCGATGCGCGGCTAAGCTCCAGCATCGCCTCGCCAATTACCGTGACCACCGCGTCCTTGCCCATGCATGTCCTCTTTTCGTCATCGCACCCAATGTGACGGCGGTGTCGTGGAAGGCGCGCAGGCGCAAGTCAAGCGCCGGCGGCAGGGCATGGGGCTATGGGGGCGATGGGGCGGAACGGATGGCTGCGCCACGCGTTGCGGAGCGCAAAGGATAATCGGATGTTGCGGGGAATGACAGTGCGGGGCGTTTCATGACGGAGGTTCGGCCGGATCAACCGGTCAACCGGTTCGAGCTGCTGGTTCAGGGCATCTCCGACTATGCGATCTACATGCTGAACGTCGACGGGGTCGTCGCCAGCTGGAATTCCGGTGCCCGCCGCTTCAAGGGCTATGAGGCCGACGAGATCGTCGGATTGCATTTCTCCCGCTTCTACACCCCCGAGGATCGCGCCGCCGGCATCCCCGCCCTCGCGCTCCAGACCGCCGAGACCGAGGGGCTGTTCGAAGCCGAGGGCTGGCGCGTGCGCAAGGACGGGACGCGTTTCTGGGCGCATGTCGTGATCGACGCCATTCGCTCCCCCGACGGCGACCTGCTGGGTTTCGCCAAGATCACCCGCGACCTCACCGAACGGCGCGAGGCGCAGGAAGCGCTGCGCCGCAGCGAGGAACGCTTCCGCCTGCTGGTGGAGGGCGTGAGCGACTATGCCATCTATATGATCGATCCGGTCGGCACGATCACCAGCTGGAACCGGGGCGCCGAACGCTTCAAAGGCTATAGCGCCGCCGAGATTATGGGTCAGAATTTCGCCCGCTTCTATCCCGAGGCGGACCGGCTGGCCGGCCATCCCTCCCGCGCGCTGTCGATCGCCTCCAGCGAAGGTCGATATGAGGCCGAGGGCTGGCGCGTGCGCAAGGACGGGTCGCAATTCTGGGCGCATGTCGTGATCGACGCGATCCATTCGCCCGAAGGGGAACTGATCGGCTTTGCCAAGATCACCCGCGACCTGACGGAGCGACGCGAGGCGCAAAAGGCGCTGGAGGAAGCGCAGGAAGCCATTTTCCAGACCCAGAAGATGGAAGCCATCGGCAAGCTGACCGGCGGCATCGCGCATGATTTCAACAATCTTCTGGCGGTGATCGTCGGCAGCCTCGACCTGGCGCAGCAGCGGCTGGCGAGTGGGGCGGATGTGTCGCGCTACCTCGACAATGCGATGACGGCAGCGGAGCGCGGTGCGACGCTGACGCAGCGCATGCTCGCCTTCGCGCGCAAGCAGGAACTGAAACTGCAAAGCGTCGATTGCCCGGCGCTGGTGCAGGCGATGGCCGAGCTGCTGCGCACGACGCTGGGCGCCGCCATCAGCGTGGAAACGCATTTCCCGCGCCAGCTGAACGCGGTGCTGGCGGACCCGGCGCAGCTGGAGCTGGCGCTGCTCAACCTCGCCGTCAACGCCCGCGACGCCATGCCCGAAGGCGGGCGGCTGACCATCCGGGCGGTGGAACAGGCGCTTAGCGTGGGCGAGCGGCCCGATCTGGAGGGCGGCAACTATGTCTGCCTGACCGTCGCCGACGATGGCGAGGGGATGGACAAGGACACGCTGGAACGCGCGCGCGAGCCTTTCTTCACCACCAAGGGCGTGGGCAAGGGCACCGGCCTTGGCCTGTCGATGGTGCATGGTTTTGCGCAACAATGCGGCGGATCGCTGACCATTACGAGCGAACCGGCGCAAGGCACGCGCGTGTCGCTATGGCTGCCGCTGGCCCCCGGAGAAACTGCGGCGCCGCTGGAGGCCGTCACCGGCGCGCCGCCCGAGACGCTGCTGGCGCCGATGGTCATCTTGGCGGTGGACGATGACGATCTGGTCCTGACCAACACCGCCGGTATGCTGGAGCATATGGGGCATACCGTGTTCCGGGCAGCGTCCGGCGCCGACGCGCTGCGCATATTGGAAGAGGGCGATGTCGATCTGGTCATCACCGACCATGCGATGCCCAAGATGACCGGGGCCCAACTGGCCGACGCGGTGGAGGCCCTGCGACCGGGCATGCCGGTCATCATCGTCACCGGCTTTGCCGAACTGCCGCCCCATGTCACCAGCCGCCCCCGGCTCGACAAGCCGTTCCGCCAGATGGAGCTGGCCCACGCCATCGCCCGTACCGGCGTCGTCCCCGCCGAGGAGCGGATGCTGCGGCTGGCGGACGTGGACGGATTTTAGCCGCCCCCTTGCCAGCAGGCAGAGGGTGGCCGATGCTGCCCCATCCTTTTTCCATCCAAGAGCATCTTTAACCGCATGGATTCCAGCACCGCCCCGACATCGCATCATTTCACCTCGCTGCGCACGCGGCTCCATTATCTCGACTGGGGCAATGCGGGCGCGCCGACGCTGGTGCTGGTGCATGGCGGCTTCGATCATGCCCGATCCTGGGACTCTACCGCGCGGGCGCTGTCGCGCGACTTTCATGTCGTCGCCCTCGACCTGCGCGGCCATGGCGACAGCGGCTGGTCGAGCGATGGCGCCTATATGATGGGCAGCTTCGTCTATGATCTGGCGCTGCTGATCGATATGCTGGGCGAGACGCCGGTCAGCATTGTCGGCCATTCGCTGGGCGGGTCGATCAGCCTGCGCTATGCGGGCCTATATCCCGACCGGCTGCGGCGCATCGTTGCCATCGAAGGGCTTGGCCTTGCGCCGGCGCGGGTATTGGAGGAGGCGGCGCAGCCTGATCCCGACCGGATGCACCGCTGGATCGACGCGCGCCGCAGCAGCGCGCAGCGCACGCCGCGCCGCTATCCCGATATCGCCGCCGCCGCCGCCCGCATGCGCGAGCGTAATCGGCATCTGTCGGACGCGCAGGCGCTCCATCTCACCATCCATGGCGTCAACCGCAATGAGGATGGCAGCTTCAGCTGGAAGTTCGATCCCTATCTGCACGCCAATGTGCCGCAATCGGCGGGCGACATGGACCTGCCCGCTTATTGGGAGCGGATCAGCTGCCCTACCCTGCTATGCCTGGGCCTCAACAGCTGGGCGTCCAATCCGGTCGAGGACGGGCGGGCGTCGCATTTCCGCGATGTGCGGCTGGCGACCTTCGCCGATGCCGGTCACTGGCTGCACCATGACCAGTTCGATCGTTTCATCGCCGAGCTGCGGGGCTTCCTGCTGCCGGTGGATCAGGCGAAAAAGCCGGTGACCGCCGCCTGATATTCGGCCTTGAGCTGGGCGATGAAGTCGGCGGCGGGCTGGACGGTGCGGATCGCGCCGATCCCCTGCCCCGCGCCCCAGACATCGCGCCACGCCTTCTTGTCGCCGCCGCTGAGCGAGGCGAAATCCATGTCGGCGGCTTTCGGCAGATTATCCGGGTCCAGCCCCGCCGCGACGATGCTGGGGCGCAGATAATTGCCGAGGACGCCGGTGAAGACGTCGGAATAGACGATGTCGGCGGCGCTGCCGTCGACGATCATCTGCTTATAGGCTTGCTGCGCATTGGCTTCCTGCGTGGCGATGAAGGGCGTGCCCATATAGGCGAGGTCCGCGCCCATCATGCGGGCGGCGGCAATGGCGCGGCCGGTCGCGATCGATCCCGACAAGGCCAGCGGCCCGTCGAACCAGGCGCGTATCTCCTGCACCAGCGCGAAAGGGGAGAGCGTGCCGGCATGGCCGCCCGCCCCGGCGGCGACGGCGATCAGCCCGTCCGCGCCCTTTTCGACCGCCTTGCGCGCGAACCTGTTGTCGATGACGTCGTGCAGGACGATGCCGCCATAGCTGTGAATGGCATGGTTCACATCCTCCCGCGCGCCGAGCGAGGTGATGACGATCGGCACCTTATATTTGACGCACAGCGCCAGATCCTCTTCCAGCCGCATATTGGTGCGGTGGACGATGAGGTTAACGGCAAAGGGCGCGTCCTGCGGGCCAAGCTCCGCGTTCAGTTGCTCAAGCCAGCGTTCGAACGTGCCCGACGGACGGGCGTTGAGCGACGGGAAGGCACCGACGATCCCCGCCTTGCACTGGGCGATCACGAGCGAGGGCTGCGAAATGATGAACATGGGCGAGCCGATCAACGGCAGCGCCAGACGGCCTTCCAAAGGTGCCCGCAGGGTCATATATCCAAGCCTCTCCTTGCTTCTCACCCCCGCGCTATCACCCCGAAGCGCCCGGCAGAAGGCGAAAAACGACTGTATTGATGAGGCAATACAGTCATGCTATGCTGCGCGCCGAGGCCAAGGGAGGACGCGGCATCATGTATAGCGAAAATGAATTGCAGGATGCCGTAGCGGCGGGCGCGCTGAGCGAAGCGGCCGCCGACGCGCTGCGCGCCCATGTCGCGAAAATGCGATCGGGGCCGCTGGTGGATGAAGAACATTTCCGGCTGCTGACCGGCTTCAACGATATTTTCGTGTCCATCGCCATCATCATCCTGATGGTGGCGCTCGGCTGGCTCGGTAACAGCATCCGGCTGGGCGCGGATCTGGGCAGGCCGTCGGTCGGCGCCGGGCTGCTGATCGCGGCGGCGAGCTGGCCGCTGGCGGAATATTTCACCCGGCAACGGCGCATGGCGCTGCCGTCCATCCTGCTGCTGGGCGGCTTTGTCGGCGGAGTCGCCTGCGCGCTGATGGCGCTCGCGATGATGCTGGCGCCCGATGCCGGCAACAGCCTGGCGATGCTGCTGGTCGCCAGCGTCGGGCTGGGCGCGGCGGGGGCGGCCTGGCTGCACTGGCGGCGCTTCATGGTGCCGATCACCGTCGCGGCGGGATCGGCCTGCGC
>DAMDPH010000186.1:0-5370 GCA_032082785.1 Sphingobium sp. | reverse complement strand
CCCGACGGTGGCGGCAACCTCCTCGAAACCCAGGCCGAATACATCATGCAGCAGGAACGCCGCCCGCTCCAGGGGCGAGAGCCGCTCCAGCGCCAGCATCAGCGGCAGGGTGACGTCATCCTCCTCCTCTTCCGCTTCCTCGACCAGCGGCTCGGGCAGCCAGGGACCGACATAGGTTTCCCGCCGCACCCGCGCCGATTTGAGCTGATCGAGGCAGAGGCGGGTGACGGTGCGGCGCAGAAAGGCCTCCGGCTCCCGCACCGCCTCGCGGTCCGTCGCCAGCCAGCGCAGAAAGGCATCCTGCACCACATCCTCGGCATCGGCGACCGAGCCGAGCATGCGATAGGCGACGCGGATCAGCCGGGGGCGCAGCGGGTCGAAACTGTCCGCCGCGTCCTGCTGCACCCCCGCGCGCATCAGGCGGCGACCTTTTGCGCGGCGCGGGTGGCGGGGGTTTCGATCCACAGGTCGAAGCCGACCGCCAGCCGGTTCCAGCCATTGATGACGTTGATCAGCAGGGTGAGCTGCACCTGCTCCTCCTCGGTGAATTCCCATTTGAGCGCCTCATAGGCTTGGGCATGGCTGTGCCCTTCCGACAGCCGGGTCAGCGCCTCGGTCCAGCCCAGCGCCGCGCGTTCCCGGTCGCTATAGCAGGGCGCGTCGCGCCAGGCGGAAAGGAGGTAGAGGCGCTGCTCCGTTTCGCCATGGGCGCGGGCGTCGGCGCTGTGCATGTTGATGCAGTTGGCGCAGCCATTGATCTGCGAGGCGCGCAGCTTGACCAGTTCGGCGAGCGTCGGGTCGATGCTGTCGTTGATCGTGCTGCTGGCGGCATACCAGGCCTTGATCTGCTGGGGTGCGGCGGTGAACGGGTCGAGCTTGGCAGTCATGATGCAGTCCTTTCTTCAAGTTCTGCCACCATGACGAGGCACCCGCGCCCCATGTGACATGGAGCGGGCGAAAATTGCGATTATTTTTTAAGGGGGTGGTTGGGGGAGGTGGTGGTCCCTCAGCCCTTGCGGCGGCGGTAGCGGAAGTACCAGACTTCGTGGCCGAGGCGGCGGGCCTTGGCTTCGTAGCGGGTTTCGGGCCAGCCGCCGGGGCGGGTGAGGAAATCGCGCGGTTCGCTCGCCAGCCAGTCGAAATCGGGATGGCCGTTCATCACCATCAGCGCCCAGCGCAGATAGACGGGATGATCGGTGCCGAACCGGAATTCGCCGCCGGGCTTGAGCTTGCGCGCGATCATCGCGACCGGGCCGGGGTTCATCATGCGGCGCTTGGCATGGCGGGCCTTGGGCCAGGGGTCGGGATGGAGCAGATAGACAAAGCTCAGCGCCCCGTCGGGAATGCGGCTCAGCACTTCCAGCGCGTCGCCCATATGCAGGCGCACATTGCCCAGCGCCTGATCGCGGACATGGCCAAGCGCGGTGACGACGCCGTTTAGGAACGGTTCGCAGCCGATAAAGCCATGGTCGGGCAGCAGGTCGGCGCGCCAGGCGAGATGCTCGCCGCCGCCGAAGCCGATTTCGAAATGCAGCGGCCGGTCATAACCGAACAGGCCGGCGGCGGTCACCTCACCCTCTTCGGGCACGGCGATGGCAGGCAGCAGCGTGTCGACCAGCTCCTGCTGGCCCTTGCGGAGCTTGTGGCCCGACTGGCGGCCATAGAGGCGGTTGAGCGTCGTGGGATCGCCGGATTTATGCGCGGTCATGGGCAGCGCCGATAGCGGCGCGGGGCGATCGGGGCAAGCGGGGAGCTTGGCGGGGTGGCTGAGCGCCTGTTCGGCGACAGGCGATGGCGCGTATTTCTGTTCCGCACAGGGCCGCTTTCCCATTCAACCTTCAGATGCCGGCACCCTTTGAAACGGGGTGCGGGAGCACGCCGTTCAAGGCTTCTGGATCGCCTCATCGGTCAGGGTGATGCCGCCTTTGCCGTCGGTGTCGGTCCTGGTCAGCGGCTTTTCGGTCTGGATGATGTCGATCAACTGGTCCGGCGGCGGTAGCGCATCCCGGTCCGCGTAATTTATCCACTGCGTCGGCGTCTTGATGACCACCGACCAACTGGCGGGCGCATCCTTGTTCAGGATCGTAGCGAGGTCGCTCTTCCGGGTCGTGAGCAATGTGCCGGAATCGCCCGCCGGGATCAGATAGCCATCACCGTCAGGGAGCCACTGATAGACTTTGAGCGGCGCGGCCAGCGCGGGGTTCGATGCGGTGGGGCGATGAGGATGGATGCAGAGCTGCGGCGGCTCGGGTGGCCGGCCTGATGCGTCCCCCGCTTCGCGCGCTTTTGCGTTGGCGGCTTGCGTCAGCAGGCCCGCGAGCGCGCCCATCACCATCCCGTCGCCACCCTGGTCGCGCTTTGTCGCCGGGCGGCCGAAGCGGATGGGATTGGTGCAGGGCTGGAGGCGCGTGGCGGGCGGGAGCGGCGGCAGGGTGGCGGGCCAGCCGATCTGCCGAACGAGGCTGGCCATGAGATCGTCCAGCCCGGCGGGATCGAGCGTGGAAGAGGTCATCCGCAGTTTGACGATCCAGTCCCCCAGTGCCACCACTGCGACGCCGCTGCTCGTCCCGATCCGGGTCACGGAAAAGCTCTGGCGCAGGCCAGCCGGCACGTCGCTGCCCGCTATGGCGAAGGCGATGGGCTCGCCCCAGGGCGACGGGCTGCCGAACCGGCTGTTGCTGACGATGGCATGGCTGGCAATGTCGAACCAGAGCGCCGTCCCCGGCACCGGCACGCGATAGACATAGATGCTGGCGATGCCGGCGAGCGGATGGCGGTAGGTGACATCGACGTTGAACAGTCCGCCGCCCGCCAGGTCGCGGATATCCGTGCGGACGAAGCTGCCGATGCTGGCGGGGAAGGCGAGGGCGGTCGGTTCATGGGTCCAGCTCTTGTCTGGCTCCGCCTCGATGGTGACGGGCTGGGGCTGGGCGAGCGTCGGCAGCGGACCCAATGCGGCGCAGGCCGCCAGCATGACAGACAGAATCCGGCCGCGCATCTCTCATCCCCCCATATTCCCCTGAAAGAGCAGCCTAGCGACGTCGGCGTTGGGCGCAAGTCGCTTGGCGCTCCGGCTCAGCCGGCATCAAAAAAGGCGCCGGAAGCGTTTTGCTCCGGCGCCTTCGTCAATCTGTCGCGCGGTCTTTAGAGAGCGGCTTTCAGCTTTTCGACCAGGTCGGTCTTTTCCCAGGGGAAGAAATCGCCCTCCGGCTTGCGGCCGAAATGGCCATAGGCGGCGGTCGGCTGGTAGATGGGCTTGTTGAGGCTCAGATGCGTGCGGATGCCGCGCGGGGTCAGGCCGCCCAGCTCGCCGATCGACTTGATCGCCTGCTCGATCTTGTCGTCGCCCACCGTGCCGGTGCCATGGGTGTCGACATAGAGGGACAGCGGCTCGCTGACGCCGATCGCATAGGCGATCTGAATGGTGCAGCGGGTGGCGAGGCCGGCGGCGACCACATTCTTTGCCAGATAGCGGGTGATATAGGCGGCCGAACGGTCGACCTTGGTCGGATCCTTGCCGCTGAACGCGCCGCCGCCATGGGGGCTGGCGCCGCCATAGGTGTCGACGATGATCTTGCGGCCGGTCAGGCCGGCGTCACCGTCGGGGCCGCCAATCTCGAAGCTGCCGGTCGGGTTGATATGGTAGACGGTCTGGTCCGACAGCAGATCGGCCGGCAGGATGTCGGCGACGACCGACTTCACATAGGCTTTCAGCTCGGCATCCTTCTCGCCCGCGTCATAGCCCGGCGCATGCTGGGTCGAGACGACGATGGCGGTGGCGGCGACCGGCTTGCCATTTTCGAAGCGCAGCGTGACCTGGCTCTTGGCGTCCGGCTCCAGGAAGGGGGCGGCGCCGCTGTGGCGGTCGGCGGCCATGCGGGCGAGGATCTTGTGGCTGTAATCCAGCGTCGCGGGCATGAGATCGGGCGTTTCGTCGCAGGCGAAGCCGAACATGATGCCCTGATCGCCGGCGCCTTCATCCTTGTTGCCGCTGGCGTCCACGCCCTGGGCGATATGCGCCGACTGGGCGTGAAGATTATTTTCGAAGCGCAGCGTCTCCCAATGGAAGCCGTCCTGCTCATAGCCGATGCGCTTGACCGTTTCGCGCACGGTGCGCTCAATCTCTTCCTGCGCGCCCGGCGCCCAGGCGCCATTTTCATAGACGCCCTTGCAGCGGATCTCGCCCGCCAGCACGACCAGCTGCGTGGTGGTCAGCGTTTCGCAGGCGATGCGGGCTTCGGGATCCTTGGAGAGGAACAGATCGACGATGGCGTCGGAAATCTGGTCCGCGACCTTGTCGGGATGGCCTTCGGACACGGACTCCGAGGTGAAGAGATAATTGTTTCGCATAGGACTCCCGTAAGACGCTTGGGCGGACAGGTACATAAAGAAATGTTTATGTGCCTATTAGCGGCGGCTGCGACCCATGGCAATGGCCAGCCCGAAGAGCAGGAGCATGAAGGCGAAGGGCAGTGCGTTGCCCAGCTGCGCAAACAGCGTCGGCGGCAGGGCGGAGGGCAGGCCGGAGTCGAGATAGCCCGCCTTGCCAAGGCCCAGCGCGCGCAGCACATGGCCGCGCGCATCGATCACCGCCGAAATGCCGGTGGGGGTCGAGCGGATGATCGGCATGCCTTCCTCGATCGCGCGCAGCCGCGCCTGCGCCAGATGCTGCACCGGCCCCCAGCTGCCGAACCAGGCGTCGTTGGAGGGGTTGAACAGGAAGTCGGGCCGGTTGGCGCGGTCCACCACATGGCCCGAGAAGATGATCTCATAGCAAATCTGCACCCCCATGCGCAGCGGCGGGCGGCCGGGCTGTGCGGCGGTCAGGGGCAGGCTCTGCGGGCCGGGGCCGGGCCAGAAATCGGCGTCGCCCGGCACCAGCCGCGACAGGCCGATCGGCTCCAGGATCGATCGCATCGGCAGATATTCGCCATAGGGGACCAGATGCGCCTTGTCATAGCGGCCGGCGAGCGCGCCTTCGGGCGTCACCACCCACAGGCTGTTATTGGCGCCGGCAAGCTTCATCGCGCCCTGCGGGCCGGGCTCGAAATAGACTTTGGTGGCGCCGGTCAGCAGCCGGTCGCCGGGGCCGAGCAGGCTTGCCAGACGATAGCGCCATTGCGGCTCCATATCGAGATAGGCGGGGATTGCCGCTTCGGGCCAGAAGATGAGGCGCGGGGCGGGCCGGGGATCGCCGGACAGGCGGGCGAGCCGCTGGAAATGGGCGCGCTCCAGCTCGGGCGAATATTTCTCGTCCTGGCCTATATTGGGCTGCACCACCCGGATGCGCGGCGCGCCGGCGGGGGTGGGCGGCGCGGTGGCGAGATGGCCCCATAGCGCGACGGCGAGGAGCGGCAGCGCCAGCGTAGC
>DAMDPH010000185.1:0-5389 GCA_032082785.1 Sphingobium sp. | reverse complement strand
GGCAAAGCCGGTGGCCGAGCGACCGCTGCGCGTCACGGGCTGGGCGATGGCGTAGCAGCGCGGCGTCGCGGGATCGCGAAACGCGCCCCAGCTTTCGAAAATGCCGAGCGAATCGCGGGCGCTGGCCGGTGCGGCGGCAAAGAGGAGCAGCAAAGGCAGGGCGGCGGCGCAGCGCATGGCCGGGGCAAAGCGCATCGCGCCCGGCTTTGCAAGCCCGGCCCACCGCGAAAGCGCGCATGCAGTGCTTGCCGCCACCGTCACAGCAGCTATGAAGGATCACCCATCATTGTCGCCGGGATTCGACCGAATCCGGGCTAACGGCTTATAAAGAAACGGATAGAACAGGGACATGAAGGCCACCATCGAACGCGCAACGCTCCTCAAGAGCCTGAGCCACGTCCAGTCGGTGGTTGAGCGGCGCAATACTATTCCGATCCTGTCCAACGTGCTGATCGAAGCGTCGGCCGATGGCGCGATCAAGCTGATGGCGACCGACCTTGACCTGCAGATCGTCGAAAGCGTCGCCGCCCAGGTGGAGCAGCCCGGCGCGACCACCATCTCCGCCCACACGCTGTTCGACATCGCGCGCAAGCTGCCCGAAGGCAGCCAGGTGTCGTTGCAGGCGGCTGAGGGCAAGATGCTGATCCATGCCGGACGCGCCCGCTTCAACCTGTCGACGCTGCCGCGCGACGATTTCCCGGTCATTGCCGAAGGCGACCTGCCGACCCAGTTCGAGCTGCCCGCCGAAACGCTCAAGCAGATCATCGACAAGACCCGCTTCGCCATCTCGACCGAAGAGACGCGCTATTATCTGAACGGCATCTATTTCCATGTGTCGGAAGATGCGAGTTCGGGCGGTCAGCCGGTGCTCAAGGCGGCGGCGACCGACGGCCATCGGCTGGCGCGCGTCACCGTGTCGCGGCCGGACGGCGCCGACGGCATGCCCGGCATCATCGTGCCGCGCAAATGTATCGGCGAACTGCGCAAGCTGCTCGACGAGGTCGAGGGATCGGTCGCGGTGTCGCTGTCGGCCAGCAAGATCCGCTTCGGCCTGGGCAGCGCCATCCTGACCAGCAAGCTGATCGACGGCACCTTCCCCGATTATGGCCGCGTCATCCCGACCGCCAATGACAAGCTGCTCAAGATCGATCCGCGCAGCTTCGAGGAAGGCGTCGACCGCGTCGCCACCATCGCCACGGAAAAGACCCGCGCGGTCAAGATGTCGCTCGACCGGGACAAGATCACCTTGTCGGTGACCAGCCCGGAAAATGGCACGGCGGCCGAAGAAGTGCCCGGCGCGTTTCAGGGTGAGGGTTTCGATATCGGTTTTAATGCCCGCTATCTGCTCGACATATTGAACCAGATCGACAGCGAGCTGGTGGAGCTGCATCTCGCCGATGCCGCCGCGCCGACGCTGATCCGCGAAAATGACCATAGCCCGGCGCTCTATGTGCTGATGCCGATGCGCGTCTGACAGGCTTGAGGGCGGCGGCCATCTTCGGGTGCCGCCGCTCTCCCTCTGAAACAGCAGTTCAGGGGCGCGCAGGCGAGGGGGCTGGCGGACCGTTTCACCCCCTTCGCATCACTGTCCGGCCGCGCCGTCGCAACTATCTGAAAGATGCGACCGAACGCTGCCAAGGTAATCTAAAATAAAGAAGTCGGCGCATAGGTAATCTCCTATGCCCATGTCCCGCGCAGCCTTGGCTGATGAGCAACCTCGCCCCACCGGTCTGTTGGCGGCGCTCAGCCTTGTCGAGTCCGGCCATGAACTGGCGGCCGCCCTGGTAGCAAAGGGCGTGGCGCAGGCGGCGCTGCTCTGGCCGCTGATCGTCCTTGCAAAATTCAGCATACCTTTATGCCTTGGCGTTGCGGTTTTCCGCCCGCTGGATGCGCTATATGGCGGGCTGCTGAGCGGGATGCTGCTGATGGATGTGCTGATCATCCTGCTGCCGCGCCTCCAGCTTTTCTGCGGTCAGCGCCCGCATGTGCAGAAGATGCAGATGTTGCCGCTGGTCTTCCTGTCGGGCCTGTTCTTCAGCCTCTGGCTGGGATGGGCCGCAGGGGAGCAGGATGTCGGCGCTTTCAAGGTGGTGGCCCCCGAACTGGCGGTGGCGTTGCTGGCGGTTTGTCTGTTCGGCGAGCGCCGCCTGCTGGCCTTCGCCTATCTGATGGGGAGCCTGCTGCCGCCTCTGGCGCATGGACCGGGGCTTGCGCGGCTCAGCGTGTTCGCAAGCACCGCTCTCGTGATGCTGATCGCGGTGGTGCGGCAGGCGGCGGTCGATCGCGAGATGGCGCTGGAGCAACAGCGGCAGAAAAGCGCGGCGGAACGGTCCAACCGGCTGCTGCGCGAATATGAGGAATCCGGGCGCGGCTGGTTCTGGGAAACCGACCGGCGCGGCTGCATCGTCTATATATCCGACACGCTGCTGCGGCTGCTGGACGGGCCGAGCGAGGGGCTGACCGGCCGGTCGCTGACGGAGATCATCCTGCCCGACCAGCGGCAGCAGGGCGAGCGGACGCTGGGCTTCCACCTGTCGGCGCGCACCGGTTTCAGTGACATCGCCGTTCGCGCCGCGCTGACCCGGGAAGAGCGCTGGTGGTCCATGTCCGGCCAGCCGGTCTTCAACGAATATGGCCAGTTTCAGGGCTTTCGCGGCAGCGGCACCGACCTGACCGAAATGCGGCGCAGCCAGGCGGAGGTTACGCGCCTTGCCCAGTTCGATTCGCTGACCGGCCTTGCCAACCGGGTGCAGATGCTGCGCTCGCTGGAGCAGGCGGTGGGCGGCGCGCGGGGGCAGCCGGGCGAATGTACGCTGATGATGCTGGACCTCGACCGGTTCAAGGCGGTGAACGACACGCTGGGCCATCCGGCCGGCGACGCGCTGCTGCGGCAGGTGAGCCAGCGGCTTCAGCGGGTGGTCGGCGACCGGGGGCTGGTCGGCCGGCAGGGCGGCGACGAGTTCAAGATATTGCTGCCCGGACGCGCCGGCGCGCCGATGCTCGATCAATTGTCGCTGGCGGTGATCTCCGCCCTGTCTCAACCCTATTCGGTCGAAGGGGCGAGCGTCGTCATCGGCGTGTCGATCGGCATTTCGCGTTGCCCCGAAGACGGCACCACAGCCGACGCGCTGACCCGCAATGCCGACCTTGCCCTTTATGCCGCCAAGGGGGCGGGGCGCGGCGTCCATCGTTTCTACTCGCCCGAAATGCATGCCGACGCGCAGGAGCGGCGGCAGCTGGAGGAGGATCTTCGCAACGCGCTGACGGGGAACGGCCTGCATCTCGTCTATCAGCCGGTCGTGTCCGCCGCGACCGAGCGCGTCACCGGCTATGAGGCGCTGCTGCGCTGGACCCATCCGGTGCGCGGGCCGATCTCTCCGGCGGTGTTCATTCCGATCGCCGAGGATAGCGGCCTGATCGCCACCATCGGCGAATGGGTGATGCGCACCGCCTGCCGCGACGCGGTGCAATGGCCGGACGGGGTGCGGGTGGCGGTCAATGTCTCGCCCTCGCAATTTGCGAGTTGCAGCTTCCCCGCCATGGTGCTGAGCGCGCTCGCCGCGGCGCAGCTGTCGGCCGAGCGGCTGGAGCTGGAGATTACCGAAAGCGTCTTTCTGGACGGCGACGATCAGGTGGACGCGATGATCGCCCGCCTCAAGGGGATCGGCGTGCGGCTGGCGCTGGACGATTTCGGCACCGGCTATTCCTCGCTCGCCTATTTGCAGAAAATCCCCTTCGACAAGATCAAGATCGATCAGAGTTTCGTGCGCGGCGCGGCGACCGGGATCAGCCGCAAGGGCGCGATCATCAAGGCGATCGTCGGTCTGGCCGATGCGCTGGACATGGAAACGACGGCCGAGGGCGCCGAGACGGGCGATGAGCTGGACCTCATCCGCCGCCTGGGGTGCAGCCATGTGCAGGGCTATGTCTATGGCCGGCCGCTGCCGATGGCGGACCTGCTGGTCCGGCATCGCGAACGCGGCACCGCCGCCATGGTGGAAGGGTTCAAGTCGAGCCGGGCCGAGCGCAAGGCGGTGCTGCGCAGCATCCTCGTTCATCATGACGGCCATGCCTATCCCGCCCGCATTCGCAATCTGTCGGCCAGTGGCGCGTTGATCGAAGGGCTGTGGAATGTCCCGGCGGGTACGCTTTTCTCGATCGAGCTGGGCGATCAGCAGGCGGTCAATGCGACCGCGCGCTGGTCCGAAGGGGACAAGATGGGCGTGGAGTTCGCCAGTGCGATCCAGCTGAGCGTCGCGCGGGCGGCGGCCCGATCAATGGCGTCCTGACGCAGAAGGGCGCCGTCCTTCAGACGAGGGGGGCGGACTTGGTCCGGCGGGGCAGGCTGATGTTGCGGGCGGCGGACTTGACCAACGCCACGAAGCGGGTCGCTTCCCCCATCACTTTCGATTTGTTGAAACAGGCGGTGGCCCCGCGCGCCAGCGCATCGTCCACCATCGGTTCGCCCTCCTGCATCATGCTCGACAGCATGATGACCGGCACCGGCTGCTGCGCCATGATTGCGTCGAGAATCTCCATGCCGTCGCCATCGGGCATCAGCACGTCGAGCGTGACCACGTCCGGCGACAGTTCCGCCACCAGATCGAGCGCTTCATCGCAGGAGCGGGCCATGCCGACAATCTCCACGCGGCGATCCCGCTCCAGCAAGGTGCCAATCATCGCTCGAAAGGTGAGCGAATCATCGACCACCACCACACGCACAGGTTTCATGCTGCATCCCCCATTCCCTGGAGGATTATAACGGATGCGCAAAGATAAGCTTAAACCATGGCTAACGATGTCTTAACCGCGTCCCGGCCCCGCCGCCGAAAAAAGCTTGCGGAAGCTGATGGAGATGCTGCGCCCCTGCGGGTCGAGATAGCCGGGCTGATAGCGTAGCGGCGTCGCGCCGGTGGCGTCGGTGACCTCGCGCCGCTGGTTGAAGAGATTGTTGATCCCCAGCGACAGCCGCGCCCCGCGCAGGAAGGGATGATCCCGTACCAGTTGCGGCATCTGCCCCAGATTGGCGAACAGCCGCAGATTGGCGGTGGCGAGGCTGCCGAAATCGAGCCGCGAGCTGCCCCCCAGCGCGCCGTCGACATGGGTGCCGCTCTCCCAGTCGAGGCCGAGCCGCGCGCCGATACCGTTATTGCTGTAGCCGATCCGTCCTTGCAGTTCGTGACGCGGCTGGCCGCCCGACGATCCGGTTGCGTCGCCGTCCAGCAGGTCGAGCGCAGGGACGCCGGGGGCGATCAGGATGGTGTCGCTCAGATGCCAGGTATGATGGAGGCTGAAGGTCAGCCGCCCGCCGCCCTGTCCGCCGCCCGGCCCGCGTCCACCGCGCGATCCGCCAAAGCCGCCGGGACGGGCACCGCCTTCGCGCGGGCTG
>DAMDPH010000184.1:0-5577 GCA_032082785.1 Sphingobium sp. | reverse complement strand
GACGGTGGCAGCGCGACCGGCACGGCAACTGGCGCCCGCCCGTCGCGCCCGCCGGCAGCGAAGCGCGGGCGATCGGCGCCACCGGCATGGAACAAAGGCTGTTACGCGCCGTTCTGGCGAGTTTGCTGCGCCATCCCGATCAGATTGTTGCGCACCGAGAGACACTTGCGGGACTGACAATTGCCGATCCGCTGGCCGCGCAATTGCTGGACCGGATGATCGCCGCATCCTTCCGCAAAGAAACAGTTGAAACCGAGGCCCTCCTTACCATATTGGGGCAAGGTGAAGTGTATAATATGGCAAAGGGGATGCTCCGGGCCGACACGTTCACATTCACCCCCCACAGGATGAAAGCCGACGCCAGTCGCGTATCGCGCGACCTGGATGAGGCCATTCGGGTGATGGCGCAGGGACCGGAGCTGGAGGCAGCGTTAGCGGAGGCCACGAGGCGGTTTGAAAGCGAGGTCAGCGAAGCCAATTTCGCTGAGCAACAACGCATTCGTGCGTTGAAGGCTGAACATGACCACCGGCTGGCGGAACTGGCGCAGTCCGAAGACATTGTTTGATAAAGCTCGTCCCTTCAAGGGGCGACAGAGTTAAGGCGAATAGATGGCGACCAAGGCGAACAGCAAAAGTGGCGGTGCAGCGGATGCCGGCGATGAGGGCGGTGACGCCCCCCTGCTCGACCTCAACGAAGCCTCTGTCAAAAAGCTGATCTCGCGCGCGAAAAAGCGCGGCTACATCACCTATGACGAACTGAACGACGCCCTGCCGCAGGACCAGATGTCTTCCGAGCAGATCGAGGATGTCATGTCCGCGCTCAACGATATGGGCGTCAACATCGTCGAGAATGAAGAGGCGAGCGAGGACGGCGACGAGCAGCGCGAGGACGATAACGACGATTCGTCCGACGACAGCGCCGAGGATGACGGCTCGCCCAAGCTGGTTACCGAAAAGAAGAAGGAAACCGTCGACCGCACGGACGACCCGGTGCGCATGTATCTGCGCGAAATGGGTGCCGTCGAACTACTGAGCCGCGAGGGCGAAATCGCCATCGCCAAGCGCATCGAAGCCGGCCGCGACACGATGATCCTGGGTCTGTGCGAAAGCCCGACCACCTTCAACGCCATCATCGAATGGTCCACCGCGCTCAACAATGGCGAAATGCAGCTGCGCGAGATCCTCGATCTCGACGCGATGCTGTCCAAGGATCCGGCGCCCGAGAGCCTGGAGGACGGCGCCGAGGATGATGATGGCGAGATCAGCGAGAAGACCGCCGGTCCCAGCTTCAAGGAAGAAGAGGAACCGGAGGAGGAATCCGCCGACGGCGAAGAGGATGAGGATGGCGAGCGCCGTACCCGCCGCGTCGAGGAAGAGGATGAAGAGGACAACACCCTCTCGCTCGCGCAGATGGAAGAGACGCTCAAGCCCATGGCGCTTGAGAAGTTCGCGACCATCACCGATATTTTCCGCAGCTTCTCCCGCGCGCAGGAAGCGCGCATGGCCGCGCTCGCCAATGGCGATGCGCTGAGCCAGAAGGCCGAGGATCAGTATCAGGAACTGCGCGAAAAGCTGACCGCCGAGGTCGAAAGCGTCCAGTTCCACCAGCAGAAGATCGAATATCTGGTCGATCAGCTCTATGCCTATAACCGTCGCCTGACGGCGCTGGGCGGGCAGATGCTGCGTTTGGCCGAACGCCACAAGGTGAGCCGCAAGGATTTCCTCGACCGTTATGTGAACCATGAGCTGGAAGATGGCTGGCTGGATCAGGTCAGCGGCATCGACAAGAAATGGGCCGCCTTCGCCGCCGCCGAAGGCCGCGCGGTCGATCGTATCCGCAACGAGGTGAACGAGATTGCGCAGGCGACCGGCATGTCGCTGAGCGAGTTCCGCCGGATCGTGAACATGGTCCAGAAGGGCGAGCGCGAGGCGCGCATCGCCAAGAAGGAGATGGTCGAGGCCAATCTGCGTCTCGTAATCTCCATCGCCAAGAAATATACCAATCGCGGCCTGCAATTTCTCGACCTCATTCAGGAAGGCAATATCGGCCTGATGAAGGCGGTGGATAAGTTCGAATATCGCCGCGGCTACAAGTTCAGCACCTATGCCACCTGGTGGATCCGGCAGGCGATTACGCGTTCCATTGCCGATCAGGCTCGCACGATCCGTATTCCGGTCCATATGATCGAGACGATCAACAAGCTGGTCCGCACCTCCCGCCAGTTCCTGCACGAGCAGGGCCGCGAGCCCACGCCCGAGGAAATGGCCGAGCGTCTGTCGATGCCGCTCGAAAAGGTGCGCAAGGTGATGAAGATCGCCAAGGAGCCGATCTCCCTCGAAACGCCGATTGGCGACGAGGAAGATTCGCATCTGGGCGACTTCATCGAGGACAAGAATGCGATCATCCCGGTGGATGCGGCAATTCAGGCGAACCTCAAGGAAACGGTCACCCGCGTCCTTGCGAGCCTCACCCCGCGCGAGGAACGCGTGCTGCGCATGCGCTTCGGCATCGGCATGAACACCGACCATACGCTGGAGGAAGTGGGCCAGCAGTTCAGCGTGACCCGTGAACGTATCCGCCAGATCGAAGCCAAGGCGCTGCGCAAGCTCAAGCATCCGAGCCGCAGCCGCAAGATGCGCAGCTTCCTCGATCAGTAACGGACCATTAACCAAGATTGTGCAAAAGGGCGGTCAAATGGCCGCCCTTTTTCGTTCCGTAAACCGGACGTTTACCTCGCGCTCCTAAATATCCTTGATCGGCCTGCTTTTCCCCTCCCATTCGCAGGCGGACAGTTGAGGATTGCTATGAGCGAAGCGGCACCGCGATTTGAATATGGCGACATTGCGCGGACCCTCGACACGCTGGTCGCGCGCGACGGCACCATAGCGCATCCCTATGCCGCGCGGGCGGCGAGCAGCGGGTCGCGCGACGCCCCCCTGTCGCTCGCCGACCTCGCCGATGCCGCTTATTATCTCTGCCTGCTGCACGGTCGCCATCCCGGCGTCATCGATCATGCCGCGACTCGCTCCGCCGACAATGCCGCGCGTCTTTGGCTGATCGCCGCCGCCGACGGCTTTGCCGCCGAGCGCGCCTATCTGGCGCAGGTGACGGTCGCGGTCGGCCCTGCTCCCAGCACCGCCGGTCAGGCGGAGTGCGAGACAGCCGTCAGCCAGCAGCGCCACGCGCTCGACATGCTGGCCCAATCGGACCGGCGCGGCTGCGCCATGGGTGCGGCGATCGCGCTCGTCTTGGACTGGCGCGCCGTGCGTCATGTGCTCGACATGGCGGCGATCCGCGCCGGCGTTGAGCCGCAGGCCTGCGAACTGCCCGATGCTGACCAGACGCTGGACGTAGTGCGGGCGATCGGCAGCGATGACCTGATCAACCGCGCCTTGCAGTTCGGCGCGCGCCAGCTTCTCGCCCAGCATCGCGGCCTGTGGGATCTGCTTCAGGCCCGCGCGGACCTGCGCGCGAAGATGCGGGACTGACCCGCCCAAGGGTTGCGCCGCCCGGCGCGAGTGCATAGGCCATGACCATCATCGGGATGGGATTTCAGGACTATGCGTTTCACCGGCACCGCGGATTATGTCGCCACCGACGATTTGAAGGTCGCGGTCAACGCCGCCGTGCTGCTGCGCCGGCCGCTGCTGGTGAAGGGCGAACCGGGCACCGGCAAGACCGTGCTGGCGCAGGAAATCGCCCGCGCCATGGGCGCGCCGCTGATCGAATGGAATGTCAAATCGACCACCAAGGCGCAGCAGGGCCTTTATGAATATGATGCCGTTGCACGGCTGCGCGACGGGCAGCTGGGCGATCCGCGAGTCAACGACATCGGCAATTACATCCGCAAAGGCAAATTGTGGGAGGCGTTCACCGCCCCTACCCTGCCGGTGCTGCTGATCGACGAGATCGACAAGGCCGACATCGAATTTCCCAACGATCTGTTGCAGGAACTCGATCGCATGGCCTTCCACGTCTATGAAACGGGCGAGACGGTCACCGCCCGGGAGCGCCCGGTGGTCGTCATCACCTCCAATAATGAAAAGGAGCTGCCCGACGCCTTCCTGCGCCGCTGCTTCTTCCACTATATCAAATTTCCCGACCGCGAGACGATGCAGGCGATCATCGATGTGCATTTTCCAGACATTCAGAAAATCCTGGTGAAGCGCGCGCTCGATATCTTCTACGAACTGCGCGAGGTGCCCGGCCTCAAGAAGAAGCCCAGCACCAGCGAATTGCTCGACTGGCTGAAATTGCTGCTGGCGGAGGACATGCCGCTCGACGTCTTGCAGGCGAGCGATCCGGGCAAGGCGATCCCGCCGCTGCATGGCGCGCTGCTCAAAAATGAGCAGGATGTGATGCTGTTCGAACGCCTCGCCTTTCTGGCGCGGCGGCAGTCGCGCTAAGGACAAGAAGGGAAAGACGATGGCGCATGAAGCGGGATGTCTCTGCCGGCAGGTGCGCATCAGCATCGATGCCGAACCGATGGCGGCGCGGCAATGCTGGTGCCGGCTGTGCCAATATCTGGGCGGCGGATCTGGCACGGTGAATGTCTGCTTCCCGAGCGACAAGCTGCGCGTGGAGGGCGAGGTGCGCTGGCATGACAGCGTCGCCGACAGCGGCAACGCAATGAAGCGCGGCTTCTGCCCCGAATGCGGAACCCCGCTGTTCAGCATGGCCGAGTCGCGACCGCACCTCACCTTCCTGCGGGCCGGCGCGCTGGACGATCCGGGGCTGATCGGGCCGCAGGCGGTGATCTGGACGCAGGCGGCGCCGGACTGGGCGCATCACGACCCTGAGCTGCCGCACTATCCCGCGCAAATTCCGCCGGTTGCCTGAAAACACCTATTGCGCGGCGCCTGCAACCGCGCCATCCCTGATCCATTGATGTTCAAGGCCGCAGCAAGACGGCCTGACTTCGGAGAAGGATGCCATGCCCAAGCGCCGCCTGTTCCTGTTGCCCCTGTTGGCGGCGCTCGCCTCCCCGGCGCTGGCGCAATCGGCCGATGACGCGGGCGCAACAGCCGAAGCATGGAGCGTCACCGACGCCGGGCTGCGCGCCAATGCGGCGGGCCTCGTCCTGCCGCAGACGGTCGCCGGCCTGTCCCTCACCCGCAGCGGCGAAGCCTCCAATGGCGGCAAGGGCGTCGACAATGTCGCCCAATATCTGTCGGAGGATGGCGTCGTGCAGGCGACGCTCTACGTCTATCTCCCAAGCTATGCCGACGCTTCGCTCGCCGCCTATATGACCGACAAGGCGGTGATGGAGCGGTTCGGCAACAGGACGCGGCGCACCGCCTATGACAGCGTCGCCGCCGCCGGACGACCCGGAGCCGCTATCCGCGCCGTCTATGACGATGCCGCCGACGGAGCGCTGACCACCGCCGCCGCCTTCCTCCATGCCGGTCGCTGGATGGTGAAGCTGCGCGTCACCGGGCCGACCGAGCGCCGGGCCGAGGTGCTGGCCGGGCTGGACGGGATGCTCACCGGGCTGCGCTTCGACGATCCCGCGCTGGTGCAGGCCGTGGCGCCCTCCCGCCTCACCGCTTGTCCGACCGGCGATGGCGCCGACGCGC
>DAMDPH010000183.1:0-5619 GCA_032082785.1 Sphingobium sp. | reverse complement strand
GCGACGGGCGGCGGACGCGCGCCGCCTGCGCGGCGGTGGCCCGCGCCATCGCGGCCGCGCCCGGCCTGCCCTGCGCCATCCTCTCCTTCGATCCCATGGTGCTGCGCTGGTTCGCGCGCCATGATCCGCAGCGCCCGCGCGGGCTGATCCTTTCGCGGCAGGGCAAGCTCCGCTGGCGCGCGGCGGTCGAACAGGGGCTTGCACTTTGGCATGGCAGACCCGATTTCCTCGCCTGTGACATTCGCGACCTGCCATCGCCCTTCGCCGCCCGCGCCTGCCAGCAAGGGCTGCCCATGCTGACATGGACCGTCCGCACGCCCGATGAGCGTGCCCGCGCGGCGCTCCATGCCGACCAGATAATTTTCGAGCGGTCTCATGGCTGAGCTGGTGGCGCGCATCGGGTCGGGCGTCGCCGACGTGCCGAAGGAACAATGGGACGCCTGCGTCCCGCAGGGCCATCCCTTCATGCGCTGGGACTTTCTCGCCGCGCTGGAAGAGTCGGGCAGCGTCGGGCCGGGCAGCGGGTGGCAGCCGCTGCCGTTGCTGATCGATGGCGCGGACGGGCAGATCGGCGGCGCGGTGCCGCTCTATGCCAAGAGCCACAGCCAGGGCGAATATGTCTTCGATCAGAGCTGGGCCGACGCCTGGGAGCAGGCGGGCGGCGCTTATTATCCGAAATTACAGATCGCCGCGCCCTTCTCCCCCGTGCCGGGACCGCGATTGCTGCTGCGCGACGCCGCGCTGGCGCCGGCGCTGATCGCCGGGGTGGAAACGCTGGTCGAACGCAACAGCCTCTCCTCCGCCCATGCGACCTTCATCGCGCCCGATCAGCTGCCCCTGTTCGAAGCGGCCGGCTGGCTGATTCGGGAGGACAGCCAGTTTCACTGGACCAATCGCGGCTATCGCGACTTCGGCGATTTTCTCGCCGAACTGTCGAGCGCCAAGCGCAAGAATATCCGCAAGGAACGGGAGCGCGCGGTCGCGGGTCTGGAGATCCGGCAATTGACGGGCGCCGAGATACAGGAGCGGCACTGGGATATTTTCTGGCGCTTCTATCAGGATACCGGCGCGCGCAAATGGGGGCGGCCCTATCTGACCCGCGCCTTCTTCTCCCTGCTGGGGGAGCGGATGGCGGACGATCTGCTGCTGATCCTGGCGCTGCGCGAGGGCGAGCCGATTGCCGGCGCGCTCAACCTGATCGGCCATGACGCGCTCTATGGCCGCTATTGGGGCTGCACGCAGGACGTGCCGCACCTCCATTTCGAGCTTTGCTATTATCAGGCGATCGACGTCGCCATCGCGCGCGGGCTCGACCGGGTCGAGGCAGGGGCGCAGGGCGGGCACAAGCTTGCCCGCGGCTATGAGCCGCAGCCCACTTTTTCGGCCCACCATATTCCCAATGCCGGGTTCCGGCGGGCGGTGGCCGATTTTCTGAACGCGGAACGCGCCGGCGTCCACCAGGACCGGCTATGGCTGGCCGAGCGCACGCCTTTTCGCAAGAGCGGTGGCTGAACGCAGCGTCGGGTGGTGCCTCAGGCGGTGCCGGTCTGGCCCGACTGCATCAGGGCGCGGGCCTGCCGCTGGGCTTCGGCAATCTGCTGCGCGGTCATCTCCTCGGCTATTTCCGCGCGCATCGTCTGCCCCTGAACGCTGCCGCCGAGTGCGGCGAGGTTGAACCATTTATGCGCCTCGACCAGGTCGATCGGCAGGCCGTTGGTGCCGCAGCTATAGGCGACCCCCAGTTCGAAACAATGTTCGGCCGACCCGGACAACAACGTGTTGCGCCGGCTCTGCAACAGAAATTCGGCGCTCTGGATACCGTTCGCCATGGTTGCAAATCCCCCCTTGATGGACTTTGACAAAGAGGAAGATGAAGGGCGGCGGATAAGATATGGTTAACGGCGCCGACAGGATGATTACCGATCCCTGATCCAGCCAAGCCTTAACATGGATGATCCCGCGCGGCGGGCGGGGGGCGGCCGGCGCCAGATAGGGGCTGGCGCGCCGCCATCATTATCCCCATAGCGCAGCCATGGCCGAGCCCTCCCCCTCCATCGCGCCAGCGCGCGACATTCATTTCCGCGAATTTGTGCTGCTATGCGCCTGTCTGATGGCGATGAACGCGCTGTCGATCGACCCGATGCTGCCGGCGCTGCCCGCCATCGGGCGCGACCTGCACATTGCCAATCCCAATGACCGGCAGCTGATCATCAGCTTCTATTTTCTGGGACTGGGCGTGGGGTCGCTGCTGTTCGGCGTCCTGTCGGACCGTTATGGGCGCAAGAGCGTGCTGGGCGTCGCCATGGGCTTTTTCATCCTCTCCACCATCGCCTGCGCCTGCGCGGGGAGCTTCGGCATGTTGCTGGCAAGCCGCGCCAGCGCCGGCTTTTTCGCCGGGGCGAGCCGCGTCATCACCGTCGGCATCGTGCGCGACCGGTTCAAGGGCGACGCGATGGCGCGCGTCATGTCGCTGATCTTCGCCGTGTTCATGCTGATCCCGGTGATGGCGCCCAGCTTCGGCCAGGCGATATTGTGGCTGGCCCCGTGGCGCTGGATCTTCTGGGCGCTGACGATCCTGGCGACGATGATCCTGCTGTGGATGATCGTCCGCCTGCCCGAAACGCTGCTGCCCGAAAACCGGATGCGGATCAGCGTCGTCGACATCATGGCGACGATCGGCACGGTGATGCGCACCCGCTCCTCGATCGGCTATATGCTGGCGAGCGGGGTGGTGATGGGCGGGCTGATCGGCTTCATCCTGTCGATCCAGCAGATTTTCTTCGATGTGTTCGACGCGCAGGCGATCTTCCCGCTCGGCTTTGCGGCCATCGCCAGCTTCATGGGCATAGGCAGCCTCATCAACAGCCGGCTCGTGTCGCGGTTCGGCGCGCGGCGGCTCAGCCAGGGGGCGCTGATCGCCTTCATCCTGATCGCGGCGGTGCATCTGGGCGTGATCCTCACGGGGCATGAAACGCTGGCCACCTTCACCGCGCTTCAGGCGATGACGATGATGACGGTCGCTTTCACCGCCTCCAACTTCAGCGCCATTTCGATGGAGCCGTTCACGCGCGGCGCCGGGGTCGCCTCCTCCTTTCAGGCCTTCCTGACCACCGCCCTGTCGAGCGCGCTCGGCAGCATCGTCGGCCGGGCGTTCGACGGCACCACCCTGCCCTTCACACTGGGCCTGCTCTTCTTCGGCTCGGCCTCGCTGCTGATCGTAGTCTGGGCCGAGCGCGGCCGGCTCTTCACCCGTCCGAACAATAGCGGCCTGCGCCCGAAAGTGCCCGAAGCGGTTCGCTGAATCGGGCAGCGCCAAGTAGCGCGCATGAAAAAAGGGGGCGGTCGCCCGCCCCCTTCATTAGCTTCCCATCAGGTCCGGCTCAGGCGTCCTTGCCCCCCGGCGTAGGTGCGCCCGGCATGGGCGGCACCGGCTGAGGCGGGATGTTCGGCGCATCTTCCGCCACATCCACCACGCCACGGCCGACATGGCTGCGCGGGCGGCTATAGGCGAAATAGACGACCAGCCCGACCGAGGCCCAGCCGACGAACATCAGCTTCGTCTCCACGCCCAGGCTCCAGAAGAGATACATGCAGCCGGCAATCGCGATCGGCGCCGTCACCATGATCGCGGGCGTGCGGAAGGGCCGCTTGCGGGTCGGATCGCTCCGGCGCAGCATCATCACCGCGATCGACACCGCCGCAAAGGCAAACAGCGTGCCCGAGTTGGAAATGTCCGCCAGAATGCCGACCGGGAAGAAGGCGGCGAACATCGCCACGAAAATGCCGGTCAGGATAGTGATGACATAGGGCGTCTTGTAGGTCGGATGCACCTTCGAGAAGATGCCGGGCAGCAGGCCGTCACGGCTCATCACGAAGAAGATGCGGGTCTGGCCGAACATCATCATCAGGATCACCGACGGCAGCGCCAGGCCGGCGGCGAGGCCCAGAAGATTGCCGATCTGCGGCCAACCGATTTCGCGGAGCGTCCAGGCCAGCGCTTCCTTCGAGCAGGTCACCGCTTCGGTGCCGGCAGCCGCCAGGGCGGCGCACTGGTCGGACAGGGCGGTCGAACCGGGCGCCAGCGCTTCGCCGGCCGGGCCGTAGACAGGCTGCGCGCCCACAGTGCCGATGACGCCGGCGGCGACCAGCATGTAGAAGATGGTGCAGATGGCGAGCGATCCGATCAGGCCGATCGGCATGTTGCGCTGCGGATTTTTAGTTTCCTCGGCCGCGGTCGACACTGCGTCGAAACCGACATAGGCGAAGAAGATCGACGCTGCCGCCGCCGAAATGCCGGAGAAGCCCAGCGGCGCGAAGGGGCTGAAGCCATCCATGCGCATCACCGGCACCGACAGGATGATGAACAGCGTCAGCGCCGCCACCTTGATCGCGACCAGCACCGCATTGACGGTGGCGCTTTCCTTGGTGCCGATGACCAGCAGCCAGGTGACGAGGCCCGCGATCAGCATCGCCGGCAGGTTGACCATGCCGCCATCATAAGGCCCGCGGGTCAGCAGATCCGGTATGTCGATATGGAATGTATGTTCGAGCAGGCCGACGACATAGCCGGACCAGCCCACCGACACGGCGCCGGCGGCGACCGCATATTCCAGGATCAGCGCCCAGCCCACCATCCAGGCGATCAGTTCGCCCATCACGGCATAGCTGTAGGTATAGGCCGATCCCGAAACCGGCACCATCGCCGCCATTTCTGCATAGCAGAGCGCGGCGACCGCGCAGACGAAGCCGGCGATCACGAAGGAGAGCATCATGCCCGGCCCGGCCTTCTGCGCGGCTTCGGCCGTCAGCACGAAGATGCCGGTGCCGATCACGGCGCCGATGCCCAACATTGTCAGCTGGAACGCGCCCAGAGATCGATGCAGCGATTTCTTCTCTGCCGTCGCCAATATGGAATCGAGAGGCTTGACGCGCCCGAATATCATGAATGGAACCCTTTATTGATGTCTTCTGCCCAGGCGACGCAGGCGCCGCCCCCCTTGGGCCATGGGGGGAGACTATCGCCTAATCCCGTCGGCGCAAGTATGTTGCGTCATGGTGACATGGTCGTTCATGAGCGGCCCAAAGGAGCATGGGATGATCGAATTGCTGCGGGCGCGAGGACTGGATGGCCTGCCCCATGGATTTGCCGGACGGCAGGGCGGTGTATCGGAAGGACTTTATGCCGGTCTCAACGTGGGGCTGGGGTCGGGTGATGCGCCCGATGCGGTGCAGCATAATCGCACCCTTGCGCGCGACGCGCTGCTGCCCGGCGGCCCGCTGGTGACGGTGCGGCAGGTCCATTCCGCCGACGTGCTGACGGTGCGCGAGTCGCTGGCCGATGCCGATCGTCCGGCTGCCGACGCCATGGTGACAGATCGCCCCGGCCTGATCCTCGGCATCCTCACCGCCGATTGCGTGCCCGTCCTCTTCGCCGACCGAGAGGCCGGCGTGGTGGGGGCCGCGCATGCGGGGTGGAAGGGCGCGCTGGCCGGCGTGACGGATCGCACGATTGAAGCGATGGAGGCGCTTGGCGCCTCTGCAGATCGGATTGCCTGCGCGATTGGTCCGTGCATCGGCCGCAGCTCTTATGAGGTGGACGCGACGTTTGCGGAGCGGTTT
>DAMDPH010000182.1:5301-5647 GCA_032082785.1 Sphingobium sp. | reverse complement strand
CCATAATGCCGATGCCTATCATGCCGATGCCGGAATGCAGGGGCGGGGCTATCGCGCGCTGCTCGACCGGTTCGACGCGCTGATCGTCCATGGCGACACCACCCGCGACGCTCTGCTGGCGCAGGGCGTGGCGGCGCACCGCATCCATGTGACGCCGCACCCGCCCATGCGGCTCGCCCCCGCCACGGCGCAGGATCTGGCGGCGGTCGGCACGCCGGCGCGGCCGCGCCTGCTCTTCTTCGGCACCATCCGCCCCTATAAGGGCGTCGACCTGCTGATCGAGGCGTGCATCGGCCTGTGGCAGGCGGGACAGGATTTCGAGCTGTTGCTGGCGGGCAAGCCCTTC
>DAMDPH010000182.1:0-5149 GCA_032082785.1 Sphingobium sp. | reverse complement strand
CGAACCCCGCCTCGACGCGCATATGGCGCGCGCGGACATTCTGCTTTTCCCTTATCGGCACATCGATTCGAGCGGCGCCTTCCTTTCGGCGCTGCACCATGGCAAGGCGATGGTGACCTCGGACGCAGGCATGTTCGCGGCGCTGCCCGATGGCGTCGCCAGCCGGGCAAGGGCGGGCGACGCGGCGGCGCTGGGCCGGGCGCTCTTGCCGCTGATCGAAAGCGCGGCCATCAGGGGCGAGGCGGGCGCACGGGCGCGCGCCTATGGAGATGCAATGGGCAGTTGGAAGGATATGGCCTTGGCGACCATCGACATTTACCGTCAGGCCATGGGCGCGCGCGGATGAGCCGCCCGACGAACCGTTACCGCCGCGAACTGTCGGACCGGCTGCTGGCGTTGCGTCTGGCGGCCGCCGGGCGCGTGCATCAATATCCCGAAATCCAGGCGCTGCGCCGCTTCCTCTCCGCCTTTGCGGTCGATTGCGTGATCGATGTCGGCGCCAATCGCGGCCAATATGCCACGATGTTGCGTCGCGACGCGGGCTTTGCCGGCACCATCCTCTCCTTCGAGCCTAACCCCGATATTTTCGCCGGCCTGCAACGCCGCGCCGCTGCCGACCGCGACTGGCATGTGTTCAACATCGCTTTGTCCGACTTTGACGGCCCGGCCAGCTTCAACATCATGGCGGCCGACCAGTTCAGCTCGCTCAAAGCCCCCTCCGACGCGCAGGATGCGATATTTGAAGGGCGCAACGCCGTCGTCCGCACGGTGGAGATGCAATGCCGCCGGCTCGACAGCCTGCTGCCCGAACTGGACCGGGCGCACAGCCTGACGCGGCCCTTCCTCAAGATGGACACGCAGGGCCATGACCTTGCCGTGTGCGAAGGTGCCGGCGCGCAGATCGACCGCATGGCCGGGGTCCAGACGGAACTGGGCGTCCGCCCCATTTATGAAGGCGGCACCGGCTATCGCGCGATGATCGACTGGCTGGAAGCGCGGCATTTCCGCCCCTCCGCCTTCTTCGCGAATAACAAGGGGCATTTCCCGCTGCTGGTCGAAATGGACGGTATTTTCGTCAATGGCGGACTGCTGGACGGGGCCGGCTGATGCCGGGACCGGCCGGGCATGTGACCGCGCGCCGCCTGTTTCTGGCGGGGGCGATCGGCCTGACCCTGTGGCTTGCGGCCAGCTTCCTCTGGCACGTCACCTATCGGCAGGGGATCAGCCTCGCCGTCCTGCTGTTCCTCGATCAGGATCTGCCCGCCCTGCTGGGTGCGCTGCTGCTGCTGGCGCTGTGCGCGCCCTTTGCCGAAGGGAAGGGGCCGCGCCTGCCGCCGCCGACCGCGCGCGTCATCGTGCCGCTGATCGTGCTGCTCGGCATCGCCGCCTGGGCCGGCCATTATGCGCTGTTCCAGGATTATGCCGTCTCCCGCGATGAAGAAGTCGCGCGCTTCGCCGCCGCCTATATGCGCGAGGGGATGTTCGCCCGGCCGATCCCGGTCCAGTGGGAGCCATATCGGCGGGCGATCATGCCCGAATTCTTCTCCCCTTTCGGCGCGGCGGATTATTGGACGGCCGCCTATCTGCCGGTGAACAGCGCCATTCAGGCGCTTTTCTGGCAATTGGGCGATCCCAACCTGGCCGGGCCGGTGCTGCTGGTTGCGGGGCTGTTCGCGCTGTGGCGGGTGGCGCGGCACCTGATGCCGGACCGGCCGGACGCGATCTGGGTGACGATGCTGCTGGGCTGCACCTCGTCCCAGCTCTGGGTTACGGCGATGACGCCCTATGCCATGACCGGCCATTTCGCGCTCAACATGATCTGGCTGGCGCTGGTGCTGCGCGGCGGCTGGCTCGGCCATGGCAGCGCCGGACTGGTCGCCCTGCTGGCGGCGGGACTGCACCAATGGCATTTCCCGCCGCTCTTCATCGCCCCCTTCATCCTGTGGATGCTGCTGGCGCGGCGCTGGGCGGTGGCGGCTTTCCACCTGCTGACGCTGGTGGCGATCGTGGTGGTCTGGGCCAAGCTATGGCCGGGCTTCCTCCTCCATGCGCTGGGCGCGCCCGCCGATGTGCGCCCGTCCGCCGGCGTCGCCGACAAGGTGGGCAGCCTGTTCCAGCGATTGGGCGATCGCTGGCAGCCGCTGGTCAATCTCAGCCGCTATGCCGCCTGGAACAATATCCTGATGGTGCCGCTGGCGGCGCTGGGCATCGCGGCGATGAAGCTGCGCCGGGCGCTGCGCGGGCAGGAAATTGCGCTGCCGCTGGCGCTGGGCTGCCTGGCCGGATGCGTGCTGGCGCTGGCGCAGGGCTATGGCTGGGGCTTTCGCTATGCCCATGGTTTCATCGGCCCCTTCTGCCTGTTGGCGGGGCTGGGCTGGGCGCGCTTCCGCCCCGCCGGCGCGCTGCGGCCGCTGGTGCTGGGCGTCGCCATCACCCTCTTGTCGAGCGCCTTTCTGGTGTGGCGCACCTATGCCTTCGTCGCGCCCTATGCCGCCAGCCACCGGCTGATCGATTCGAGCGAGGCCGATATCGTGCTGGTCGACCCGCGCGGCGGCCTCTACGTCACCGATCTGGTGCGCGGGCGCAATGGCGTGCCGGGACGGCCGATGGTGATGAACCTCAGCATGCTGACGCTGGAGCAGGTCGACAAGCTGTGCGAATCCTATGTGGTGCAGCTGTTCGACCGCGCCGAATTCCGCCCCCTCGGCGTGCCCCTCGCCAGCTGGAACCTGCCCCGCATGGACGCGCTGCGCACGCATATGAAGGATGTCGGCTGCGACGTCCCGGTCCAACCCGCCCTCCCGCGCACGCTGGAGGACGCGATGGGCGAGGCGGATAATGCGATGTGAGGGGCGGCGGAGCGCGCGGAAATTGGCCTGACCAATTAAGGGCGCGCTGTTCAGGGATTTTCCTGGGAATTCAACGGCAGGGTAACGCGTAAAAAGTCGCGCGAGTGTAGCACCCCTGTTGCATTTCCTATCCTGTAAGCCGCGCCGGCCAGACCAGATTGCGCCTCGGGAATAGGTTCACGCGGAGGCGCAGAGACGCGGAGGGGGAGCGGCTGGGTGCAACCATCTCCCGCCGCCGCCGGGGCAGAGCTTACTGGATGCTGAAACAAGTTCAGCATGACGGGTTGGGATGGGGAGGGGCGGCATCCCTCAAGCCCATCTTCACAAGCCTCACCGTCACGCCCCACCACCGTCACCCCAGCGAAAGCTGGGGTCTCAGGCCACCCGGCGCGCCCGCGAGGAAAGCACAGCGCGGCTCCCGGCCTACTCCTCGCTGTTCCCCGGCGAAGGCCGGGGTCCATTTCTTGCCGCTACGACGGACTCCAACGTTCATCGGGCGACCCGCCGACACCACTCCGCGCCTCCGCGCGAAATCCCCTCAGCATAGCAGCGCTGCCAAGCCCCGACCTTACCGACCCGAAACCCGCGTCCTTACTGCCCCTTCACATAGACCCGCTTGCCGCCGATCCAGGTTTCCAGCACCTGCGTCGCGCGTATCTCGGCGGGGCGGGTGAGGGAGATGTCGCGGTCTATCAGCAGGAAGTCGGCGCGCTGGCCGGGCACCAGGCTGCCAAATTGTGTCTCGGCAAAGCCGGCATAGGCCGCCTGCCGGGTGAAGCCGTCCAGCGCCGTGCGGAAATCGACGCGCTGGTCGGGCATCCATCCGCCGAACGGCTCGCCGGCACCATCTTCGCGGCTCATGGCGACGGCGATGCCGGGGAAGGGGTTGGGGCTTTCCACCGGCACGTCGGAGCCAAAGGCCAGCCGCGCGCCATTGTCGATCATCGCCTTCCACGCATAGGCGCCCTTCAGCCGCGCCTCGCCCAGCCGGGCGGTGGCCATGCGCCAGTCGGAGGCTTCATGCACCGGCTGCATCGACGCGATGATGCCGAATTTGCCGAAGCGCGGCAGGTCGGCGGGATCGACGATCTGCGCATGTTCGATGCGCCAGCGCCGGTCGCCTTCATAGGTTTCGGCAAGCTCGGTAATGGCGTCCAGCACTTCGCTGTTGGCGGCGTCGCCGATGGCGTGGACGGCGATCTGGAAATTGTCCATCGCCGCCCGGCTCATGATGTTGCGCAGCGGCGTGGTGCCGATCATCGGCAGCCCCTTCTGCCCCGGCGCGTCGGCATAGTCGGCCTTGAGCCAGGCGCCCCGCGACCCGAGCGCGCCGTCCAGCAACAGCTTGATCCCGCCCAGTCGCAGATGATCGTCATAGAGCCAGGGCGTCGGCCCCGGCCCGGCGATCAGCACCATATTGTCCAGCCCGGCGGCATAGGCCATGATCCGCACGCGCAGCGCGCCGCGATCGGCCGACCGGCGATAGGCCTGCCAATCCTCTATGCTGGTGCCCATGTCGGCGATGGCGGTGATGCCGGTGGCGAGCAGCGCCCGCTGCGCCTTTTCCAGCGCGATGTCGCGATACTTGGGGGCGGGGGCGGGGACGGCTTTCGCCATCAGCTCCATCGCCTTGTCGACGAACACGCCCGACGGCTTGCCGGCCGCCATTTCGATCCGGCCGCCCGGCGGCGCCTTGCTCGCCGGGCCGATGCCGGCGGCCTTCATCGCCGCGCTGTTGGCCCAGCCGGCATGGCCGTCCACCCGCTCCAGCCAGACGGGGATGTCGCTGACGGCGGCGTCCAGATCGGCGGCGGTGGGGAAGCGGCCAAGGCCCCAGCTTTCCTGATTCCAGCCGGTGCCGACGATCCATTTTCGGCCCGGATTTTCCTGCGCATAGGCGCGGATCTTCGCCTGCGCCTCGGCCAGCGATCGCGTGTCCGACAGGTCAAGCGTGATGAGCGACAGGCCCAGGCCCATGACATGGCCATGGCCGTCGATCAGGCCGGGGATCAGCGTCTTGCCGCCGCCGTCCAGCTTGAAGGCGAGCCTTTTGGGTTCGGGCGGCGGCGGGTCGTTCTTCTTGCGCTTTTTGGGCCGGGGCTGTTCCGGCTCCTGGTATCGACCCTCGATCAGCTTTTCGACGCGGCCCTCATCGTCGATCAGCATCGCGCCGAAATGCACCAGCCGCCCGTTGGCGTCGAGCGCGATGCCGTTCACATTGTCGATGACGCCCGCGGCCAGCGCCGGCATCGGCAGGGCGAGCGCCAGCAGCGTGGCGAGCGCGCGTCCAGCCACCCCGC
>DAMDPH010000181.1:0-5707 GCA_032082785.1 Sphingobium sp. | reverse complement strand
CGCGCAGCGCCAGAATATCGGCGCGGCGCATAGCTTCCTCGACGGCGGCGAGATCGACGGCCGACAGGCGCGACAGCGGCCCCATATGCGGCAGCCGGCCCAGCGCCACCAGTCGCTCCACCTGTAACGGCCAGTGCAGCGCCTGCCCCTGCGGCAGATAGGCGATGCGCCGGGCGATGGTCGGCCGGTCGAGGTCGCGCACATCCGTCCCGTCGATCAGCACCCGCCCTTGCGTCGCCGGCACCAGCCCGAGCCCGCCGACAGGCGCGCGTCGACGCGGCGCACCGCCTCATGCCGGCCGAGCCGGACGCTCAGCCCTTCGGTCGCGATCGTCACCATAGGCGCCGCTCCCGCATCAGGTGGAAGAGGAAGACGGGCACGCCGAGCAGCGCGGTCAGCACGCCCAGCTTCAATTCGCTCGTCGTCGGGATCAGGCGCACGCCGATATCCGCCAGCGTCAGCAGCACCGCCCCGCCCAGCAGCGACGGCAGCAGCAGCGCCGAGGGCGAGCGATCGGTCAGCGGCCGGATCAGGTGCGGCACGATCAGCCCGACGAACCCGATGGCGCCCGACACCGCGACCGCGCCGCCGACGCCGATGGCGACCCCCAGCATCAGCCGCAGCCGCAACCGCCGCAGGTCGACGCCCAGCGCCTGCGCGCCCTCCTCCCCTAGCGTCAGCGCGTCGAGCGACCGGCCGCCGGGCAGCAGCAGCGCCGCGCCGAGGACGACGCAGGGCAGCGCGATCCAGACATGGGCATAGGCGCGGTTTTCCAGGCTCCCCATCAGCCAGCTCATAATTTCCATGGCGGCGAAGGGATTGGGCGAGAGGTTGAGCGCCAGGCTGATCCCCGCCCCGGCCAGCGTCGCCACCGCGATGCCGGCCAGGATCAGCGTCAACGGGCTTTCCGCCGGCCCCGCCAGCAGGAACAGCAGCGCGATGGCGCCCAGCGCCGCGACGATGGCGAGCAGTGGCAGCGCCAGCATGGACATTTGCGACAGGCCGAAATAGAGCGCGCACACAGCGCCCATCGCCGCCGCATTGGACGCCCCCAGCACCGAGGGTTCGGCCAGCGGATTGCGCAAATAGCCTTGCAAGGCTGCCCCCGACAGGCCGAGGATCGCACCGACCAGCAGCCCCAGCAGCAGGCGCGGCAGGCGCAGGTCAATGAGGATCGCACGCGCCACCGCATCGCCGCCGCCCATCAGCACCGCGCCCATTCGGGCAGGCGACAGCGCCACCGCGCCCAGCAGCACGGACCCGCCCGCCGCGAGCAGCAGGACGAGCAGCAGGCCCGGCATCAGCAGGGGATGACGCTTCGCGCTCATCGCTTGCCTTCCGTTCCGGCGCTGCCTAGGCCGTGGCCATGACCGGCAAGTCCCTGATCGCGGCGCTGTTGCAAGCCATGGCGGCGCTGGCGCTGCTGACCGGCCCGGCGCAGGCCGCGTCCGATCCGCGCCGTCCGGTGCCGAAACATATCGTGTCGCTCAATGTCTGCGCCGATCAATATCTGCTGGCGCTGGCCGATCCGGGCCAGATCGCCGCGCTCAGCGGCAATGCGCGCGATCCGCAACTGTCGGCCGCGGCCGAGCAGGCGCGCGGCTTTCGCCAGCTGCGGCGACCGGCCGAGCAGGTGCTGGAGATCCAGCCCGACCTCATTCTGGGCTTTCCGCTCGGTCCCGACAGCGTCGTCGGCGCGCCGCCCGGCCGCTGGCGCACGCTGGGGCTGGCGAGCGCCGAAAGCTATGCCGCGATCCTGAGCCAGATACGGCAGGTGGCGGCGGCGGTCGGCCATCCCGCCCGGGGCGAAGCGCTGATCCGCGCCATGGAGCACGACCTGGCCGCGCTGCCCCGCGCCCGTCGCGGCGGCGTGGCGGCCTATTATCAGCGGCGCGGCTATCTCACCGGCACCGGCACGCTGGTGGACGATCTGATGCGGCGCGTGGGGCTGGTCAATCTGGCCGGGAGAATCGGCAAGCCGGCGCTGGCGCAGCTGTCGCTGGAGGAAATGGTGGCGGCGCAGCCCGACTGGCTGATCGTCGAGATAGAGAGCGAGCGGATCGTCGATCAGGGGACGGAGATGCTGCATCACCCGATCCTGCGCGCCATCCCCCGCCTGCGCCTGCCCCAGGCATGGACCGTCTGCGGCGGCCCCGCCTATGTGCGAGCGGCGCGCGCCCTCGTCACGCAGCTGAACGCCGCGCCCGCGCGCTGAGACGGCGAGCCGACAGGCTCGCCGTCCCGAAGATGATCCGTCAGAAGCGGACACGCACGCCGCCATAGGCGGACCGGCCGTAGACGCCATAGCCATAGGCGGTGGCGTAAGTCTCATCCGTCAGATTGTCGACGCGGCCGTAAATTTCCAGCTGCTCCGTCAGCGGCAGCGAAGCGCGCAGGCCGAGCAGCGCATAGCCGTCCAGCCGGCGGCTGTTGGCCGCATCGTCATAGCTATCGCCCACCATCGTCACCGTCGCACCGGTCGACAGGCCGAAAGCCCAGCGATAATCGGCCGATACGCTCACCGCATGGGCGGCCCGCCGGGCGAGCCGGTTGCCGGCATTGACCCCGTCGGACCGATCCCGCGCATCGACATAGCTATAGGCGCCCGTCACGGTCAGCGCCTCCACCGGCCGCAGCGTCAGCGTCGCCTCCACGCCCTTGGCGCGGGTGCGATCGAGATTGCCATAGGTGAAGGTCGCATTGTCATAATTGATCTGATTGCGGGTATCGCGGCGGAAAGCGGTGAGCGACAGCATCGCCCGCTCGCCATCCAGGCTCTGGTCAAAGCCGATATCATAGCTTTTCGACCGTTCCGGCCGCAGCGCCGCATTGCCGCTGAAGCGGTCATAGAGCTGATAGAGCGAGGGTGCCTTGAACCCTTCGCCATAGCTCAGGCGAAAGTTGGTCGCGCCGGCATTGGGCGTGTAATTGGCGTTGGCGCCCAGCGTGGTGGCGCCGCCGAACTGGCTATGATCGTCATGCCGCACTCCGGCGGTCATCGACAGGCCCGTGACCGGCTTGACGATGGCGAGGCCGTAGACGCTGTCGATATTGATGCGGTAGCTGCCCTCGTCGCCGAAGCCGAAGAAATCATAATCGGGCCGCTCATGCTCATAGCCGAAGACCAGCCGGGCGGCTTCGACCGGGCTGTAGACGCCCTGATATTCGAACCGCAGATTATTGCCCGAATAGCCATAGGCGGCCTCTTCGCCGCGCGCGAAATAATAGTCACGGTCATTGCGCATCCAGGTGACCGCCGCGCGATTGGTGAAGGTGCCGTCGAGCAGCGAGAGATTCAGGCCGGCATAGCCGATATATTGATCCACCTTGCTGACATCGCTGCTGTCGACGGGGGCGCCGAAGAAACTGTCATAGTCGAGATCGGCATGAATATAATAGCCGCGCAGGTCGAGGCTCAGCGCTTCGCTGAAGTCGAAGCGCAGCCGGCCATTGGCGGCGATATTTTCATAGCCGTCCCGCTCGGTGCCACCCACAGCGGAGGAAATGCCGTCGGTGCGGAACCATGCGCCACCCAGACCGCCCGACACCATGCCGCTGCTGCCCGAAATATCGGCCTTGGCATTCACCGTGTCGCTATAGCCATAGTCGACCGACGCGTTGCCGGCGAAGCCGGTGGCGGGCGTGCCGGTCATCACATTGACGACGCCACCAATCGCCTGGCTGCCATGAACCACCGAGTTGGAACCGCGCAGCACCTCCACGCGGCGGATATTGCCGGTCAGCAAATGGCCGAAATCATAGCCGTCGCCGATGCCGCTCGGGTCGTTCACCTTCACCCCGTCGATCAGCACCAGCGTCTGCGTCGTCTCCGCGCCGCGCAGCGACACGCCTGTCACGCCGCCGACCGATCCGTTCCGGCTGAACCGCACACCCGGCGTGGTGGCGAGCAGATCGACCAGGTCGACCGCCTGCCGCGTCTCGATCGTCCCGGCATCGATGACGCTGATCGCCTGCCCCACTTCGTCCCGTGGCTGGGCGATGCCGGTCGCGGTCACGACGATGATATCGTCCTGCGCGACGGCGGGCAGCGCCGCCATTAATGCCACCGCCGAAATCCCTGTTTTCAACATTATAATCTACATCCCGGCGCCGATGCGACTTCAAGGACCGGAGACTCCGCTCGCACGGTCGCGCCCGCTGCGGGATGGCGCCAAGCCCCCGCCGCACGGCACGATGCGGCTCCGGCCGCATAGCGTCGCTCGACGGAAAACCACCGTGCCATGGCCAATCCCTGAGCCAGGGCAAGAGCGACCGAGCGCCGGCAGGTCTCCTGGCTCGCGGGTCAGGGCTTGATGCACGCCTTCCCGGATCGCTGATCCAGTGGCCGCCCCTCCCATGACGGGAGGAACAAGGTGCATCGCGCTCACCGCTTACAGTTGCAGGGACAGCCGCGGATTAGGACGCGTCATCGGCGTCCGCACCGCATTCCCATTTTCAGCCCTTGCGGGGCACCGGCGCGATCTTGTTGCGCGAGGGCATTCGCCGCCGCGCCGGGGCGCCATAGGGCAAAGCCGCGGCGCTGCCAAGCAGGGCGAATTGCACCCGCATAATCATCACGATCTTAATCTGGATCAAATTATCTTGAACGCGTCATTAACCTGGATTATTAGTCGTCTTGTAAATGGGGGGATGGGTCGTCGCTCTGGGGAGGGGCGGCCCATTTTTTAAGCGGTCAGCGGGGTGTGTCGCTGCCCTGCACCTGCGGCACCAGGATCAGCTTGCGCCCCTCCACGCGCCAGGATGCCAGCTGCGACAGGAAATTCATTCCCAGCACATCTACATCGCCCAGCGCCGGCGAGATCACGACCTTGAGGTTGCGCGCCTCCATATCCCCGACAGCCAGCCGCTCGACCGTGCCTGTCTGCGCCCGCACCGTGCCATTGGCGGTCCGCATCAGGATGGGTAGCAGCGTGCCGTCCGGGGCGACGCCGGCGCGCGAGGCGGTCGCCTGCGACAGGGCGGTGACAGTCGCGCCGCTGTCCACCAGCATCCGCCGCTCCACATCATTGACGCGCACCCGCGCCCAGAAATGCCCGTCGGCGGACATCGGAATACGCACCTCCCCACCCACGACGCTCTGACTGTCGAGGCCCAGCCGCGCGGTAAGCCGGCTGAGCGTCGGATCGAACGGCGCCTGTTGGAACAGGATGAAGAGGCAAACCGCCAGCAGACCGACCGAAAACAGGCTGCGCAGGACGCGGCCCACATAGGGAATGTTGAACAGCAGCAGCAACAGGATGGCCCCGCCCACGGCATAAAGAGCCAGCTGCTGCCATTCGGGATTAGTAGTGATCGTCATCGCTGGGGCGTGCCGGTATTCGGGGTACTGAGCCTCATATAGCCGATGCCGCCAGGCCATTCCCCTGCCCCAGCGTTCGCGTGATCGCGGTCGCGCCGGACAGAACCAGCCCATCCTCGACGAAGCCGGTCGGACTTTGCCCATAGCGCTCCATCGCCGCCATGCGCGCGCGCCAGCCGACATAGGATGCCAGCACCGCCGTCCCGCCTCCTACTGCCGCGCCCATCAGCCGATGGCTGCGCGACGTCAGCGCCGCCCCGGCAATGGCCGACGTGATGAAGCGCGCAACCAGACCCACCGGCACGATGCGGTCGGGCGCCGTCTTCTGCTTGTCGCCCGCCATCTCCGCCGCCGCCAGCAGCAGCGCGCCGGTGGCCGCCAGCGGGT
>DAMDPH010000180.1:0-5757 GCA_032082785.1 Sphingobium sp. | reverse complement strand
GTCCCCGGCCAAGGCGAGCGGCCCCGCGCCGCGCGAGTGGCGCGACGCCAGCACCGGCCGGCGGATCGTGCGCCTCAGCCCCGATGATGGCGGCGGCAAGCTTTATTTCTACAAGAACAGCTTCACGCCCGAAGGCGACCTGATGGCGATCAGCACGTCGGGCGGCATTTCGATGGTGGACCTCAAAAGGCTGCGGCCGCGCCTGCTGGTGGCCGATTCGCATGCCGACCTGCTTTTCACCGCGCGCCGCTCCCGCGATCTTTATTATAGCGTCAGCGATCCGGGCGAGGCGCAGCCGATGGACCGGCCGCGCACCATCTTCGCCGTCAATGTCGACAGCGGCAAGCGGCGCAGGATCGGGCGCATACCCAATGGCCAGATCAACGCGCTGAACGCCGATGACAGCCTGCTGCTGGGCTATGTCGCCTATGGGTCGCAACCGCTGCAACCCGGCGTCGCCGATCCGCGCAACCGCCGGTTCGATCAGGCCGAATATGCCGCCAACGGCCCCGACGGCAAGCCGCTGAACTTCGCCCGCGCCAAGGGCGTGCGCATGCTCCAGCGCTGGGCCGCGCGCTATCCGATGGAGATATTCACGCTCGACACCCGGACGGGCGAGCGGCGCGTGATCCACAAGACCAATGAATGGATCGGCCACACGCAATTTTCGCCCACCGATCCGCAGCAGATCATCTTCTCGCATGAAGGGCCATGGCATCGGGTCGATCGCATGTGGGCGATGCGCGCCGACGGCAGCGGCCTGCGCAAGCTGCACGAGCGGACGATGAATTTTGAGATATTCGGCCATGAATGGTTCAGCCCGGACGGCAAGCAGGTCCATTATGACCTCCAGACGCCGCGCGGCCAGGTTTTCTGGGTCGCCTCGGTCGATCTGGAGAGCGGCGCGCGCGTTTACCGCCGGGTGGAGCGCAATGACTGGTCGGTCCATTATCATCATTCGCCGGACGGCACGCTGTTCGTGGGCGATGGCGGCGATGCCGACATGGTCGCCCATGCGCCGGACGGCAAATGGATCGTGCTGCTGCGCCCCGGCCCCGTGCCCGATGCGGACCCGGACAGCGACAAGGACGAACTGATCGCCACGCAGCTGATGCAGCCCGAACGGCTGGTCGATATGCGCCAGCATGATTATCGGCTTGAGCCCAACGTCACCTTCACGCCGGACGGGAAATGGGTGACCTTCGTCTCGAACATGCATGGTCCCAACCATGTCTATGCCGTCGCGGTCGACAAGAACGGCTGAATCGCACGGGCACTCCATTTCTCTTAACTTATATGATGAAAATAGCTTACATTACAGCCAAGTCTCGCGCCATCCTGCCCGCAGAAATAGCTGTTTTCGTTGAATTATCCTCACACCGTATACTAATTTGCGCTCGGATGTGACGAGCATATTGCAAGCCCCTCAATGTTATACTACAACCCGCGCCGATTAGAGGATAGGAGCGCCAGCGCTGGCATCGATGACACCGGTGTCTGGCGGCGCGATGAGGAGAGTGACATGAGCCGAGGGCCGAACCGACAAACTATTTTTGCGATGGGCGCCTCGCTCACCGCCATGCTGATCGCCGCGCAGGCAAGCGCCGCCGCCCAGACTGCCGCGCCCGCTGCCCAGCCGAACACCCCATCGACCGCCGCGCCGCAGACGAGCGAAGCGCCCGCCGACATCATCGTCACCGGCTTCCGCTCCTCGCTGGACAAGGCGCTGAATATCAAACGCAATGAAGCCGGCGCGGTCGACACTATCCTGGCCGAAGACATGGCCGACTTCCCCGACCTCAACCTCGCCGAATCGATCCAGCGCCTCCCCGGCGTCACCATCGAGCGTGAAGGCGGTCAGGGCCGCAGCATCAGCGTTCGCGGCCTCAACGCCGACTTCACCCGCGTCCGCATCAATGGGCTGGAAGCGCAGGCGGCCTATGGCGGCAATCGCAGCCGTGGTTTCGACTTCTCCATCTTCGCTTCGGAATTGTTCAACAGCATCACCGTGCGCAAGACCCAGTCGTCGGAGATCGAGGAAGGGTCGCTGGGCGCCACCGTCGACCTCCAGACCGGCCGTGGGCTGGACTATGGCGCGGGCCTGCATGGCGCGCTGTCGGCTCAGGCCTCCTATAACGACCTGTCGGAAAAGGCGCTGCCGCGCGTTGCCGGCCTGCTCAGCTGGGCGAATGAGGACAAGACGTTCGGCGCGCTGCTGTCCGTCGCCTATAGCGAGCGTCGCCCGACCAGCGAAAGCTTCAACACCACCCGCTGGCAGCGCGGCAATCCCGACGAAGCCTATGGCGTCGGCAATAATTTCGCCGGCTGCGTCACCTGCACCACCGACGCTGATCGGTCGGAGCTGCTGTCCGCCTTCTACCCGCGCATTCCGCGCTACACGATCGGCCAGTTTGCCGAGGACCGGCTGGGCGTCACCGCGTCGCTGCAATGGAAGCCGTCCGACGACACCGAGCTCAATCTCGACGCACTCTATTCGCGCTTCAACCAGGAAGCCGAAAGCCCGAATATCGAGGCGATCAGCTTCAGCCGCGCCGGTGGTGGCGTGCGCGAGACGATCGTGCGCGATTATGAGATCGACCCGAACAAGAATATCATCTCCTATGGCACGTTCGACGATGTCGATATCCGCTCGGAAAATGGCTTCATCCGCGACGAGAGCCGCTTCACCCAGATTTCGCTGAGCGGCCGTCATGCCTTCACCGACCGGCTGCGCGGCCGTTTCAAGATCGGCACCTCGCACAGCAAGCTGCGCACGCCGCTGTCTGTCGCCTATATGTTCGATGCCATCAATGCGGATGGCTATAGCTATGATTTCCGCGGCAATGATCGCCTGCCGGTCATCAACTATGGCTTCGACGTCACCGATGGCAGCAATTTCGCGCTGACCGAATGGCGGCGGAGCCGGTCGGGCACGGACTATCGGCTCAAGACCGCCGGCGGCGCGCTCGAATATGATCTGACCGACGAAATGACACTGAAGGGCGGCGGCGAGTATCGCACCTATGGGTTTGAAACCTATGGCTTCCAGCAGGCCGTTTCGGTGCTGTCGGGCGCCGACCGGGCGACCGATGTGTCGAACCTGGGAAAGATTGAGAGCATCAAGGGCGGCCTCGCCATCCCGGCCGGCACGGACCTGAGCTACATCACCCCGGACATCGGCAAGATCAGCGATTTCCTGAGCATCTATGACGATCCGCTCGTGCCCACCTATAATGGCGTGCGCGAGGTGAAGGAGAAGGACAAGGGCGCGTTCCTCCAGCTCGACTTCAACACCCAGCTGGGGGCGATCGGCGCGCGCGGCAATGTCGGCCTGCGCTATGCCCATACCAGCGTCTCGTCCTCCGGCTATCTCAGCACCGAATATGTGACGGTGGAGAATGCCTATGACGACTGGCTGCCCTCCTTCAACCTGGCGCTGGAGCCGGGCAGCAATGTCATCGTCCGCCTCGGCGCCGCCAAGGTGATGGCACGGCCGTCATTGGGCGATCTGACGCCGGGCGGCAGCCTGTCGACGCCGACCCGCCGCGTCTCCTATGGCAATCCGCTGCTCAACCCGTTCCGCGCGACCAATTACGATGCGTCGATCGAATGGTATTTCGCACCGGAATCGCTGATCGCGCTCGCGGTCTTCGTCAAGGATATCAAGTCGTTCATCAACACGCCGCCGCCCGAAATGGTGCCGTGGCGCGACCTTGGCCTGCCCGACAGCCTGCTGATCGGCACGCCTGCCTCGCCCGACGAAATGTTCGAGGTGCAGCGCAAGGTGAATGGTCAGGGCGGCACGCTCAAGGGGCTGGAGCTGCAATATCAGCAGCCCTTCACCTTCCTGCCGGGCGCGCTTCGCAACTTCGGCTTCATCGGCAACTTCACCTATGTCGATGCCAGCGTGGATTATGGCGATGCCGGCAAGAACCGCCTGATCGGTCAGTCGAAATTCATGTATAACGCGACCCTCTATTATGAGACCAAGCGGTTCAGCGCCCGCGTGTCGGCCGCGTTCCGCGACGGCTATCTGCTGTCCTTCCCCGGCGGCAACGGCAATAGCGAGGAAGGCATCAACAGCACGACCAACATCGACGCGTCGATCGGCTACAGCATCACCGACAGCATCAAGCTGTCGCTGGAGGCGGTGAACCTGACCGACGAATATAATGACCGCTATGTCGATGCGACCGACCGCGTGTCCAACTATCGTCACTTCGGGCGGGAATTTCTGTTAGGCGTTCGCGCGACATTCTGATCGCCGCCAAGGGCAAGGGAGCTGAGATGAGGAGCATGAGGATGACGTCGAGACTGGGCCGGGGACGTTTCAGCGCCATCATGCCCCTCCTCCTGGCAAGTGCGCTCGCCTGCCCGGCTGTCGCTTCGGCCAAGCCAGCGCCCCCGCCCGCCCGGCATCAGGTCGACGGCATGGAGGCGGCCTGGCTTACCGCCTTGCCCCGCCCGACGCTCAACACCGACCCCTCCCGCCTGCCGAGCCGGGCGGAGGCGCTGGCGGCGGCGGAATATGTGACGTCGGCGCAGATTGCGGTGATGGCGGGACAGCCGCTGCCGCTGTCCACCGGCGGCGCGCTCAACCATATGTCGTCCAACTGGGTGTCGGCGATCTTCTATGTCGGCGCCGCGCGGCTGGCGCGGGAGTCCGAACGACCCGATACGCTGCGCTTCCTGACGGCGGTTGCCGAACATTATAATTATGCGGTGCGGGGCGCGCGTTCGGGCATCACCATGCTGAATGCCGACGATATCGCCATCGGCGACCTTTATGAGGAGCTTTATGCCCGCCGCCGGCAGGAAGGCGTGCTGATGCCGTTGCAGCAGCGGCTCGACTGGCAGCTGCCCTATCTGAGCCGCGCCGAAGATGGCAAGGCGCTGATCTGGTGGTGGTGCGACGCGCTGTTCATGGCGCCGCCGGTACTGGCGCGCATGTCGGCGATCACCGGCGATCCCAAATATCTGATCGCCGCCGACAAGGACTGGCAGCGCACCGCCAAGCATCTGTGGGTGCCGCAGGACCGGCTGTTCCTGCGCGACGAGCGGTTCAAGACCCGCGCCGGCGCGGACGGCAAGCCGATCTACTGGTCGCGCGGCAATGGCTGGGTCGTGGGCGGCCTTGCCCGCTGGCTGGAAGCGATGCCGGCCGATTTCGAAAGCCGGCCCTATTATGTCGATCTGTTCAAGCAGCTGACTGGCCGCATTGCCGAGTTGCAGCGGCCCGACGGCCTGTGGCCCGCCAGCCTGCTCTCGCCGCAAGCCTTTCCCGAACCGGAAACCTCGGGGTCCGCGCTGTTCGTCTATGGCCTTGCCTGGGGCATCAACCATGGGCTGCTCGACCGCGACACCTATCTGCCGCATGTCCGCAAGGGCTGGGCGGCGCTCAACCGCCATATCCTGCCGAGCGGCGTGCTGGGATCGGCGCAGCGGACCGGCGACCAGCCGGTGAACAGCGCGCCGGAGGATAATGGTCCCTATGCCAATGGCGCCTATGTCCTCGCCGCGCTGGAGATGGCCGCGCTGAACGAGGCGCCGCAGTCGCTGCCCGAGGCTGAGCCGACGAAGGATGCCGACGCGCTGATCGCGGCGACCACCCCTGCCCCGCCGCCGCCCAAGACGGTGATTGGCGCCGAGGAAATCGCCCGGCGCAAGCAGGAAATGGAGGCGGTCAGCGCCCTGTCCTACGACCCCGCGACGCTCAAGCGGCCGGCGACGATCGAGCCGCTCGCCCCGCCGCCGGCC
>DAMDPH010000179.1:0-6072 GCA_032082785.1 Sphingobium sp. | reverse complement strand
CAGCGTGCCGGTTCGGCAGGTGGAGCTTGACGCGGTGCGGGCGGCGCAGGGCGATTATCTGTCGCTGCTGAGCGCCAACAGCCGGGCGCAGATCCGCCGCGCCGCCAAGGATCATGGCCTGCCCGGCATCCGCCGCGCCGATGCCGCCAGCGCCGGGCCGTGGCTGGAGGAGATGGCGGCGCTCAATGCCGGACGCCATGAGGACAATGCGTGGGACGATGCCGGCTTCCGCCGCTTTGCCGCCGCGCTGCTGGCGCGGGGTTTGGACGTCGGCTGTGTCGAGCTGCTGCGGTTCGAGGGGCCGGACGGGCCGGTCGGCCTGTTGCTCAACTTCGTGCAGGATGGCGTGGCGATGAACTATCAGTCCGCCTTCGTCGCGCCGCGCTCACCAAAGGACAAGCCGGGCCTGCTCTGTCATGCTGCGGCGGTCGGCGACTATGCCGCGCGCGGCCTGCGCCTCTATTCGCTGCTGGCGGGCAAGGACCGTTACAAGCAAAGCCTCGCCACCTGCGAGGAGCGGCTGGAATGGTGGCGGATCGAGCGTTTCTCCCCCCGGCTGGAGGCGGAGGCGCTGCTGCGGCGGCTGCTCAGGCGCCCAGACGCCGCATGACGCGATAGGCGAGCCGGCGCAGCTGCTGCCGCTCGGGCATGGCGCCGATGCGCAGCGTGGGGAGGCGGCGGCGACGCAGCAGCGCGTTGAGGCTGTGCAGCTCCCCCTCGGCGACGCTGCGGTCCGACCGCCATGTGACCGACAGGCTGACCGAGACGGTCGGGCCATTTTGCACGAAATGCGGCGCCTTGACCGGCACCAGCACGGCCTCGCCCGGTTCCAGCGGCACCGGCGTGCCGAGCGCGTGGAACGTATCCTGCCATAGCAGATTGCGGTGGCCGCCGCGATGGAATGCCTCGCTCTGGGGCGCGGGGACCAGCGTTTCGTCGCCGGCGGGGAAGACGGTCATGACCTTGCTGCCCCGGATCTGGAGCAAGATATTATGCTCCGGGTCGATGTGAAAAGGCGTGACGCTGTTGGGCGAGGAGAGGAAGATGAACGCCTCCCGGTGCAGCATCAGCCCGGTGCGTGCCTCGACCAGCGGCGCCAGCTCGGCCAGCGCCGCGTCCAGCAGGGCGGCATAAGCGGGATCGCGCTCGACATTCTTCAGGACGGCCCAGCTGCCGTTGCTGTCGATGGTGCGGATGGTTTCGCCCAGCGTCAGGCCGTTGCTGGGGGTGTCCTCCGGCCGCACCCCGAGCGGCAGCCGCCCGAGATTATATTCGACGCTCGCCGCCGGCATCCGCTCGGCCAGCCGGGCGAGTGCGTCGAGCGTCAGCAGATCATGATTGGCAAGCCCATGGTGCAGCCGGGCCGACCGGTCGGGATAGGCTTCGGCAAAGAGACGCCGCGCCTCATCGGGGAAGATGGGCGTGCTGGTCGTATCGGCGGTCAAGTCCAACTCCTCACTCTGGCGGCCAGCCGCTCGGCCATGCCGGCCAGGGCGAAGGCGCTCGCGCGGCGCAGGCGGGTGACGCCCGCACCATGTAACGCGACGCGATATTGCACGATGGTGCGGCGCTCGCCCCACAGGCTGTCGATCATAGGATGGTCGGCGGTGGCGCAACTGTCCATCCAGGCGATGCCCGGATCGTCCAGCACCGCGCGCATATTGGCCATTTCGATCAGCACGCCGGGCGAAAAACGGCCCATCGCCTCGTCGATGGCGATCTTGAAGGAAAAGGCGCCGTCGCTGTGGCGGAAATTGGCGAGCATGGCGATCGGGCTGCCATCGAGGTCCAGCCGCAGGAAATGCAGCCGCCCGGTTTCCAGGGCGGCGGCGCAGGCGGTGCGGAAGAAGGCGGCATGCGACGCATGGCTGGCGAGCGCGGTGCCGCGCAGCCCCTTCCAGCCCGCCGCCTCCAGCGCCAGAAAGGCGCCGCACCAGTCGTCAAGGTCGGCGGCATCGGTCAGCAGGCGCGTCTCCACGCGGCCCAGCTCGGCCAGGCGCCTTTCCAGCCGCCGGATCTCCTTGCGCTTCTTGGAGCGGACCTGGCCCTCCCAATAAGCATCGGCGGAAAGGTCCGAACGCAGCATCGCCCGGTCATGGCGATGGATTTCCTCCCGCCCGCGCCGCTGCTGCGCGCATAGCGCCTCCAGCGCGGCGGCATTGGCGCCGGCGGCGTCGAACGCGCCCAGATGGAGGAAGCCTATCGCCCAGGGCGCGGCGTCCAGCTGCGCGAGGAAACTGCGCCACGCCGCCAGCTCATGCCCGCGGCGGATCAGCGGCGCGCCGAAGAAACAATGATCGTGCAGCCAGTTGGTGACGCAGGCCAGCGGCAAGCGGCCATGGCGGGGAGAGACGCGCACCGGCAGCAGCCCGATCAGCCGGTCCGCCTCCCGCGCTTCGAGCAGCTGCACCCGCTCGGCACCGGGTAAATGGTCGAGCGCGGCGCCCAGCATGTCGGGTGCATAAAAGGCATTGGCCTCCGCCGCATCCTGCGCCAGCCCCTCCCATTGCAGACGCGCCTGCTCAGCCGACGGGGATCGGCCGGGCATGTCGGCAGGTCGGGCAGAGGTCATCATGTCGCATCTATGTGAGAAATATTAGGGAATTGCTAAGTTTGTCGCCGTTCCGCCACCATCCGCCACAGGGGCAAGGAAAAGCGCTTTACTTCGTCCGTCCGAACGTCTGTGACGGGCCGTGCAGCAGCGGCGGCGGCCCGTTGCCCCAAGGAGACCGGCATGACGATGACAGCGGTTGGTGAGGTGCGGGCGTGACCATATTGGTGACGGGAGTGGCCGGCTTTATCGGCATGCATGTGGCCGACCGGCTGATGGCGGATGGCCATGCGGTCGTCGGCATCGACAATCTCAACGATTATTATGCCGTGTCGCTGAAGCAGGACCGGATCGCGGCGCTGAGCGCGCGGCATGGCCGGCTGTTCACCTTCCACGCGCTCGACTTTGCCGACATGGATGCGTTGCAGGCGGCGCTGGCGGACCAGCAGGTCGAGGCGATCGTCCATCTGGGCGCGCAGGCGGGGGTGCGCTATTCGCTCATCAACCCCCATGCCTATGTCCGCTCCAATCTGGCGGGCCATGTCAACATGCTGGAACTCGCGCGCGAGCGGCGGGTGCGGCATCTGGTCTATGCGTCGTCGTCGTCCGTCTATGGCGGCAATGACACGCTGCCCTTCCGGGTTGAGGATCGGGCCGATCATCCCGTCTCGCTCTATGCCGCAACCAAGCGCGCGGACGAGCTGATGAGCGAGACTTACGCCCATCTGTTCCGCATTCCGATGACGGGGCTGCGTTTCTTCACCGTCTATGGCCCCTGGGGGCGGCCCGACATGGCGATGTGGATCTTCACCTCGCGCATCTTGGCGGGGCAGCCGATCCCGGTGTTCAACCATGGCCGGATGCAGCGCGACTTCACCTATATCGACGATATCGTCGCCGGCGTGATCGGGTGCCTCGACAACCCGCCCGCCGACGATGGCGCGGCCAAGGCCGGCGGCAGCCGGGCGCCGCACCGGCTGTACAATATCGGCAACAATCGGCCGGAGGAGCTGATGCACCTGATCGCCGTGCTGGAGGAGGCGTGCGGCCGCAAGGCGGAGATCGATTTCCAGCCGATGCAGCCGGGCGACGTCCACGCGACCTTCGCCGACATCAGCGCCATCGCCCAGGATATCGGCTTCGCGCCCAGCACCGGGATTGAGTCGGGCGTGCCGCGCTTTGTCGCCTGGTATCGGGATTATCACGCCAGATGAGGCCGTGATTCGCCGCGGGCCAAGCGGCTTTTTTGTCACATTCGTCGCTTTTCTGTCTCAGCCCGTCGTGACAAGCCTATGTAAAACTACCAAAATGGAGGAACAGTCCGTTCTTCGCAGCCGCAATATGGATTGCGTATGAGGATCGATTGCGCCTAAACCGCGTTTGGTGGACGGTCGCAGGACCGGTGTGAGGGTCGAATTGTTGAGGGTAAGGCGAAACGTCGGGCACGACGGGCCGCCGCCGCATATGTTCGACCGGGTAGAGCTGGCGGCAGTGCGGAAAAAAAGGGCGAACGCGTGTCGACAGCTTCCAATATCGTTCAGTTCGGGGCCGCAGGGCCCATCATCGAAACCGCTCGCAACAGCCTTAGGGTAGCCGCCGCAGGGATCCACGCGCTTGAGGGCCGGTTCGGCGAGCGCGATTTTTCCGCGACCTTCCTTCGCCTCGTCGGCATGATCATCCATATTCGCGGGCGCGTCATCGTGACGGGCATGGGCAAGAGCGGCATCGTCGCGCGCAAGATGACGGCGACGCTGACCTCGACCGGCACGCCCGCCATCTATCTGCATCCCGCCGATGCGGGGCATGGCGATCTTGGCATGATCACCCCGGATGACATCGTCCTGATGCTGTCCCATTCGGGGGAATCGACCGAGCTTGGCCCGATCATCCAATATTGCAAGCGCTTCGCCATCCCGCTGGCGGCGATGACCGCCCGGCCGCAAAGCCCGGTGGGGCAGGCGGCCGATATTTGCGTGCTGATGCCGTCGGTGCGCGAATCCTGCCCCAATGCGCTGGCGCCTACGACATCGACGACGATGCAGATGGCCTTTGGCGATGCGCTCGCGATCGCGCTGATGGAGATGCGCGGTTTTTCCGCCGACGATTTCCACAAATTCCATCCCAATGGCCGCCTGGGCGCGCAGCTGATCAAGGTGCGTGAGCTGATGGCGGCAGGCGACGCCGTGCCGGTGGTCCGCGCCGATAGCTCGCTGCTCGACGCCACCATCGAGATGACGCGCGCCCGGATGGGTGGCACCGCCATTGTCGGCACCCGGGGCGAGCTGATCGGCGCCTTCACAGATGGCGACCTGCGCCGCACCGTGACGGGCAAGATGGACCTGAGCGAAACGGTCGGTCAGTTCATGACCGCGACGCCGCTGGCGGTCACGCCCGACGAACTGGCATCCGAAGCGCTGCGCCAGATGCACGACCATAATATCACGCTGCTGTTCGTGTGCGAGGAAGGCCGGCTGGTCGGCGCCCTGCATATGCACGACCTGCTGCATGCCGGGGTCGCCTGACCCTATTGGTCGTCATACCCGCGCGGGCAGGCTCGACCCGCCTGCCGCGCAAGCCCCTGCGCCTGATTGCGGGCCGCACCCTGTTGCACCGCACCATCGCCATGGCGCGCGCCGCCATTGTGGGAGCGGGTGTGGCGGATCTGGTCGTCGCTACGGACGATCAGGAGATCGCCGCCCATGCCGATGCCGTCGGTTGCGCGGCGGTGATGACCGACAGTGATATCGCCACCGGCTCGGGCCGGGCGCTGGCCGCTGCCCGGCTCCAGTCCCGCCAGCCCAACCATCTCGTCAATCTTCAGGGCGATTCGCCTTTTCAGCCGACGGGCGCCCTGGCGGCGGTGATGGCGGCGCTGGCGGCGGGGGCGGAGGTGGCGACGCCGGTGATCGCGCTCGACTGGGCATCGCTCGACGCGCTGCGCGAGCATAAGGGCCGATCGCCCTTCAGCGGCACCTGCTGCGCGCGCGCGGCGGACGGCCGCGCCCTGTGGTTTTCGAAGACCATCATCCCCGCCATCCGCGATGAAGCAGGCTTGCGCGAGCGTCAGTCGCATTCGCCGGTGTGGCGGCATGTCGGCCTTTATGGCTATGATTATCACGCGCTCGCGCGGTTCGAGGCCAGCCCGCCCACCGCGCTGGAACAGCTGGAGGGGCTGGAGCAGCTGCGCCTGCTGGAGCTTGGCATTGCCGTCACTACCGTCCCGGTCGATCCGCCGGTCTTCGACAGTTCGGGCATCGATACCGAGGCGGACATCGCCCGGGTCGAGGCGCTGATCGCGCGCCATGGCGATCCGACGCCGCCGCTCTGATCCGCAAAGCACCGATGCGCCGCCTGTTCATCATCCGTCATGGCAACACCTTCACCAGCAGCGCCGATGCGCGCCGGATCGGATCGCGCACCGACATTCCCCTGGTCGAGAGCGGGCGGGCGCAGGCGGCGCGGCTGGGCGACTGGTTCGCGGCGCAGCAATGCCCGTTGCGGCAGTTGCTCGCCAGTCCGCT
>DAMDPH010000178.1:0-6209 GCA_032082785.1 Sphingobium sp. | reverse complement strand
TGCTCCACCGCCGCCAGCATCGCCGCCAGCAGTCGCGCGGGATCGCGGACGGCGGCATCATGCCAAACCGCCCCGCCGAGCAGGCCGTGGGTGGGGATCGGATAGTCGGCGATCAGCTGCGCCGCATCGCAGGCGCCATCATCGGGCAGCGGCACCGGCTGCCGGCACAAGAAGCGAAGGCTGCGATCGGCGCCCCGCGCCAGCGCGAACAGCGCCGGCGAGCGCAACGCGCCACGATAGAGCGGCATCACGCAGCGGAGCGGCCGGACATGGCGCGGGAAATGCGCCACATACCAGGCCTGCGCCCGCCGGCTCTGCCGCCAGCGGCCAATGTCCATGCTCTGAAGATAGCGCAGCCCGCCATGGATGATGCCATAGCTGTTGACCGACGCGCCGGAGGGCGTGTCGCCGCGATCCAGCAGGATCGGGCGCTGCCCCCTGGCGAGCGCGGTCAGCGCGAGCGTCGCGCCCTGAATGCCGCCGCCGATGATGACGGGTTCAGGCATCGCCCGACACTTGCTCCACGATCTTTTCGACCCGGTAATGCTGCTTGCCGTCGCCGCGCGTGAAAATGATGATCTCCGCAATGAGACCGATGGCCGCGATCTGGATGCCCAGCACGAACAGCATCACCACCAGCACCAGCATCGGCCGGTCGGACAGCGGCACATTGCTGACTTCCCGCTGGAACAGAAGATAGGCCATCAGCAGCACGCTGCTGACGATCGACGCCGCGCCCGCCGTGCCGAAGAAGCGGAAAGGCCGCTGCATGAAGCGGACGAGGAAGCCCACCGCCAGCAGATCCAGCATCACGTCCATATAGACGCCGGGCTTGTGCTGCGGCCGGACGGCGTCGCTTTCCGCCTGCGGCAGGGTGAGTTGCAGCACCCGGAACCCATGCGCCTCCGCCAGCAGCGGCAGGAAACGCTGTTTTTCGTCCTGCACCGATATTTCGTCGAAGACGCTGCGGTGCGCGGCGCGGACGAGGCAGCCGGGATCGTCATATTTGGAACCGGCAAAGCGGGCCACCCGCTCGAAGCTCCAGCCGCGCACGCGGTTGAACATCGCATCCTCGCGCCGGTTGCGGCGCGCGGTCACGACGTCGGCGTCATGCAGATGGTCGAGCAGTTCGCCGATCGCGCCCGGCCCGACCTGAAAATAGGCGGGCAGGAACAGAAGATGCCGGCCGATGGAGCGGCGCACCCCTTCGCGCAGACAGGCGGCTTCGCCGAACTCGCGATTGAAGCGGACGATCTCGATCGGTTCGCCGGCGCGCTTGAGCTGCTCCAGCGCGGCGACCGGAAACTCCATGTCGCCGTCGACCACATAGATGAACTGATAGCTGCGGCCGGTCGCCGCGATCGTATCGCGATAATCGGCATAGACCCGGCCGACCTCATCGAAACGGGCGGTCACGGGAATGATAACGGAAAGATCCATAGTCTCTACAAGATCAAGCTTAAAGCTGGACGCCATTGTCAGCCCCCTCGTTGCGAATGACCGACGCTCAGACGAGCGCCAAGCTCGGCATAGCCGGGCACGATATTGGACAGGGATGCGAGCATCTGGCCGACGACCGCCCACCCGAACAGGAAGAGCCCCAGCGACAGCCAGAGCGTGCCGATGGCCAGCATCGGCAGGGCCAGCCCATCCCCCGCCACGGCGGTGAGGATGGAAAGCAGCCCTAACAGCACGCAGCTGAGCAACAGGCCGCGCGACCAGGCCATCGGCCGGCGCACATAGCTGAGCAGGATGCGGATCGAGACGATGTCGAGCATCACCTTGTAGATGCGCGAAAAGCCATATTTGGAGACGCCGAAGCGACGCGGATGGTGCCGCACCTCCACCTGCGCCAGCCGCGCGCCGGCAAGGCGCGACAGGGCCGGGATGAAGCGGTGCATCTCCCCATACATGGGCAGGCGTTTGACCAGGATGCTGCGGAACGCCTTGAGCGAGCAACCGCTGTCGCGCACCGCCACGCCCATCAGCTTGGCCATGATGCGATTGGCGACCTTCGACACGAAGACGCGCCCGCCTTCATCCTGCCGCTTCTTGCGCCAGCCCACGACGATGTCGAACCCGTCATGGATCATCGCCACCATATTGGGGATGTCGAGCGGATCATTCTGAAGATCGCCATCCATGGTGACGATGATGTCGCCCCGGGCATTCTGGATGCCGGCGGCCATGGCGGCGGTCTGGCCATAATTGCCGCGGAACTTGACGATGCGGATGCGGGCATCCTCCCGCACCAGAGCGGCGGCGCGCTCATAGGTGGCGTCGCGGCTGCCATCGTCCACCAGAAGGACTTCATAGCTATGCGCGAAGTCGCTCAACGCGTCGCGAATAGCCTCATGAAGAGGCCTGACGTTCGCCTCCTCATTATAAAGAGGAACAACAATTGAGACGTCAACCATGGGACAAATTCCCGTCCATGATGCAATAGCTATTCCGACGTCACAATATTCACTGTAAATCGGCCGCAGCTAGCGCGGTAAAGCCTATGCTCATTTTCATCACACAGAACAGAAACAATTACCATTATGTAGTTACACCTACGGTTTAGGTGTTCGCCCTTATGTTGACTTGCTTCGCGTTTGCGGAAAATTTCAGCGCCATGGAAGCCGAGGCGAAATTGCCCTGGCTCGGGGAACATCATGGCGATTTCATCGATGGGTTTCGGCGCCGGCGCGAGCCCGGCCGACCGGGCCCACAAGCAGCGTGAGGACACACGCCGGTCGATGATTCCGGCGCTGCTGGTCGCTGCCGCACTGTGCCTGCTCTATGGCCTCTCCATCCAGACCCGTCCCGCTCACATAGATGAGCTTTATCATCTCCTTGCCGGCCGCAGCTGGGCGCAGAACGGGAATTTCGCGCTGCTCGACGGCGAATATCTGCGCGCGCGCCTGTTCACGATGATGGTCGGCGCGACCTTTGGCCTGGTGGGGGATTCGAGTCTGCTCATCGCCCGCCTGCCCTCCATCCTGTTCATGGCCGCCACCGGGGCGATCCTGTTCCACTGGCTGCGGCAGCAGGGCGGCCTGATCGCCGCCGGGGTGGCGACGATCCTGTTCGGGCTGGCCGGCTATAGTTTCGACATCGCCCATTTCGCGCGCTTCTATGCGCCGCATGTCCTGCTCTCGCTGATTGCGGCGGCGGGCATGGTCCATGCCCTGCCGGCGAGCGGCCGGATTCGCCCCGAGGGGGGCGCCATCGCCGTCGCCGCGCTGGCGCTGGCCGCGCATCTTCAGCCGGTGACGGCCATCCTCGCCCTGGCGCTTGGCTGCTGGCTGCTGATCGATCAGCGCGCGCGCTGGGTGCGGCTGGCGCGCAGCTATCCACTGGGCGTCGCACTGGCGGCGGCGGTGGCGGTGACGCTGATGATCCTGCTGTCGGCCGAGCTGATGAAGCTGGCGGCGAGCTTTGGCCATGCCGAGCGCTGGGCGCTCGAGAATCGCGACGACGCAACTTACTATCTGCGCGAATATTGGCGGCAGATGCCGCTGATGCTGCTGCTGTGGCCGGTCGCGGTGCTGTTGTCGGCGCGGACCGATGCGCGGCTGGCGCTGCTGAGCGGGCTGGTGGTGGCCATTGCCCTGCTGCTGCACAGTTTCGCGGGCATGAAGGCCTGGCGCTATTGCTTTTATGCCTTCCCCTTTTTCTGCATGACCTATGGGCTGGCGGCGGCCGCGCTTCTGCCCAGGGGTATTGAGCGGACCGCGCCGCGCACGCTGCTGCTGGTCGCCGCTTTGTTCGCGCTGCTGCTGGTGAGCAGCCCCGTCTATCGCCATGGCGCGCGCCTGATCGTGCAGGCGGGCCGCACGCTGGTCGCCAACCCGGCCGCCATCGCCGCGCCGGTGCCCGACGCCGGATGGAATCGCGCCGCGCCGCAGCTGCGCGCGCTCGCCATGCAGCATGACACGCTGGTCACGGGCGATGATCTGCGCACGCTGGTGCATCTGGGCGGCTATGATATTTTCATCAGCCACAGCCGGCTGGGCGAGCTGGACCCGCCCAGAGATTTTACCGCCGACTTCCGCACCGGCCGCCCGATCATCGACAGCGCCGCCGCGCTGAGCCGGGTCGTCGCCTGCAACCGCAGCGGGCTGCTGCTGGTGTCGGACGAGCATTGGCGCACCCCCATGGGTGTGCCCGCCAAGGTCGCGGACTTTATCGAGGCGCGGATGCAGCCGATCCGCAGCACCGCCGACCTGCATGTCTTTCACTGGCGGCAGCGCGGCGTGACCGCCCCCTGCCCCTATCGCCGCCCCGGCGAGAATCGTCAGGCCGGGCGCAAGCCCAGCGAGGGCCGGCAGGCCGGCCGCAAGCCCCATGCGCAGCAGCTTTCCCTTCATCCCACAGCAGAGGCGCCCCGCGCATGACCGGCAGCATCGCGCCCCCTGATCTGGAAACCGGCTCCGTCCGCTATGCCCGGCGCTTTGCCGGACCGGCCGGCGCCTATCTGCTCGAGGTGCAGACGCGCGGGCTGCGCGATCTGGTCGGCGCGGATGCGGACGGGCTGCGCACCGCGCTGGACGTCGGCGGCGGGCATGGCCAGCTGGTCGAGGCGCTGCTGGACCTGGGGCTGGACACCAGCGTGCTGGGATCGTCGCAGGCGTCGGCGGAGCAATTGCTGGCCGGGCCACATGCCGGGCGCGTGCATCTGCTGACCGGCGACCTGCTCGACCTGCCGCTGGAGGACCGGGCCTATGATCTGGTGACCAGCATCCGCCTGCTCGCGCATAGCGCCGACGTCGAGCGGCAGATTGACGAACTTTGCCGGGTCGCGCGCCGCTGCGTCATCGTCGACTATCCGACGCTTGCCGGAGCCAATGCGCTGACCATCGCGACCTTCCCGATCAAGCGGCTGATCGAGAAGGACACGCGGCATTATCAGAGCTTCTGGCCGGCGGCGATCGAGCGCGCTTTCCGCCGCAACGGCTTTCGCCCGACCAAGGCCTTCAAGCAATTCACCACGCCCATGGGCCTGCACCGCATGGGCGGCCGGCCGGTGCAGGTGATGGAGGAAGGGCTGCGCCGCATCGGCGTCACCCGCCTCATCGGCAATCCGGTGCTTCATCGTTTCGACAGGGATATGCGCGCATGACCGACAGCCCGTCCCGCCCCATCGTTGCGCTGACCGGCGCGACCGGCTTCACCGGCGGCGCGCTCGCCCGCCGGCTGATCGCCATGGGCTATCATGTGCGATCGATGAGCCGCCGCCCGCTCACCCAGGAGGAGCGCGACAGCGGCATCGAGTGGATCCAAGGATCGCTGACCGACTATGACCGGTTCGACGCACTGGTCGCCGGCGCCCGCTACTGCCTGCATGTCGCGGCCATGTACCGGTCCGAAGGATCGCGCGAGGCGTTCCTGAAGGCCAATGCGGAAAGCAGCCAGGCGCTGCTGCGCGCCAGCCGCAAGGCCGGGGTCGAACGCTTCGTCTATTGCTCGTCGATCGGCGTGCATGGCAGCGTCGCCCAGTCGCCGGCGGACGAGGATGCGCCCTATGATCCGCGCGATCCCTATCAGGAAAGCAAGCTGCTGGCCGAGGATGCCTGCCGCGAGGAAATGATGCGGCCGGGCATGGACGTGGTGATCGTCCGCCCCTGCGCCATTTACGGTCCCGGCGACACGCGGATGCTCAAGATGTTCCGCATGGTGCAGCGCCGCAGCTTCTTCTTCATCGGCGCGCATCAGCCCAATTTCCACCCGGTCTATATCGACGATCTGGTCGAGGGGCTGCTGCTGTCCATGACCCATGCGGATGCGCCGGGCGGCACCTTCATCCTGGGCGGGCGCAGCTATCTGCCGCTGCGCGATTATGTGGCGACGGCGGCGCGGGTGCTGGGCGTGCCGGCGCCGCGGCTGACGCTGCCCTATGGCCTCGTCAATCTGGCGGCGCGAGCGTGCGAAGCGCTGTGCGCGCCCTTCGGCATCCAGCCCCCGCTGCACCGGCGGCGGCTGACTTTCTTTAAGCATAACCGCGCCTTCACCATCGAACGGGCGGAGCGCATGCTGGGCTATCGGCCGGCGGTGGGGCTGGAGGAAGGCTTCACCAAGACGGTCGCCTGGTATCGCGAACAGGGAATGCTCGCATGATCGGCTCAGCGATCTCCCGCCATGATGCGCCGCAGCCGCAGCCGGTCGCGTCCCATGCGCCGGTGCAGGGCGAAGGCCGCCCCCAGAGCGACGATCGCGGCGGGCGC
>DAMDPH010000177.1:0-6294 GCA_032082785.1 Sphingobium sp. | reverse complement strand
GCGAATATGGCTGGGACGGGGCGCCGATGCTGTGGATTGGCCTCAGCTGGTCGGTGCTGGGCCTGTCGGCGGGCGGGCTGTCGCTGCTGGTGTGGCTGGTGCGGCATCAGGGGCCGACGCGCATGTCGATGCTGCTGCTGCTGGTCCCGCCGCTGGCCGCGGTGGAAGCCTGGGCGCTGTTCGGCGAGCGGCTGGGACCGGTGCAGCTTCTGGGCTTCGTGCTGGCGCTGGGCGGGGTTCTGCTCGGCCGCTCGCAGGGGCGGCGGCGGCCGGCGGAGATTGTCGAGCCGGCGTGAGGGGAGCGCCTTCGCAGGCGTTGCGGGAGGAGGGTTGGCGCGGAGGCGTAGGGGGTCTGGTCGCTGCGGGACTCGTGCCGTGGGCGGCGGGCTGGGGATCCGGGAGGTTCCGAGCGAGCTGGATCCCGGCCTTCGTCGGGAAACAGGAAGGGCTTGCGATCTTCTCAGTCTCACCGGAGCGGAACGGCGCAGTTCAATATACACCATCGCCTGCCCGTCATGCTGAACTTGTTTCAGCATCTTGTCGGCTCCGCGCGTGCGACGGCGGTAAGCGTTGGCGCGTGGCGCACCCACTCCGCGCCTCCGCGGTCTCTGCGCGAACCGCTCGCGAGGATGAGGGATGCGCAGGCGCGGGTCGCGGGTGAGATTGCGGTCTCGCCGAACATGTATGTCCGGACTTGTCTGAAACAGTACAGCTCCCACCGCCGATCGGAAGCCGGCCCGCCTTCGCCTGAGGCCCCAGCTTTCGCTGGGGCGACGGGAAAGGTGGCGATGGGGCAAGGTCCAGCCAGTGGTCGAACCGCACTTGCCATAGGCAAAACCGTCATGCTGAACTCGCCTCAGCATCCAGTAAGCTCCGGCGACGAGGGGCATTGGAGCGCGGCGCACCCTCTCCGCGCCTCCGCGATCTCCGCGTGAACCGCTTGCAACGCTAATGTTCGCGCGGAGGCGCAGAGACGCGGAGGGCTGGTCGCGGCGATTTGCCGTGTCAGGACGGCATGCTGAAGGCTCGGGAGGCGCCAAGCGAGCTGGATCCCGGCCTTCGCCGGGAAACGGCGCGGAACAGGCCGGTTCAGTTCGTTTACATCGCTAGGCCGGCCTTTGCCGGGACGCGGCGCGTGGCAGGCTGGCTCAGCCCGTTCGCATTGCTACGCCTGCCTCCGGCCCCGGCGCCTCCCGCTACCCCGCAGCTCAGCCGCCCCGCCGCTCACCCGCCCTGCCTTTTACCCGCAGCGCCGCTCACCCTTACATCAGCCTTCGCGCAGTCTTTCATGGTGGCGGATCACTTCGTCGATGATGAAGCGCAGGAATTTTTCGGTAAAATCCGGGTCCAGCCGGGCGTCGAGCGCCAGTTGGCGCAGTCTGGCGATCTGCCGGTCCTCGCGCGTGGGGTCGGCGGGCGGCAGGGCGTGGACGGCTTTATATTCGCCCACCGCCTGGGTGATCTTGAACCGTTCGGCCAGCATGAACACCAGGGCGGCGTCGATATTGTCGATGCTTTCGCGATAGCGCTGCAAGGTCTGGTCCACTGATGTCCTCCGGTTGGTCGCGGCGCTTTTTGCGCCATCCGTCCCGTCAGGCAAGCTATTCCCGCTTGCCATCTGCTTTTCGCACCGCCACATGGCCCTTGTCATGACAGCATCCGCTCCCGGCAACGTCCATCCGATCGGTCGCAAGGCCGCCCCTACGCTCGCGCCGATGATGGCGCTGGTCGCCGAGGGGATGAACCAGGTCAACAGCGTGATCCTGGACCGGATGCAGTCGCGCATTCCGCTGATCCCGGAACTGGCCGGCCATCTGATCGCCGGCGGCGGCAAGCGGTTGCGACCGATGCTGACGCTCGCCTGCGCGGAGCTGGTCGGCTATGCCGGCACGCGCCATTACAAGCTCGCCGCCGCGGTCGAGTTCATCCACACCGCCACGCTGCTGCATGACGATGTCGTCGACGGGTCGGGGCTGCGCCGGGGGCGCAAGACCGCCAACATCATCTGGGGCAACAGCGCCAGCGTGCTGGTGGGCGATTTCCTCTTTTCCCGCTCCTTCGAACTGATGGTCGAGGCCGAATCGCTCAAGGTTCTGAAAATCCTCGCCAATGCGTCGGCGGTCATTGCCGAGGGCGAAGTGAACCAGCTGTCGGCACAGCGCCGCATCGACACCAGCGAAGACCAGTATCTCGACATTATCGGCGCCAAGACCGCCGCTTTGTTCGCCGCCGCCTGCCGCATCTCCGCCGTGGTCGCCGACCGGGCCGAGGCGGAGGAGCAGGCGCTCGATGTCTATGGCCGCAATCTGGGCATCGCTTTCCAGCTGATCGACGACGCCATCGATTATGAATCGGACGGCGCCACGATGGGCAAGGATGCCGGCGACGATTTCCGCGACGGCAAGGTTACGCTGCCCGTCATCCTCGCCTATGCGCGCGGATCGGAAGAGGATCGCGCCTTCTGGAAGGCCGCCATCGCCGGCCACCGCACCAGCGACGACGATCTCGCCCATGCGACCCAGCTGCTGCGCCAGACCGGCGCGCTCGCCGACACGCTGGCCCGCGCGCGCCATTATGGGCAGCGCGCGATCGACGCGCTCGGCATGTTCGCGGGCGGCAAGGCCAAGGCGGCGCTGAGCGAGGCCGTCGAATTCGCCATCGCCCGCGCCTATTAATCCGGGCGGCGTCGCGCTGCCCTTCCCCCGTCCGCCTCGCCCGCTCCCGCCGACCGGCGTGGCGGCGGGGCAGGCCGGATTAGCAAAGCCAGACCGCCCATGATCCTGTCGCCCGACATCATCCTTTTCCTCGCCCTCGCCGCGCTGATGGCCGGCTGTATCGATGCGATGGCGGGCGGTGGCGGGCTGATCACCCTGCCCGCGCTGATGGCGGCGGGCGTTCCCCCGGTACAGGCGGTCGCGACCAATAAATTGCAGTCGAGCTTCGGCACCTTCGGCGCCTGCGTGGCTTATGCCCGCGCCGGCCATATGGACCTCAAAAGCTATAAATGGCCGACGCTGGCGGCCTTTGCCGGTTCGGTCGTCGGGGCGTGGCTGCTGCAACGGGTCGATCCGTCGCTGCTCGCGGGGCTGATGCCCGCGCTGCTGATCGCCATCGCCGCCTATTTCACCTTCTCCCCCAAGGCGAGCGACCTCGACCGCCGCAGCCGGGTGGGGATCCTGGCGCTCAGCCTGTTGATCGGCGTGGTCGGCTTTTATGACGGCTTTTTCGGGCCGGGCGCGGGCGCTTTCTACACCACCGTCTATCTGGCGCTGGGCGGCCTCAGCCTGCTCCGCGCCACCGCCCAGACCAAGGCCGCCAATTTCGCCAGCAATGTCGCGGGCCTGCTGACCATGGTGGCGGGCGGCCATGTGCTGTGGGTGGCGGGGCTGGTCATGGCGGTGGGCAGCATCGCGGGCGGGCAGATCGGATCGCATCTGGCGATGCGCTTCGGCTCACGCCTCATCAAGCCGCTGCTCATCATCATGTCGCTGGCGCTGACGGCCAAGATGCTGCTGGACCCGAAAAACCCGATCCATATCTATCTGTGGGGGTGAATGCTTGACCCTCCGATATATGGACCATATATGATCCATATATTCGATGAAGGAAAGATAATGGGCCTGGTCAAGATCGGCGACGAACTGCATGAGGATATCCGCCGGGCCAGCAGCGTCATGTGCCGGTCCATCAATGCGCAGGCGGAATTCTGGATGAAGATCGGCATGCTGGCCGAATCCCATCCCACCCTCTCCTTCAACGAGATCGTCCAGATGCAGCTGGCGGCGGTCGATGGCGAGGTCGCTGCGCGCGCGGCCGCCTGAGATGGTCAAGACCCCTGACGAGCTGGCGCTGATGCGCGAGTCCGGCCGGCTGCTGGCATCGGTGTTCGAGATGCTGGACGGTGTCGAGCTGGCCGGCATGACGACCATGGCGGTCAACGATCTGGTCGACCGCTTCATCACCGTGGAGCTGGGCGCGCGGCCGGCGAGCAAAGGCCAATATGGCTTCCAATATGTGCTGAACTGCTCGATCAACCAGGTCGTCTGCCATGGCGTGCCCGATGCTGCCGAAACGATCCGCGACGGCGACATCATCAATCTCGACATCACGCTGGAAAAGAACGGCTTTATTGCGGATTCGAGCAAGACCTATCTGGTCGGCGAACCCTCCCCCGCCGCGCGGCGGCTGGTGCGGGTCGCGCAGGAAGCGATGTGGCAGGGCATTGCGCAGGTGCGCCCCGGCGCGCGGCTGGGGGATATCGGCCATGCGATCGAGCGCCACGCCAAGCGGCATGGCTATTCGGTCGTCCGCGACTATTGCGGCCATGGCATCGGCCGCGACATGCATGAGGAGCCGCAAATCCTCAATTTCGGCCGCCGCGGCACGGGGCTGACCCTGCGCGAGGGGATGACCTTCACCATCGAGCCGATGGTCAATCAGGGCAGCCGCAAGGTGGTGACGCAGGAGGATGGCTGGACCGTCGTCACCCGCGACGGCAAATTATCCGCCCAGTTCGAACATACGGTCGCCGTCACCGCGACGGGCGTCGAGATATTGACGCTGCGCCGGGGTGAGCAGGCGGCGATATAGGGTAGCCTCACGCCGGGGCGAAGCCGCGGATCACCGCTTCAGCGAATATAGGGGAGCGTCGGCACAACGCCCTTGGGCGCGGCCGCCATGCCGCGAATGAAGTCCGCTTCCACCGGGCGATAAGGCGTTCCGTCCGACCGGAAAATATCGTGGAACCAGACGGTCGGCTCCTCCAGAACATAGGGCTTCTTCCAGCTGTCCCACGGCAGCCGGGTCTGTGTCTTTCCATCCACGAAACCCCAATTATAGACGCCGACGTTCAGCTTCTTGGCGATCGGCAACATGCCATCGAAGGTTGAGCCGGCCCCGCGCGCCAGATATTCCGTCGCCAGGACCGGACGGCCATAGGCTTGAAGCGTCCGTATGTTGGCTTCGAAATCTTCAGGCCAGCGATAATCATGAAAAGACAGGATGTCGGATTCGGCCAGCTGCTTTTGTTCGAGGGTCGATATCTTCCCCTTGGCCCAGCTGTCGGTCTGGAAAAGACTGCTGGTGAGCGGTTGAATCGGGTCCACCGCGCGCGCCCAGCCGAACGCCTGCACCAGCAATCCTTCCACCAGGGCGAGCTTGTCGGGTATCTGGCGGTAGGCTGCGCCTCCCGGGCTGTCGGGTTCGTTCCAAATGTCCCAGCTCAGCACGCGCTCATCCTTGGCGAAGGCGCCGACCACGCCCTGCACATAGGCGCGCAGCTTGCCATAATCTTCCTTCCTCTCCAGCCCCGCGCGGCCCGGCGCCTGCACCCATCCGGAATTATGCACGCCGGGGATCGGCGGACGCTGCGGTCCCAATCGGGGATCGGGATCCCAGCAGCTGTCGAACAGGACGAACATCGGCTTGATCTTATGCTTCGCCGCGATCGTCAGAAATTGGTCGATCCGCTGCTTGAAGCCTTCGGCGTCCTGTTCCCACAGCAGATTGTGCAGGAACACCCGCACGCTGTTCATGCCCAGTCCCTGCGCCCAGCCCAGTTCCTTGTCGATGGTCTCCGGATCAAAACTGTCCGCCTGCCACATTTCGAGCTGGTTGACGGCATTGGCGGGGACATAATTGGCGCCGATCAGCCATGGCTGCCGGTCATACCAGCCATTGGCCTCTTCCTTCGTCCACACGTCCCGCGCTTCGCCGGTCTGCGGCGCCAACAGGCCGATGGAAGCGACGGCCCCCAAAATCAAAGGCTTCATAGTCAATCCTCCCCCCGATGCCGTTTCCGCATGCCTTGGCCCCAGGCGGGCTTCACGCTCGTGCATAGGGCAGCGTGGCCGCTCGGTCCGTGTTTTTCCAGATTCAGGAGAATCACTGTAACGTCATCACGGCGACAGGCAACAGCGTTTTCTTGCTGAGTTCTCGCTGCAAGCCACATGCAGGAGGACAATGAGGCGCGTGCATATTGCTCCGCCCGCCTATATTTCCGTCCTGTAAAATCCTGATAACGGAAATTTTCTGCTCGCAACCCATGCGCCACTCTCGTCCGCCCCCTCCCCCATTGCGATCCGGCGCATTTGGCGCGAGAGGGCTGGGGATGAGCGATCTTCCCATTCATGCCGTCCTGCCCGCGCTGCTCGCGCATCTGCGTGGCGGGAGCAATGCCGTGCTGGTGGCGCCGCCGGGCGCGGGGAAGACGACGGCGGTGGCGCCCGCGCTGCTGGATCAGCCCTGGTGCGACGGGCAGGTGCTGCTGCTGTCGCCCCGCCGCCTCGCCGCCCG
>DAMDPH010000176.1:0-6345 GCA_032082785.1 Sphingobium sp. | reverse complement strand
CGCTCCAGCGCGGTGGCGGCGACGACCGCCATCACCGCGACCAGCAGCAGCACGGTCAACAGCGCCGCGCCGCGTTCTTCGGGGCGGCCCGGATCAGCCATCGGCGCCCTGCCCGATCTGCGGCTTTTCCAGCCCGCCCGGTCCGACCAGAAAGCGCAGCGTCACCGGCGGCTCGCCGGTCCGGCTGACCACCATTTCCACCGCGCGCGGCAGCAGGTCGGGCTGGGTCGGCGTCCATTGCTCGCGCCAATTGCCTTCGCCATCGCGATAGCGCAGCGTCACCGTCTCCACCTGCTCCAGCAGGGCGGCGGGCTGTTCGCCGGCCGCGCCGTCGAGCTGGGCATAGCCGCGCCGTTCCAGCCGCCCCTGCCGCACCCAATATTCGACCTTCTGGAGCGAGGGCCGGGGCAGGTCGCCCAGATTGTCCCAGCCGCCGCGCACGAACTGCATCACCGGCAGGCCGTCATCCTCGCTCTGGCCCCAGAAGGCGGGCGCCAGCGTGCCCGCTTCAGTGCGGGTGATGCGCGGCACCGCCTGCCCCAGATCGGCGGCGAGCGCGCCGCTCGCGCGCTGGATTGCAGCCATATCGTCCAGCCGCGCCTTGATCTGCGCCTGCGCCGACACGCTGTTGCCCAGCAGCAGCACGCCCGCCGCCGCCAGCATCGCGAAGATCATCAGCGCGACCATCAGCTCGATCAGGGTAAAGCCCTGCTCGCCGTCCGGGGCACAGGATGCGCGCGGCGTCATTCCACCACCCGGATGAAGCTCAACATGGTGGGCGATGCGCTGGCCTGCCCGTCGACAAGGATGTCGACCTGCAACAATCGCTTGTCGTCGGTCGCCCGAACGCTGCGGGTCCAGTGCCAGCGGCGCCCGCCATTCTCCACTTCGCCATCGCTCTTGCCGATCGCGGGCGGGGCGACGTCGGTCTGCGTCTCGACCATCAGGTTGCGCGCGACGATCTGGCCCAGCGCCTTGCTGTCGAGGTCCGCCGCGGTGCGCAGCGTCACCCCCTGCAACCGCACCAGCGCCAGCGCCGCCAAACTGAACACCGCCAGCGCGACCAACATCTCCAGCAGGGTGAAGCCGCCCTGCCCGTGCGAGGCGCGGCGCGCGTCAGCCACCGACCATGACCTTCCCCGCCATGTCGACGCTGACGGCGATCCGCTCGCCCTCCCGCGCCAGGGTGATAGTCAGCGGATCGGTGGGCAGGCCGGTGCTGTCGAAGGCGATCTGCTGCCGCCCGTCCGCGCCCACCAGCGCGCGGGTGCCGGCGGTCCAGTTGGCGGTGAGGAAGGGCTTTTCCTCCAGCGCCTGCCACAGGCCGCCATCGCGTTGCTGGAAGCCATAGCCGGAGGCGGAGACCCAGACGCCGATCGGGCGCGCGGTGACGACCGCTTCATCGCGCGCGGCGGCGACGCGCGCGGCGAAGCGGTCGGCATCCTCCACCACCCGACCGCGCGGATCGGGGATGGAAAGCACCACGGCAGCCGAAATGAAGCCGATGATCGCCAACACGACCATCAGCTCCAACAGGGTGAAACCCGCCTGCGACCGATCAAAGTTCGCTGGAGAAAATATCCGCATTTTCCTGATCCCCGCCCGGCTGGCCATCGGCGCCGAGCGAACTGATGTCGAAGGCGCCACGGCGGCCCGGAACGGTGTAAGTATAGGGTCGGCCCCACGGATCGTCGGGCAGCTTCTTGATATAGCCGCCCCGGCGGTAACGCTGCGGCTGGGCGAGCGAGGCGGGCGGGCTGAGCAGCGCCTGCAACCCGTCCGACGCCGCCGGATAGGTCAGATTGTCGAGCCGATATTGTTCGAGCGCCTGTTCGATGGTGGCGATGTCCGCCTTCGCCTTCTCCACCCGCGCGGTATCGGTCGCGGGGATGACGTTGATCGCGACGATGGTCGCCAGCAGGCCGATGATGACGATCACGACCATCAGCTCCACCAGCGTGAAGCCGTGTTCGGCGGAACGCCTCACGGGCGTAAATCCGTGTTCGGCGGAACGCCGCCCGGCGCCCACATCTTCCCCGTTCGGGCTGAGCCTGTCGAAGCCCTGCCCTTCTCCCGAAGGAGACACAGGCTCAGGGCGAACGGCGATCGCTTTCCATTTCAACATATTCAACTCCTTCAAGCCCCGGTCAGGCTTTGCAGTTGCAGGATCGGCAACAGGATGGACAGGATGATGACCGCGACGATGCCGCCCATCAATATGATGATGACCGGCTCCAGCATGGCGAGCGCGGCCGAGGTGAAGGCGTCGAACTCCCGCTCCAGATAGTCGGCGGCGCGTTCGAGCATGGTGTCGAGCCGCCCGGCGCTCTCGCCGCTCGCCGCCAGATAGACCAGCAGCGGCGGAAAGACGCCGGCGCGGCGCAGCGCGGCCGACAGGCTGCCGCCGCCCCGGATCGCCTCGACAATCTCGTCCGACGCCCGGCGCAGCACGCGATTATGCACGGTGTTGGCGGTGAGCGAGAGCCCCTCCATCAGCGGCAGCCGGCTCGCCACCATGGTCGAAAGCGTGCGGGCCATGCGCGCGGCGTGCAGATCGCGGATCAGCCGGCCGAGCAGCGGCAGCCGCAGCAGCGTCGCGTCGAAGCGATAGCGGATGCTCTCCACCTTGAGTGCGCGCCAGAAAGCGACCGCACCCAGCAGCAACAGCAACAGCAACAGCCACCAATAGGCCGCCATGAAATTGGAAAGCCCCATCACCATCCGGGTGAGCAGCGGCAATTGCTGCCCCACCGTATCGAACTGTTCCACCACCTTGGGCACGACGAAGATCATCAGCGCCGACACCACGCAGACGGCGAAGGCGGCGAGGACGCTGGGATAGGCGATGGCGGTCAGCACCTTGGACCGGATCACCGCCTGCCGCTCCATCAGGTCCGACAGTCTTTCCATGATGGTCGGCAGGCTGCCGGAGCTTTCGCCCGCCGACACCATGGCGCGATAGAGCGGCGGGAAGCTTTTCGGCTCCGCCCCCAGCGCATCGGCCAGCCGCCGCCCCTCCAGCACGCCGCCATGCACCTTGCCGACGATGGCGCGCACATGCGCCTGCTCGCTCTGGCGACCGATGGTGCGCAGCGATTCCTCCAGCGGGCTGACCTGGATCAGCGTCGAAAGCTGGCGGGTGAAGAGCGTCAGTTCCTTGGCCGACAGGCGCGGCGCGCGCAGCGACAGGCCGGCGCGCCTGGCGGCTTTGTCGGTCGCGCCCGGCTCCAGCCGCACGACGAACAGCTTGCGCGCATCCAGCCGCGCCCTCGCGTCGTCGATCGACCCGGCCTTGACCGACCCTGTCCGTTCCTTGCCCGCCGGATCGATCGCGACATAGTCGAACTCAGCCATCGGCGATGGTTTCCACCTCGATCGCGTCGCGGCGCGACACGCGGATCGCTTCCTCCGCCGTTGTCTGCCCATCGCGCACCAGCCCGCGCGCCGCCGACCCCAGATTGGGGGCGTTGAGGAAGGCATGGCGGGCGATCAGCGATTCATCGCCGCCATCATTGATGAGGCGGCGGATGGTGTCGTCGACGCGGATCGCCTCGAACACGCCGATCCGCCCCTTGTAACCGGTGCCGCCGCACTGGTCGCAGCCGCGCGCGCGATAGATGATGGTGCCCGGATCGAAGCCCAGCAGGGCGCTGGCCGACTTGTCCGCCTGCACCGGCTCGCGGCAATGCTGGCAGAGCCGCCGCACCAGCCGCTGGGCGATCACCGCGCGCAGCGTCGAGGCGAGCAGGAACGGCTCGACCCGCATGTCGCGCATCCGGGTGATGGCGCCCACCGCATCATTGGTGTGGACGGTCGACAGCACGAGATGCCCGGTCAGCGACGCCTGCACCGCGATCTCGGCGGTTTCGCGGTCGCGGATTTCACCGACCATCACCACGTCGGGATCCTGGCGCAATATGGCGCGCAGCCCGGCGGCGAAGGTCAGGCCGACCTTGGCATTGACCTGCGTCTGCCCCACGCCCTCGATCGCATATTCGACCGGATCCTCGACCGTCAGGATATTGCGGCTGCCGTCATTCAGCTGACGCAGGCCGGCATAGAGGGTGGTCGTCTTGCCCGATCCGGTCGGACCGGTGACGAGGATGATGCCATTGGGTTCGGACAGGCCCTCGCGGAAAATCCGGTCGGGCGCGCCGGTCATGCCCAGCAGATCAAGGCTGATGCCGGCATTTTCCTTGTCCAGGATACGCAGCACCACCCGCTCGCCCGCCCGGCTCGGCAGGGTGGAGACGCGCACGTCCAGCAGCTTGCCGCCGAGCGTCAGGCCGATGCGGCCATCCTGCGGCACCCGCCGCTCGGCAATGTCGAGCCGCGCCATCACCTTGATGCGGCTGACCACCACCGGCGCGACATGAGGCGGCATGCGCAGCGTCTCGCGCAGCACGCCGTCGATACGCATGCGCACGATGAGGCCCGTCTCATAAGGCTCGATATGAATGTCGGACACGCCCTGCCGCGCGGCTTCGGCGATGATGCCGTTGATGAGGCGAATGGCGGGCGCGTCGTCGGCGCTGTCGAGCAGGTCGTCGGCGGTCGGAATATCGGCCGCCAATATGTCCAGCTCGTCCGCCCCGACGTCCAGCGATCCGGCCATGGCGGCGGCGCTGCCCTCCATCGCATAATGATCCGACAGATGCCGGTCGAACTGCGACCCGTCGACGAAGCGCACGTCGAAACTGCGGGCGAGATGCCGGCGCACCTCCAGCAGCACGCGCGGATCGGCGCCCTCGCGCAGGGCGATGGACAGCCGCTCGCCCTCTTCGGGCAGGATCACGACGCCGAACTTGCGGGCGAAGCCGTAGGGAATGTCGACCGGCCGGGGCGGAATATGCGGGCTGATGTCCGTCACCTCGATCAGGGGATCGCTCATGACAGGCTCCGTTCGCAGGACGTGGGGATCATTTCGCGTCTCCGCTGGGCGGAATGTCGACCGGCCGGACCACGCCGCTCGATTCGCGCACGGTCGGCTCGATCAGCTGGGGCTGCGTCACCGGCTGCGGCTGAACGACGATGTCGCCGGGCTGCGGCGCGACCGGGGGCGCGGCGCCCATATAGTCGCGGACCAGCTCGTCGATGGTCGGCTCCATGCCCGGATTGCGCTGCAACTGCATGCCACGGACATAGCCATAGCGCTGCTGGGTCAGGCGCTGCGCATCTTCCTTGGTGCGCAATATGGTGGGGCGGATGAAGACCATGAGGTTGGTCTTGGTCCGGCTGCGGCTGCGTGACTTGAACAGCTCGCCAATGCCCGGAATGTCGGACAGCAGCGGAATACGCTCGATCGTCTTGCGCTCATTATCGTCGAGCAGGCCACCGAGCGCCAGAATTTCACCGTCGTCGACGGTGACGGTGGTCTCAATCTCGCGCTTGTTGATGATGAGGTCGCTGCTGGAATTGCTGACCGGCCCGGCGACGCTCGACACTTCCTGCTTGAGGAACAGCTTGATGGAGCCGCCGGTATTGATCTGCGGCTTTACCTCCAGCTTGATGCCGACATCCTGCCGCTGAACGGTGCGGAACTGATTGTCGAAATTCTGGCTCAGCGCCTCGCCGGTGGTGACCGGCACCTGCTGCCCGACCAGGATCGACGCCTGCTGATTGTCGAGCGTCATCACCGACGGCGTCGACAGCAGATTGCTCTCCGTGTCCGACTTCACCGCATTGATGATCGCGCCGAAGATACCGTTCTTGCCGATCTGCGTGCCGAGGCCGCCGATGATGCCGGTGGCGCTTTGCAGGCTGTTGAGCGCCGCCTGCTGGAGCGTGCTGGCAAGCTCGCCATTCTCGCGGACTTCGGTGGTTGTCTTCGTGCCGTCCGGGGCGACCACCGTGGTGGTGGTGCTGCCCAGCTGATCGGCGGCATAGGCGCCCGCCAGCGTCAGCAGATTGGGCGAGGCATTGCTGTAATTGGTCGCGGCAAAGCCGGTCGACGTGCTGCCGATCAGAAATTGCACGCCCAGCTTCTTGGCGGCGGCGTCGCTGATCTCTACGATGATCGCCTCGACCAGCACCTGCTCGCGCCTGGTGTCGATCTGGCGGATGGTCTCGCCCAGCATCCGCTGCACATCGCTGTTGGCGGCGACGATGATCGCGTTGGCGCCTTCATAGCGGGTGACGATCGCCGGGCCGCGCGTCGCGATGCCCGCGCCGCTGCCCCCGCTCGATGCGGCGGCGGTCGGCACGGCGGCGGCGCTCGCAGCGGCGGCGGGTGCGGCCCCGCCCGAGCCGGTGGAGGCGGTCACCGGCGCATTGCTCGATTGTCCCACCAGCTGCTGCAACACCGGCAGCAGCTTTTCGGCATCGGCATGTTCCAGCCAATAGACG
>DAMDPH010000175.1:0-6368 GCA_032082785.1 Sphingobium sp. | reverse complement strand
CGACGCCATCACCGCCGCCGGGGTCAAGCTGCCCGCGCCGCAGGTGGTGGGCGGTCGTCGCGCCGACATCCTGCGCGGCGAACAGCGCCCGCCGGCCGAGATCGCCATGCTCTTCGCCATGGCCGCCAACAGCGTGAAGATGGTGCCCATCGGCCAGGACCGCGGCTATTTCGTGGTGCAGCTCAACGCCATCAAGCGCGGCGACGCAGGCGGCGACAAGGCGCTGCTGGGCCAGGTGCGCGATCAGCTGGGCCAGGTGGTCGGCGAGGAATATGGCCAGCAGTTCGAGCGGGCCATCGAGAAGCATCTGGGCGTGACCCGCAAGCCCGGTGCCGTCGCCGACGTGCAGAAGGCGCTCGCCGCCAGCAACAGCGGCGCGCAATAAGCATGGCGGCGACTGGCGAGAGCGACGGGGTAGCGAGCGCGCGCGCGGCGCTGGCGGCGGGACGGCCGGCGCTGGTGTGGCGCAAGCAGATCGCCGACACCGACACGCCCATCTCCGCCGCGCTCAAGCTGTTCGAGCCGGATCGCGGCGACTTCCTGCTGGAATCGGTAGAGGGCGGCGCGGTGCGCGGCCGCTACAGCCTGATCGGCCTTGCCCCCGACCTGGTGTTCCGCGCGCGGGGCGAGACGGCGGAAATCAACCGCCAATGGGCGACCGACCGCGACGCCTTCGAACCGCAGGGCATTGGCGCGCTCGCCGCGCTGCGCGCGCTGGTGGCCGAATGCCGGGCGGATCAGGATGCGGCGCTGCCCCCTGCCCTCGCCTGCCTCGTCGGATATTTCGGCTATGAAACCGTCGGGCTGGTGGAGAAGCTACCGCGCCCGCCGGCCAATCCCATCGACCTGCCCGACATGCTGTTCGTGCGGCCGACCATGATCCTGATCTTCGACCGGCTGGCCGACGCGCTCTATTTCGTCGCGCCGGTGTGGACCGACAGCTTTGCCGATCCCGACAAGGCGATTGCCGGCGCGCTCGACCGGATCGACGCCACCGCCGCCCGTCTCGCCGCGCCGCTGCCGGCGGCGGCGCCCATCGCCGAAATGGCCGACATAGAAGTGACGCCGGTGCTGGAGCCGGGCCGCTATCCCGCCATGGTCGAGCGGGCGAAGGACTATATCGTCGCCGGCGATATTTTTCAGGTGGTGCTGGCGCAGCGTTTCACCAGCCCCTTCACCCTGCCGCCGATCGCGCTCTATCGCGCGCTGCGGCGGATCAATCCGTCGCCCTTCCTCTATTATCTCGACCTGCCGGGCTTCGCCCTCATCGGCTCCAGCCCGGAAATATTGGTGCGCGCCCGCGATGGCGAGGTCACGATCCGCCCCATCGCCGGCACCCGCCCGCGCGGCAGGAATGCGGTGGAGGATGCCGCCAATCGCGAAAGCCTGCTCGCCGATCCCAAGGAGCGGGCCGAGCATCTGATGCTGCTCGACCTGGGCCGCAACGATGTCGGCCGGGTGGCGAGCGCCGGCAGCGTCACCGTGACCGACAGCTATACGGTCGAATTTTACAGCCATGTCATGCACATCGTGTCGAACGTGGTCGGCCGGCTGGCGCCCGGCAAGGATGCGCTGGACGCGCTGTTCGCGGGCTTTCCGGCGGGCACCGTATCGGGCGCGCCCAAGGTACGCGCCTGCCAGATCATCGCCGAGCTGGAGCCGGAAACGCGCGGCGCCTATGCCGGCGGGGTCGGCTATTTCGGGCCGGACGGCAATATGGACAGCTGCATCGTGCTGCGCACCGCCGTGCTGAAGGACGGGCTGATGCATGTGCAGGCGGGCGCGGGCATCGTCGCCGATTCGACCGCCGAATATGAACAGCGCGAATGCGAGGCGAAGAGCGGCGCACTGCTCGCCGCCGCGCGCGAAGCGGTGGCGCTGGCGCGACGGGGCGGCTTTGGCCAATAGGGTTCGGCGGCCGGACGCGGCGGCCATATTCTAACCATTGTTCGGGCAGCGGCTTTAGCGGCAGGCGCGCCAGCCGGTCGCGCCCCGCTCCGCCTGATCGAGGTGGAAATGGTCGCGATGCGCCGCATTATAATCGGGCGACAGCACGGTCGAGAACAGGCCGCAGGCGCCGTCGCGCACCTCGCGCAGGAAGGCGGCGTCCTTGCCCTCCCCCGACCAGTCGCCGACGACGCTGATCCGCCGCCCGTCCTTCAGCGTGAAGGCGGCGATGTCGATTGCGTCGGCGGTCGCATGTTCGCTGAAATCGCCTTGGCTGCGGCCATACATACGCCGACAGCTATAGCTGCCGAAATGGCTGATCGACCGCACCGGCTGGCCGAACAGGCGCTGGGCGGCCGGCTGCACCACCTGCCATTCCCACATCTTGAACGCGGCGATGACCGGGCAGGAGGGCGCGACGGCGGCGGGGGCCAGCCGGATCGCATCCGCCTCCGGCCGCAACCGCACCGCATCGGCATAGGCGCATTGCCCCTCCCCGCCCGGCTGCATCGCGACATGATCCACCCCCGCCTGGTCGAGCAGCGCACGGCACTGGACGGCATCGCCGGTCAGCGCCGCCAGCTTGCGCCCGGTAAACAGGCCGATCGGCTCGCCAAGGTCGAGCGCGGTCCAGGGCAGATCCTGCGGCCGCTGTCGCAGCCAGGCATAAGCGAGCAGCGCCAGCGCCAGCAGCGTCGCGAGGATGAGGAGCGTGCGGAGAAGAGCGTGGAGTCGGGCCATGCCCTATCCACGCTGGACCCGGCGCAAGGGTTCCGCCGTGGTGGGATAACCCAGATGCGTCGGGATGCAGAGATAAGGCTCGCCCTCCCGATCCTCGATCCAGGGAGAGATTTTCTCGACCGGCACCGACGCCGCATGCGCGGCCAGCGCGGCATAGCCGCCATGATGCGCCAGCCGCTCCAGATTGCGCCGGGTGGGATAGATGATCCGCGCCTTGCCCGCGTCGCACAAGGCGAGGGTGGCGGCGGCGCTGCTCCAGAACAGGCGGACATTTTCGGTCGCATCGGCGCTCGCCACCTGCCCCTCGGGCGCGCGGGTGAGATAGAAGCGGGTGTCGTAGATGCGCGTCGCCTTGTCGCTCGCCATCGGCTCCCACCGGGCGAAGGGCAGCAGCCGGTCGAGCGCGAGCCGCAACCCATGCACCGCCAGCAGATCGGCCAGCGTCGCCCCCGCGCCGAGCGAGGCGCGCATCCGCGCCAGCCGCGCGGGTTCCAGCGGCCCGTCCAGCCCGATCGCCAGCCCGCTTTCCTCCAGCGTCTCGCGAATGGCGGCGATGCGCGCGGCGGCATCCTCCGCCTCCAGCCCATGATCGAGTCGCGCGGCGAGCGCCGCATCCTCCGCATCGACGCCGCCGCCGGGAAAGACCAGCGCGCCGGCGGCAAAGGCCATGCCGGCCGACCGCTCCATCATCAGAATTTCGGGCGCCCGCCCGGCCGCTTCCCGCAGGATCATCACCGTGGCGGCGGGTCGGCTGGCAGGCGGAATCATCGTCATCCCCCCGCTCTACCGCGCGCGCGCTGCGGCTGCAAAGATGGTGGCGGAACCGGCGACGATGGAAAGGAAGGCTGGCTGGGGCGGCAGGATTCGAACCTGCGCATGGCGGTACCAAAAACCGCTGCCTTACCGCTTGGCTACGCCCCAGCAGCAGCCGGCTGGCGCCGGCGCGGACCCGTCCTATAGCGGCTCGGACGCGAAAGAAAAGCCCGCTGGCGCGATTGTCTTTTCCGGGCTGCTCAGCGGGCAGGCACGGTGCGCGGGAGCCGTTGTGGCGTGAAACTGGCGAGCACCGTGCGAGGGTTCGAGCGCTGAACGGTCTTCGAATTTATAAGGGGCATTGGCAAATACGGGCTTTTTGGGCTGTAAACTCAAGGAAGCCCTTTGCTTGCGAGAGAGCGAACGGAAGGGGAAGGTGGTCAGCTGCGGATCGACAAGCCGACAGCGCGTCCTAACCCAAGCCCCTAACCAGCCCGCAACGCCCGCCGCCGAAATCATGCCTGTTTCCAGTCCGCCGCACTAGCCATCCCCCGCTGCGCAGGCCAATATGGCGCGTTGAACCATTATCGGGATGATCCTTCCTCCATGTCCGCCTCCAGCAGCTCGCAAGTCGCGCCCGCCTCGCCCCTGTTCCTGCGCGAGGATGAGATCAGGCGGGGGATCGAGATGCTCTATTTCGGCTATTCCGCGCTCACCCGCTCAATCGACGAGGGGCTGGCGGCGCAGGGGCTTGGGCGGGCGCATCATCGCGCGCTCTATTTCATCTCGCGCAATCCCGACCTGACGGTGAAGGAGCTGTTGCGGCTGCTGGCCATCACCAAACAATCATTGGGGCGGGTTCTCAACGACCTGATCGAGCGGGAGATGGTGGAAACGCGGCCTGGGACGAGCGACCGGCGGCAGAAATTGCTGCGCCTCAGCCCCACCGGCGCGGCGATGGAGGCCGAGCTGTTCCGCGCCCTGCGCGAGAAGATGGCGGCCGCTTATGGGCAGGCGGGTCAGGGATCGGTGACCGGCTTCTGGCGCGTGCTGGAAGGGCTGATTCCCGATCAGGACCGGTCGATGGTGTTCGGACTGCGCAGCCGATAGGCCGATCGTTACGCAACCTTATCGCCCGTTCAGCGCTTTAGCCTTTCATCTTCAAGCGGAAAGAGGAACGATCATGCGCATATCCCATCTGGCCGCCGCCGCGCTGCTGGCCGCCGGGCTTTCGGCCTGTTCGGAAAAAACAGAGGACCGCGTCGAAAATGCCGGCTCGGCGATCGGCCAAGATGTCGACAACGCCGTCGACAGCGCGGGCGAGCATATCGACAATGGGCTGGACGATGCCGGCCGGGCCATCGACCATGGCGCCGACCGGGTCGGCGACGCCACCAGGGACGCCTCGCGCGAGGCGCGGCAGGAAGCCGGCGAGGCCAAGCGCGACCTGGGCGAAACGGTGGAAGAGGCCGGCCGCGACATCAAGGACTGAGTGGGCTTGCGGGGAGCGGCGGCCAGCGCCACCGCTCCCCTGTCCCGACCGGGTAGCAGCCTGCCCCGGGGCATGTTTCATATCCAAAGACCCCATCATGGGATCGAGCCTTGAATGAGACCCGTGAGGGCTGAGACAAGTCGAAGCCGGCCCTTCCTTACTAGATGAACAGCCCACCGACCGGCTCGGGCAAACACGATCCCGATGACCCGCTTCCGATCCGGCTCATCGGGCGCTGACGGCCTGGCTTGACCGGTCGGCGGGCGCGCCATAGCGGGGCGCGATGCAGCCCCCCGCTCCCCCTTCTCTCCCCCCGCAGAGCCTGACGCCGACGCCGCGCCGGCTGATGATCGGCAAGCCCGAACTGGCGCTGATCGGCATCACCATCTTGTGGGGCGGCACTTTCCTCATCGTTCATATCGCCATGCGCGAATCGGGGCCGCTTTTCTTCGTCGGGTTGCGGTTCGCGACGGCGGCGCTGATGGCCCTGCCGCTGGCGCTGCCGCTGCTGCGCGGCCTCACCCGGCGCGAGCTGGTCGCGGGGACGGCGATCGGCCTTTGCATCTTCGGCGGCTATTCGCTCCAGAGCTGGGGGCTGCGAACGGTCGACAGCAGCACCGTCGCCTTCATCACCGCCGCCTATGTGCCGCTGGTGCCGCTGCTCCAATGGCTGATCCTGCATCGCCGGCCGCAGCTGGCGAGCTGGGCGGGCGTGGTGCTGGCCTTTGCCGGACTGCTGCTGCTGGCCGCGCCGCAACAGGGGGTCGCGCTGGGCACGGGCGCGCTGCTGACGCTGATCAGCACGTTGCCTATCGCGCTTGAGATCATCCTTATCAGCCGCTGGGCCGGGACGGTCGATGTCGCGCGGGTGACGCTGGTGCAGCTGGGCGTGACGGCGCTGCTCGCCTTTGCCGCGATGGCGCCGGCGGGCGAAGCGGTGCCGCCCTTTTCCTGGACGGTGATCCTGTCCGCCTGCGCGCTGGGGGCGATGACCGCGCTGATCCAGCTGGTGATGAACTGGGCGCAGCGCAGCGTGTCGGCGACGCGGGCGACGCTGATCTATGCGGGCGAGCCGGTCTGGGCCGGGATCATCGGCCGGCTGGCGGGCGACCGCCTAGGCCCCGGCGCGCTGCTGGGCGGGGCGCTGGTGGTGGCGGCGATGATCGTGAGCGAACTGCGCTTCACCCGCCGCTTGGGTGAGCGGAAGAGCTGAGAGCGCCTCCCCCCCTGCGCCTGCTCAGCGCGGAGGCGGAGAGGCCAGCGGTTTCGGTCAGCCGCGCCGGAAGACGGGCGGGCGCTTTTCGAAGAAGGCGGCGAACGCCTCCTGCGCTTCAGCCGAGCCGAGCGCCTCGCGGAACAGCGCCGCTTCCTCGTCCATCCGCGCCTGAAGCACCGCCGGATCGCCGCGCATCAGCCGGCGCGTCGCGCGCAGGGC
>DAMDPH010000174.1:0-6395 GCA_032082785.1 Sphingobium sp. | reverse complement strand
GACGCGCCGCCCGCCACCGACGCCCCGGCCGTCCCCGATCCCGCTGCCGTTCCGGCCGACCCTGCGCCCGCTCCCGCCGACGATGTGGTGAATGACATTGTCGTCACCGGCGAGAAGGGCGCGCCCAAGGGCGATCCGCTGGAAAAGCTGAACGCCCAGAGTTTCGAGGCGGTGCAGGCGGTCGACAAGGCGGTGATCGAGCCGGTCGCCAAGGCCTATAATAAGGGGCTGCCCCGGCCGCTGCGCATGGGGTTGCGCAACTTCTTCTCCAACCTGCGCGAGCCGATCATCTTCGCGGCCTATATGTTGCAGTTCAAGCCGGGCAAGGCGGTCGAGACGGCGGGGCGCTTCACCGTCAATTCGACGCTGGGGCTGGTCGGCCTGTTCGACGTCGCCAAGCGCAAGCCCTTCCATCTGCCCTACCGGCCCAATGGTCTGGCCAACACGCTGGGCTTTTATGGCGTCGGGCCGGGGCCTTACATGTATCTGCCGATCGTCGGGCCGACGACGCTGCGCGACATTGTCGGCGATACGGTCGACAAGATGATCCTGCCCTTTGCGGTGGGCAAGCCGTTCAACCAGCCGACGGTTGTGGTGCCCGCCACCATCCTCAACCAGCTGGGCGAGCGCGCGGCCTTTGACGAGCGGATCCAGGATCTTCGCCAGGGCGACGACCCCTATGGCGATTATCGCGAGCTGTATCTCAAGCAGCGGCAGGCGGAGATCGAGGCGCTGCATGGCCGGGTGACGCCGGGCGTGGAGCCGGTCTATGGGCCGGGCCTAGGCGTGCCGGGCGCGAAAAAGACTGCCGACGCCGCGCCGGATGCGGTCGCGCCGGCGGATGCGCTCGACGCGCCGCAGGAGGATGCAGAGCCGGACGCCCTGCCGCAGCCGGCGACGCCGCAATAAGCGACTGACATCGGGCTGATGGTTCCCTGGCGACGGCCGGGGTCCAGTTCCAGCGTCCGAAAAGGATGAAGCCGGCGTATAATGGATGCCGGCCTTCGCCGGCAAACGGGGCGTGCAGCTTCGCCGCCATCATGCTCTGTCGCTGGAGCGCTTTGGGGGTGGCGGATCACCCTTCCACCCACCGCCTTGAGGCACGTTGACGACGGCTTCTCTTGAGCGGAAAGCCGGGGCTTCGACAGGCTCAGCCTGAACGGATCTCGTCCATGGCGCGATGCGCCTTATGCTGCTCCCAGCCTCCATGCAAAAGCCCGCCGGATCGGGTGATCCGGCGGGCTTTGCTGTTGGCAGGGTGCCGCCTTAGCGGGCGAGCAGGCCGCGGGCTTGGCCGGCAATTTCGGCCAGCATTGCGACATTGGGCGTCGCCGCCGTCTTTGCGCGCATCACCAGCGTGCGGAACTGGCGGATACGGGCCTGTTTTTCCTTGAGCCAGGCATCGACATAGGCGCTGATATCGTCGCCCTTCGCCTGCGAAAGGAAGTCGAGCCGCACCTGCTGCATGTCGCGGGCGACGCCGGAGATGAGCAGCCGCTCCCACGGGTCGGACGGCGCCATGCGGGCGGCGGTGGACTGGACCCAGTCGATGCCGACCGCCTCGCCCAGATGGGTGAAGGCGTGGGTGAGCGCGACTTCGTCCACCTTGAGCCGGTCCGCCAGCGCGGCAATGCCGACCGCGCCGTCCAGCTTGAACAGGCCGGCCGCGCGCCGCGCCAGATCGTCCGGCGCGCCCAGCGCCTGCAACCGCTCGGTCACGGCGGCGACACGGCGCAGCGCTTCGCTGGTCAGCAGCTCGTCCACCTTGTTGGCGAGGCTCTCGACCCCGCGCGCCAGCTTGGCATAGCCGGCGCCGGGCAGCGTGCCGGCGGGCAGGCAGCGCAATATGTCGGCAATCTGCGCCCGCACGCCATTGGCGATGTCGCCGAACAGTGCCAGACGCGCGGTTTCCGACATGTGCGCGGCGTCGATGTCCGCCCAGAGCGTGCGGATGTCATAGAGCCGCTCGGCAATCAGGAAGGCGCTGGCAAGGTCGGCCAGCGAGCAGCCTTCTTCCTCCGCCAGTTCGAACGGATGGATCAGGCCCAGCCGGTTGACGATGCGGTTCGCCACCTTGGTCGCGATGATTTCGCAGCGCAGCGCATGGGCGGCGATGGCGTCGGCTTCCTGCGCCTGCATTTCCGGCGGGAAGGCGGCGGCCAGTTCCTCGCCCATCGTGTCGTCGCTGGCGAGGTCGCCATGTTCGATGGCGTCCTGCAAGGCGAGCTTGGCGGTGGACAGCAGCACGGCCAGTTCGGGGCGGGTGAGCCCCTGACCTTCCTGGCCCCGGCGCATCAGCTGGTCGGTGGGGGCCAGCCCTTCCACCTTGCGGTCCAGCCGGCCGGTTTCCTCGAACGTCTCGATCAGCCGGACATAGCTGGCCAGATCTCCGGTGCCGCCGCTTTCGGCGATGGACAGGCCCAGCGCCTGGAGACGGTTATCCTCCAGCACGATGTCGGCGACCGCGTCGGTCATGCTGACCAGCAGCTCGTTGCGCGCTTCAAGCGCCAGCCGGCCCTCGGCCATTTCCTTGTTCAGCGCGATCTTGATGTTGACCTCATTATCCGAACAGTCGACGCCGGCCGAATTGTCGATGAAGTCGGTGTTGATGCGGCCGCCGCCCAGCGAGAAGGCGATGCGCCCCGCCTGCGTCACGCCCAGATTGGCGCCTTCGCCGACCACCCGCACGCGCAGCTGTTCCGCATCGACGCGCAGCCGGTCATTGGCCGGATCGCCGACATCGCCCGAGCTTTGCGCGGCCGCCTTCACATAGGTGCCGATGCCGCCGAACCACAGCAGGTCGTTGGGGCTTTTGAGGATGGCGGAGATGAGCGCGCTCGGCTCCATCTCGGTGTCGCTGACGCCCAGGATCGCCTGTACCTGCGGGGTGAGCGGGATTTTCTTGAGCGAGCGGGAGAAGACGCCGCCGCCTTCGGAAATCAGCGACGTGTCATAATCCTCCCAGCTGGAGCGGGGCAGGGCGAACATGCGGTTGCGCTCGTCCCAGCTGCGCGCCGGATCGGGATCGGGGTCGAGGAAGATGTGGCGATGGTCGAAGGCGGCGACCAGCTTGATCGCCTTGGACAGCAGCATGCCGTTGCCGAACACGTCGCCCGACATGTCGCCGCAGCCCACGACCGTCACCGGCTCGCTCTGCACGTCGATACCCATTTCGGCGAAGTGCCGGCGGACGCTGACCCAGGCGCCGCGCGCGGTGATGCCCATCGCCTTGTGATCATAGCCGAAGGAGCCGCCGCTGGCGAACGCATCGCCGAGCCAGAAATCCCGCTCCTGCGCCAAAGCGTTGGCGACGTCGCTGAAGGTCGCGGTGCCCTTGTCGGCGGCGACGACGAAATAGGGGTCGTCGCCGTCATGCACCACCACCTGCGCGGGATGCGTGACCTTGCCCTTCACGATATTGTCGGTGATCGACAGCAGCGAACGGATGAAGATGCGGTAGCTTTCCTTGCCCTCCGCGAACCAGGCGTCGCGATCCGCCTGCGGATTGGGCAGTTGCTTGGGATAGAAGCCGCCCTTCGCGCCGGTCGGCACGATGACCGCATTCTTCACGCGCTGCGCCTTCATCAGGCCGAGGATTTCGGTGCGGAAATCGTCGCGGCGGTCGGACCAGCGGAGGCCGCCGCGCGCGACCGGGCCGGCGCGCAGATGGATGCCCTCGACCCGGGGCGAATAGACCCAGATTTCGCGCCAGGGCAGCGGCGCGGGGAGGCCGGGTATCTGTGCGCTGTCGAGCTTGAACGCCAGCGCTTCGGCGGCGGCGGGCGCGTAGAAATTGGTGCGCAGCGTCGCGCCGACGACGGCGCGCAGCAGGCGCAGCACGCGATCCTCGTCGATGGCGGAGACTTTCTCCAGCCCCGCCTCAATCTCTGCCTTGGCGGCGGCGATGCGCGCTTCGCGATCGGTGCCGGCGGGGTCGTGCATCGCTTCGAACAGGGCGATGAGCTGGCGCGCGACCTGATGTTCGTGGCGCAGCGTCTCGGCGAAGGTTACCATGCCATAGGCCATGCCGGTCTGGCGCAGATAGCGGAACAGCGCGCGGAACAGCACGACCGAGCGCGGATCGAAACCGGCGGTGACGATCAGTTCGTTGAACCGGTCATTTTCCGCGCGGCTTTCCAGCACCTGGGCGATGGCTTCGGTCACGACTTCGGCACGGGCGATGACGTCGGCCGAATCCTCGCCGGCGGGCAGTTCCAGCACGAAGCGCTGGACATGGCCGAGCGGGGTGGCTTCGGCGGCGCCATTGCCGATGGCGGTGGTCATTTCCTCGATCACGCGGAAGCCGAAATTCTCGAAGGCGGGGACGACTTCGGACAGGGCGATCACGTCATGGCTGTAGAGTTTCAGCCGCAGCACTTCCTGCCGGTCTTCGGGATTGCGGTAGATGCGGATCGACTTGTCCCACGCCCCGGCCAGGCCGTGCAGCAGGCGGATGTCGATGGCCGCCTCGGCCGGGCCGGCGCCATTGCGATAGACCATCGGGAAACCGGGCGCATAACGCTGCGCCAGCGCGGCGGCGCGGCCGGCTTCTTCGGTTTCGGCCAGCGCTTCCTCCACGGCGGGGAGCCAGCCGCGCACCATCTGGCGCAGCTGCCGGTCGAGCGCCGCATCGTCGGGCACCACGCCGCCGTCGCGCAGGTCGAGCGTGATACGCAGCAGCGCCAGGCCGCCTTCCTCCAGCGCGATCGACCAGCTCAGCACCCGGCCACGGGCGGCCTGCGACAACATGGTCTGGATCTGGGTGCGGCGCGCGGTCGAAAGCTCGTCGCGCGGCAGCCAGACAAAGGCGTAGAGGTGCCGCGTCAGCGCGCTGGTGGCGAGCGCCAGCTTCGGGCGCGGCCGGTCGGTCAGCGACATGAAGGTCAGCGCCAGCCGCTCCAGCGTCTCGCGGTCGAAGCCGATGATGATGTCGTGCGGCAGCGAGGTCAGCGCATGGGCCAGCGTCTTGCCCGCATGGCCGAGCGGGTCGAAGCCGAACTTCTCCATCATCGCGCTGAGCGCCGAACGCAGCAGCGGCACCTTTTCGGGCGTGGCGGTCAGGCCGGTGCTGGTCCACATGCCGGCATGGATCGACACCGCGACGATTTCCTTGCCCTCGCGCACGGGGGTGATGATGAGGTCGAGCAGCACATGGCGATGCACCCGCGACAGCAGGTTCGATTTGATGATGAGCGGAGTGCGCTTGCCTTCCTCGAACCAGGTGAAGGCGGCGTCCAGCGAAGCGGGCGCGATCAGCGGCTTGTCGCGCAGGCTGCAAATGCCGAGCTGCTGTTCGCTGCTGCCGTCGCGGTGGCAGACTTCATAACCCGCCTGGGTGAAATGGCGGGCGAGGAACCAGCGCAGCAGGGCGGCGCCTTCCTCATCGGCCAGCGTGTCGGCATCGGCGGCCATGGCGTCGCGCATCTTCGGCCAGTCGGCCACGGCGGCGCGCACGTCGGCGAGCATTTCGAGCAGCGCCTTTTCCAGCGCGCGGCGCGCCTTGGCATCGACCCGGTCGCCTTCGATATAGATCATCGATTCGCGGCGCGCGCCCGATTCATCATCGTCGAGGATCGCGGTCAGCCGGTTTTCGGTGTCGCGCTTCACCGACAGGACGGGGTGGAGCAGGCGATGGATGGTGATGTCGGCGGCGGCCAGCGCATTGGCGACCGAATCCACCAGGAACGGCATGTCGTCATTGACGAGCGCGATCCGCATATAGCGGCCGGTGGCGCCTTCCCCCAGCGTTTCGATGGCGATGGCCGGCTGGCCCGGCTCGCGGCCCTGCGCGGCGGCGCCCAGGAAAGTGGCGGCGGCGGCGATGGCGGCTGCATCAAATCCTTCACGCGCTCCGGGCAGCGTGGCACGGGCAAGCGCATTCTCCAGCGCCTCCCGAATGGAGTTATCGACTTTCTTGATTTTGGGATCAGCCGGCGCCGTCATTCGCTACCTCTTCTCGGCGGATCGGTCCGCCTTTGTTGTAAAACGGCGGAGACGCTGGAACGCGCCATACGACTCCCCCGCGAGGAGGCCTATATGCCCGCGCCACGGGACTGGCTCAACCCGGAGTAAAACAAAGTTTCGGCGGCGTGAAATATTATGATGCACTGCAACATAGGTTGCGGAGGGGGACGCAATGGGGGCGCGCGCATTGCGTCACTTTGGATACGGTGCGCTTGCGCCGGTCCAGATGCGCGGTCCCTGTCGGATCGCCGGCCGGTTCGGCGGCGTCAGCGCTTGGCGGCGACGATCACGCGCTGGCCCAGCTGCGACCCTTCGGGCAAAGCGGCGACGATGGCGAGGCCGCCATTCTCCTCCCGCCGGGCGATGACCACCGCCAGCCCGTCCGCATCGGTGGGGACGGCTTCGGCCTCGATCGGCGGGGCGGCGCGCAG
>DAMDPH010000173.1:0-6431 GCA_032082785.1 Sphingobium sp. | reverse complement strand
CGGCAGGCGCGGCCGCAGCCTCGATCGGCGCGGCGGGTGCCGCCGCTTCCTGGGCCAGAGCGGGGCCGGCCAGCGCTGGCGAAAAGGCCAACAATCCTGCGAGAAGGAGTGACTTCACCTTTTCCATAGCGTTCCTTACCCCATAACCCCTTGTCGCCGCTGCGACGAATGAGGCGTGTATGCACGCTCTCTCGCCCGTTCGGTTCTGACGGGGCTTATAGGCAGGGATGATGCCAGCCTCAAGCAGGGAGGAACAGATTTTCTTCGCTGTTGCAACGCCCCCCTCCCCCGCCTATTTCGCTCTGCGCGCGCAACCATGCGCGAACATGGCGGGCGCGTTGCGCGTCATGCACTTATTCAGCGTGTCGGGACCAGCGGGTCTCAGGCCGCGCAATGGATCTGACGAAGAATGACCGACGAGGAAGTATTGGCGGAATTCAGGGCAGCAGGTGCGCTGCTCGAGGGGCATTTCATCCTCTCTTCCGGCCGGCGGAGCGCCAATTATCTGCAATGCGCCCGCGTGCTGATGAACGCGGAGCGGGCCGGACGGCTCGCCCGCGCGACCGTGCAGAAACTGCCGCGCGAACTGCGGCAGGAGATCGAACTGGTCGTGTCGCCGGCGATGGGCGGGCTGATCATCGGCCATGAAGTCGGCCGCGCGCTCGACAAGGATGCGCTGTTCCTGGAACGGCCGGACGGCCCGTTCGAGCTGCGCCGCGGCTTCAGCATCACGCCGGGCCAGAAAGTGCTGATGGTCGAGGATGTCGTCACTACCGGCCTGTCCTCGCGCCAGGCGATCGCGGCGGTCGAGGCGGAGGGCGGCATCGTCGTCGCCGAAGCGGCGCTGGTCGACCGCTCGGCCGGCGAGGTGGATCTGGGCGTGCCCTTCTACCCGCTCGTCAGCATCAACTTCCCGGTCTATGACGCCGATCAGCTGCCGCCCGAACTGGAAGCGGTGCCGGCCATCAAGCCGGGCAGCCGGAAGCAATAGGGGGTGGCGCTGCTCCCCGCTCGCTTGCGCCTGGGCGTCAATATCGACCATGTCGCGACCATCCGCAACGCGCGCGGCGGGGCGCATCCCGATCCGGTCAAGGCGGCTCTGCTGGCGGTGAAGGCGGGGGCGGACGGCATCACCGCGCATCTGCGCGAGGATCGTCGCCATATTCGCGACGAGGATATCGCGACGCTGATGGCGGCGCTGAGCGTGCCGCTGAACCTGGAAATGGCGGCGACGCAGGAGATGCTGAGCATTGCCCTGCGGCATCGGCCGCACGCCGCCTGCATCGTGCCCGAAAAGCGGGAGGAGCGCACGACCGAGGGCGGACTGGACGCCGCCGGGCAGTTCGAAACGCTCTGCCCGATCGTCGCGGCGCTGGGCGAGGCGGGCGTGCGCGTCAGCCTGTTCATCGAGCCGGACGCCGCCCAGATCGACGCCGCGATCCGGCTGGGCGCGCCGGTGGTGGAGTTCCACACCGGCCGCTATGCCCATCTGCACGGCGGTGAGCGGGCCGAGGAGCTGCGGCGCCTATCCGACGCGGCGGCGCTGGCGGCGAAGAACGGGATCGAGCCGCATGCCGGCCATGGCCTGACCTATGACAATGTCGGTCCGGTCGCCGCCATCCCGCAGCTGGCTGAACTCAATATCGGCCATTTCCTGATCGGCGAGGCGATTTTCGACGGGCTGGAAGGCACGATCCGCGAAATGCGGCGGCAGATGGATCTGGCGCGGTGATCATCGGCCTGGGGTCCGACCTCTGCAATATCGAGCGGATACAGCAGTCGCTCGACCGGTTCGGCGAGCGCTTCGAAACCCGCGTCTTCACCGATGTGGAACGGGCCAAGGCCGCCCGCCGCCCCTTCACCAAGGCGGGCACCCTGGCCAAGCGCTTCGCCGCCAAGGAGGCTTTTTCCAAGGCGGTCGGCACCGGTTTCGCGCAGGGCGTGTTCATGAAGGATATCGGCGTGGTCAACAGCGCCAGCGGCGCGCCCACGCTCAAACTTGCCGGCGGCGCGCAGGTGCGGCTCGAATCGCTTGTTCCGCAAGGATTTCGCCCGGTGATTCACCTAACGCTAACCGACGATCATCCATGGGCACAGGCATTCGTCATCATCGAGGCCTTGCCGCTGTGACGGCGACAGCCCAAAAGAGTATCCTTCCATGACGGCAGGCGAAATGACCGACATCCATCCCGTCCCTGCCGACAGCCCCGGCGCCCCCGGCCCGGCCGGGCAGACGGACGGCATCAACTGGTGGCAGGAAGCCAAGAGCATCGTGCTGCTGATCCTGGCGGTGCTGGCTTTTCACAGCTTCATCGCCAAGCCTTTCTACATCCCCAGCGAATCGATGATGCCGGTGCTGCTGAAGGGCGACCGGCTGGTGGTGAGCAAATATCCCTATGGCTGGTCCTATGTCAGCCCCAGCTTCCACCCCCTGCCCTTCCTCAACGGCCGGATCATGGGGCGCCTGCCCGAGCGGGGCGACATCGTCATCGTCTCGCCCGCCAACCGGCGCGAGGATTATATCAAGCGGGTGATCGGCCTGCCCGGCGACATTGTCGAAGTGCGCGGCGGCCAGCTAGTGCTGAACGGCACACCGGTGCCGCAGAAGATCTTGAAGCCGATGCGCCTGCCGGTCGACGGCAACGCCCCCTGCCCCCCGTCGCAATTTCCCGGCGCGCGCGTGACCGAAGCGGATGGGCGCGACTATTGCGAGCTGCCGGTGCGGCAGGAAGTGCTGCCCAACGGCAAAACCTATATCACCATCGACACCGGGCCGAGCGCGCTCGACTGGTATGGGCCGGTGCGGGTGCCGGAGCATCATGTCTTCCTGATGGGCGACAATCGCGACAACAGCGCCGACAGCCGCGCCCCGCTCGAGGAAAACGGGCTGGGCGGGCCGGTGCCGTGGGAAGCGATCGGCGGGCGGGCCGAATTCATCACCTTCTCGCTCGACGGCAATGCCGGATGGAGCCCGCTCAGCTGGTTCGATTCGCTGCGCAGCGGTCGCGCCGGGAACAGCCTGCGCCCGGCCAGCGTTCCACCCCCGCGCTAAGCAATTTCGAGGCAGGTGAAAATCAGCTGCCGGCTCGCAAATTGCGGTAAACACAGGAAATCAGTGCGGCGATCCGATGCAGTCGGATCGTCAGTCGCGCTGATTTTCTCCAGCCGGGGGCCAATTTGACCGACACGCATATCGAGGAACCCGGCCCGAGCGAATTGCGCAGTCCGCTCATCCAGCATGAGATGAAGCGGGCGGGCGTGTGGTTCGGCATGGCCCTGCTCATCGCGCTGGTGGTGCTGCTGTCGCAGCCGATCATGCTGATCCTCGGCGCGCTGGTCCTCACCACGATGATGGATGGCGGAACGCGGCTGCTGGGGCGGGTGCTGCCCATCGGCCGGGGCTGGCGGCTGACCATCGTCCTGCTCGCGGCCGTCGCCTTCATGGCCTATACTTTCTACCTCACCGGATCGAGCCTCGCCGCGCAGGCGCAGGCGATGCGCACCATCGTCGAGGCGCAGGTCAATCGCATCGGCGGCTGGATGCAGCAGCTGGGCGTCACCACCACGCCGGAGGATTTCAAGAGCCTGGCGAGCCAGGCGATGAATTCGCTCGGGCGGGTGACGGCGGCGGTGGGCACGATGGTGGGGGCGCTGACCAGCGGCGTGATGATGCTCGTCCTCGCCATCTTCATCGCGGTCGAGCCGAAGCTTTACGAGCGCGGCGTCGCCTGGATGCTGCCGATGGAGAAGCGGCAGAGCTTCTACACCATCGCCGACAAGATGGGCTGGACGCTGCGCCGGCTGATGGCCGGGCGGCTGATCGGCATGAGCGTGGAGGGGGTGGGCACCTGGCTGCTGCTCTGGGTCGGCGGCGTGCCGATGGCGGGGCTGCTCGGCATCCTCACCGGCCTGTTCGCCTTCCTCCCCAATCTTGGGTCGATCATTTCGGGCGTGCTGATCATCCTGGTCGGCTTTTCGGCGGGACCGAATACCGGCCTCTATGCCTTTGGCGTCTATCTGGCGGTGCAGCTGATCGACGGCTATCTGATCGTGCCGATGGTGGCGAAACGGGCGACGGACCTTGCCCCCGCGCTGGTGCTGGCGGCGCAGATCCTGTTCGGCGCGCTGTTCGGCATATTGGGTCTGTTCCTGGCCGACCCCATCGTCGCGATGCTGAAAGTCTATCTGGAGGAACGCTCCAAATCGCTGGAGACCAAGCATCGGGAGAAGATCGCGCAGCGCCTGGGCGGGGAGCGGCCGGCCGCTTAACTGCTACAGGGGTGAGACAGGTGGAAGCCTATTGGCGATCCCGGCCTCTTGTTATTTTTCAATGACTTAGCCTGAAACTGCCGAACAGGGTGGCGCAATGAAAAAGGGGCCGCGAAGGCGGCCCCTTGTCTCGACTCTCTGGCTTCAGATCAGTTGCCGGGCATGGGCGGCATCGCGCCCTGCTGCTGCATCATCTGCTGCATCTGCATGATCTCCGCGCGCGATTTGAAATCATGCAGCTGGACATCGAACACCAGCACCGAGCCGGCCGGGATCGGGCCGGTGGCCTGATCGCCATAGCCAAGCTGCGGCGGGATCCACAGGCGGTATTTGCCGCCCTTCTTCATCTTCTGCAGCCCTTCGGAGAAGCCCGGCACCACGCCGTCGACCGGCATGGCGGTCTGCGGATTCTCGTCGAAGACGGTGCCGTCGAGCAGCGTGCCCTTATAGCCCACCAGGGCGACATCGCTCGCCGTGGGGCTGGCGCCGCTGCCTTCTTCCAGCACCTTGAACTGCAAGCCCGATTCGGTGGTCACCACGCCATCGGCGCTGCTGTTCTTCACCATGAAGGCGGCGGGCGAGGGTTCCACACCCTGCTGCCCGGCCCAGGCGAGCCCACCGGCGGCCAGCGAGATCGCGGCAACGCCGATCCAGAGCCGCGTCAGCGACCCCTTGGCAATGGGACGAAGGGGAACAGCCGTCGTAGACATGGACGAACGCCTCGCAGTCAGGGAGCGGAAATCAGCAGAAGAGCGGGGCGCATGGCCCCGAACGGCGTCTTAACGGACGCCGTCGCGCTCGGCGCGCTTGCGCTCCAGCTTGCGCGCGCGGCGAACGGCGGCAGCCTTTTCACGGGCGCGCTTCTCCGACGGCTTCTCATAGTGACGGCGCAGCTTCATCTCGCGATACACGCCCTCACGCTGCAGCTTCTTCTTGAGCGCGCGCAGGGCCTGGTCGACATTGTTGTCGCGAACGATGATTTGCATAAGCCAGTCAAACTCCAATCGAAAACGGGCGAAACGCCGGGAAAAGACCCTCCCGACGGGCCGACCGAATAGCAAAGCCATGAGTCGCCGCAGGTCGCCCTGCGCCGTGTGGGCCGCGCCCTATCAGCGGAGTCGCGCAAATTCAACCCTAAAGCCCGAAAACTCGACAATCGCGCCGTTCAGGGTGATAACGCAGCCATAAATAGAGAGGATGATCGCCATGGCAAGTGCCGCGAATCGCACGGACATGACCGCCGCCGAATGGGAGGCACGGCAGCAGCTGGCCGCCTGTTACCGGATATTCGACCATATGGGCTGGTCCGAACTCATCTATAATCATGTGACGCTGCGCGTGCCCGACGAAGAGGGCGCTTTCCTCATCAATCCGTTCGGCCTGCTCTATAGTGAGGTCCGAGCGTCCAATCTGGTGAAGATCGACATTGACGGCCAGGTGCTGGACGGCAGCCCCCATCCGGTCAACCGCGCCGGCTTCACCCAGCATAGCGTCTTTCACCGCCACCTGCCCGACGCCCATTGCATCATCCACACCCACACCACCGCCGGCATGGCCGTCAGTTCCACGCGCGAGGGGCTGCGCCCGATCAGCTTCTATGCCGCCGCGCTGGCGGGGCAGATCGCCTATCATGATTTCGAAGGGGTGACGCTGCGCGCCGAAGAGGGCGAGCGGCTGATCGACCATCTGGGCGCGAAGCGGGTGATGATATTGCGCAATCATGGCACGCTGGTGATGGGGCGGACGCTGCCGGAGGCGTTTCTGATGCACTGGACCTTGCAGCGCGCCTGCGAGATTCAGGTCGCGACCGGCGCGGCGGGCACGCCGGTGGAGATCGACCCGCAGGTGATCGCCGTGCATCAGCGCGACCTTGCCGGCATGCAGATGCCGAGCGGTCCGGGCGCGCCCGATTTCGCCGCGATGGTGCGGCTGATCGACCGCACCGACCGCAGCTGGCGCGACTGAGGCGTTATGGCGAGGGCGAGCCGGATTGTATCGCCCGACTCCAGCGGCCTTATTCCAGCTGGTCGCGCGGGCCATAGCCGCCGCCGCCGGGCGTTTCGATGACGAAGGCGTCGCCGGGATCGAGTGTCGCCGCGCCGCTGCTGCCCAGCGGCTCGACCGTACCGTCCGCCCGCTCGACCCAGTTGCGGCCCGGCGCG
>DAMDPH010000172.1:0-6469 GCA_032082785.1 Sphingobium sp. | reverse complement strand
CGCGCGCCGCGCCGGGCGACCGCATCGCCGAAGGGCAGATGATCCGCGTGCCTCCGGCCGAGCCGCAGGCAGCCGCCGCCGCCAAGCCCAAGCGCGAGCGCGTCATCACCCTGACCCCGGACGAAATCGCCTTCGCGCAGGAGATGGTGATCCATCGCGACAGCCAGGCCATCGTCATCAACAAGCCGCCCGGCCTCGCGACGCAGGGCGGCACGAAGACCGACGAGCATGTCGACAAGCTGCTCGACGCGCTGCAATATGATGCGGAAGGCCGGCCCAAGCTGGTCCACCGGCTGGACAAGGATACGTCCGGTGCGCTGCTGCTGGCGCGCAGCTCGCGCTCGGCCGCGCATTTCGCCAAGAGCTTTTCCAGCCGCACCGCCCGCAAAGTCTATTGGGCGATCGTGCTGGGCGTGCCGTCGATCGACGATGGCATGATCGAACTGCCGCTCGCCAAGCAGCCGGGCACCGGCGGCGAGAAAATGCATGTCGATGAGGCCGAAGGGCTGCCGTCCCGCTCGCGCTATCGAGTGATCGAACGGGCGGGCAACCGCGCCGCCTGGGTCGAGCTGCAACCCTATACCGGCCGCACCCACCAGCTGCGCGTCCATATGGCGGCAATCGGCCATCCGATCATCGGCGACGGCAAATATGGCGGCAAGGATGCGTTTCTCTCCGGCTCGATCAGCCGCAAGATGCATCTCCACGCCCGCCGCATCCGCGTCGATCATCCCGATGGCGGGCGGGTCGACGTGAAGGCGGAGCTGCCCGATCATTTCGCCAACAGCCTCACCGCGCTGGGCTTCACGCTGGAACTGGGCGACCTGCCGCTCGACGATGAGATCGACCGGACGCCCACGCGCGAGGATGAGAAGAAGGCGGCACGCGCCCATGCCAAGCAGCTGCGCAAGGGGCGGCGCGGCGAACGCCGGTCGCGGGGGAGCAGCCGCAACGCATGACGCCGGGGGCGCCCTATCGCTGGCGGGACGAGGCGGCGATGCGCGCTTTCGTGGCGGAGGTCGGCTTCGGCCTCCTCTGCGCCGCCGCGCCCGATCGCCTGCACAGCGTCCATCTGCCGCTGGTCTGGACCGGCGAGGATCGGATCGGCCTGCACCTGCATCGCGCCAATCCGATCGTCCCGCATCTGGAGGCGGGGGAGGCGATGCTGGTCGTCACCGGCGCCCATGGCTATGTCAGCCCCGACTGGTACGGGCTGGAGGATCAGGTGCCGACCTGGAACTATCGCGCGGTCGAGCTGCGCGGGCCGATGGTGCGGCTCGATGCGGCGGCGACGGTGGCGCAGGTCGACGCGCTGAGCACCGCGCAGGAACAGCGGCTGGCGCCCAAGCCGCTCTGGACCCGCGACAAGATGCGCGCCGGACGCTTCGACCAGCTGCTCGCGGGGCTGGTCGGCTTTGAAATGCAGGTGACGGCGATGCACGGCACCGCCAAATTGGGGCAGGACAAGCCGGCGGCGGCACGCGCCCTCGTCGCCGACGCGCTCGATGCGCAGGGGCAGGGTGCATTGGCGCAGGAAATGCGGGGGGTGAAGGCATGAGCAATCGGCTTGCGGTGTTCGACTGCGACGGAACGCTGGTGGACAGCCAGCATAGTATCTGCACCGCCATGACCCGCACCTTCGAGGAAGCGCGCCTCACCCCGCCCGAGCGGCTGACGGTGCTGGCGGTGGTCGGCCTGTCGCTGCCCGTCGCCATGAGCCGGCTGCTGCCCGATGCGGAGCCGGACTATCATGATCATCTCTCGGAACGCTACAAGCTCGCCTTTCAGCAGTTGCGGCGCGACAATGGCGTGTCGGAACCGCTTTATCCCGGCATTGCCGATCTGGTGCGCGATCTCGATGCGGAAGGCTGGCTGCTAGGCGTCGCCACCGGCAAGTCGGATCGGGGCCTGCGCCTCTGCCTCGCCCATCATGGGCTGGAGGCGCATTTCGTCACGCTCCAGACGGCCGATCGTCACCCGTCCAAGCCGCACCCCTCCATGCTGCTGACCGCCATCGCCGAAGCGGGCGCCACGCCGGAAACCAGCCTGATGATCGGCGACACCCGCTTCGACATCGACATGGCGCTGGCGGCGGGGACGCGCGCCATCGGCGTTGGCTGGGGCTATCATCCGGGCGAGGAGCTGCTGGCGGCGGGCGCGCATGCGCTGGCCATGGACAGCGCGCAGTTGCGCGATCATATCGCCCAGTCATGACCGACCCGCATAGCCCGCCGCCGCCCCCGCCGCTCGACCCGGACAAGGTCGCGCGTCAGCGCCACTTCGCCATCGGCCTGTTCCGCCTGTCCGGCGCCTTCATCGTCATGTTCGGCTTTCTCGCCCTGATGCAGCGCTTTTCCTGGGTGCAGGGGAATAAGGCGAAGGCGTTCGGCACCATCATGGTGCTGGTCGGCCTGTTCCAGTTCGTCATCGTGCCGCGCCTGATGCTGGCGCTGTTCCGCCGGACGCCGCCGAAATGAAGCGCTTTTACAAGGCGGTGTCGGTGGAGGTCGAAGGGGACGCCCATGCCGTGCGGCTAGACGGCCGTCCCGTGCGCACGCCGGCGCGGCAGACGCTTGCGGTGCCCTTTGCTGCGCTCGCTGAAGCAATAGCGGCGGAATGGCAGGCGCAGGGGAAGACGGTCGATCCGCGCACCATGCCCTTTACCGGCCTCGCCAACGGCGCCATCGACCAGATCGCGCCCGACCCTCTCGCCTATGCCGCCGGCATCGCCCGCTATGGGCAGAGCGACCTGCTCTGCTATCGCGCCGACGGGCCGCAGGAGTTGGTCGCGCGGCAGGCGGCGGCCTGGGATCCGCTGATCGACTGGGCGCAGGCGCGCTATGATGTCGCCTTCCGCGTGACCCAGGGCATCTTGCCGGTCGACCAGCCGCCCGAAACGCTGGAGCGGTTGGGGACGGTGGTCGCCGCCTTCGATCCGTTCACGCTTGCCGGCCTGTCGACGCTGGTGACGCTCAGCGGATCGCTGATCTGCGGCCTTGCCGCCGTCGAGGACGCCTATCCTGCGGAACTTCTGTGGGCAGCGGCCGAGCTGGACGAGCTTTGGCAGGCGGAACAATGGGGTGAGGATGCCGAAGCGGCCGCGCGTTCGGCCCGCCGCGCTACCGAATTTTCCATGGCGCGAAACTTTTGCGCGATGAGTCGTTGAAATAAAGCTGGGAACAATCCATCTCCTTCGTTCATTAAAGGAGTTGAGGCGGGAGGGTCTGCCCTCCCGGCCAACACCATAGTCAGGAGATTGACCTTTGAATCGTCGTTCCTTCGCCGCCCTGCTGACCCTGAGCGCACCGTTCGCGCTGGCCGTGCCCGCGCTGGCGCAGCAGACCGACGCCCCGGCCGCGCCGGCGGCTACCGAAGCCGCACCCGCCGAAACCGCTCCGGCTGCCGGGCAGATGACGCCGGATCAGATCACCGCCTTCAACAAGGCCGTGACCGACTTCACCGCCGGCCAGCAGGCGCAGCAGGCGGGCGACAACGCCACCGCCAGCGCCAAATATGAGGCCGCGCTGCCCGCCATCCGCACCGCGGTTCAGGTCGATCCGACCAAGATCGAAAATGTGAACTTCCTTGCCAACGCCCTCTACGCCAATGCCGCTGCGCAGGGCGGGCTGGGCAATATGGGCAAGGTGATCGAGCTGTACGGCGAATCGCTGCCCTATTGGCGCAAGATCGTGGAAGCCAAGCCCACCGACACCGCCAGCCGCAACATTCTGGCCGGCATCCTCATCCAGATGGGCAATCAGAAGCTGGGCGCGCAGGACAAGGTCGGCGCCAACCCCTATTATCAGGAAGCGCTGACGCTGGCGCGCGCCTCGGTCGCCGCCAACGCCGGCGACAAGGTGAGCAAGAATGTGCTGCTCTCCGCGCTGATCGGCGCCAGCCAGACCGCCGACGACGCGGCGCTGCGCACCGAGGCGATCGACATGGGCAAGGCGATGATGGCCGACGGCACCATCGACGCCATCAACAAGCCCTCGATCGAGGTGATGACCGGCGCCAGCGCCGGGTAAGCAGATTGCCTCACGCCGCGCGGCGCTTGGCCTCAGCCGGGTCGAAAGCCTGTCCTTCCTTGAGGGAGGGCAGGCTTCAACCTGGTTCAGCCCGAACGGTGCAGGGGCAAGGCTTGATGCTCCAACAGCAAAAGGCGCCGGGCTGCCCGAAAGCGGCCCGGCGCCTTTTGCATGTCTAATTCTGTATAAGCTTCAGGCTTCGTTCGGGCCGTTCAGCTTGTTGGCATAGACCATCCGCCCTTCCCCCAGCAGGCCGAGCAATTGCGGCACCATATGGCGCGCGACGGCGAAACAGCCCTCGCTGCGGCCGCATTTGCCCCAGGCGGCGATATGATCCTCGCTCACATAATCGGCGCCGTGAATGACGATGGCGCGCATCTCCGCATTATTGTTGAGCGGATCCAGCCCCGCCAGCCGCATCGACCGGCCATGCTGCCCCTCATATTGCGCCAGCGTCTTATAGGCGCCGGCCGAGCTGGCGAGCGAATTGGGCTCGTTGGAAAAACTCTGGAGCCAGCCCGAATGGCCGGGATCGGACCCGCGGCCATGCGACACGAGATAGCTGGTCGATTGCCCGCCGATCAGGTCGACGACATGAAAGCGCAGCTCCTTCGACGGCGCGTTGAAGTCGGCGATGCCGATCCGGTCGCGCAGCGGGAAAGCGGCCTGATGCCGATCCAGCGCGGCCTTCGCCTCGTCCAGCAGCAGCGCATAGGGCTTGGCCGGCATGGGCGCGGGCGCCGGGGTGGCGGGAACCGGACGGGGCGACGCGGGTTGTAGCGTCGATGGCAGGGCCGCGCGGCCCACACTGTCCGTGAGAAACGAAAAGGCGAGTCCGCTCAAAGCGAACTTCGTAAAATTACGGCGATCCATAGACTCGCCTATACCAGATTGCGGCCCCCGCTCCAAGGCGGGGGTGCGCGCCCTTATTGTCCCAGATCAGCGTCTTCGTCGTTCGGCCGGCTCTGCCCGCCGCTTTGCGGCTCCTCGTCGCGAATCCGCGAGGTCATGCCGGTGGCGGCAGCATCGTCGAGAATCTGCTGTTCCTCCGACACGGACGGCGGCGGCGCGACCGGGGCGGGCGCGGTGACATTGGCCGGCTCCGGCTCGGGCGCTTCGGGCTCCTCGACGATGATATTCTCGACCGGCGGCTCGACCAGATTGTTGGTCGCGGGCGCTTCCTCCTCCTGCCGGCCGCAGGCGGAGAGGGCGAGGGCGCCGGCAAGCGCGAGAAAGGCGAATTTACGCATGGCGGATCAGTCCTTGGAAGCGAGAGAATTGAGGGCAGTAGGGTCGACGCGGCGGCTCGACGCCTCGATCTTCTCGGCCAGCAGCTTGTCCCAGCCATAGGGATCGGCGCGGAAATTCATGATGCCGTCGGGCGTCGCAAACGCCGTCCAGTAAAGCAGATAGACAGCCACTTCCTGCGGCAGCGACACGCGCTGCGTCTTGTCGGTGTCGATCAGCGATTGCACCCGCCCGGCCAGTTCCGGGTCGGACGCCACCATCAGCTCGGCCAGCGATACCGGCTTTTCCAGCCGGATGCAGCCATGGCTCGCCAGCCGGTCATAGCTGGAGAATTTCCCGCGCGCCGGCGTGTCGTGCAGATAGACGGCGAAGGGATTGTTGAAGTCGAACTTCAACCGCCCCAGCGCGCTGTTGGGGCCGGCCGGCTGCACGATCCGCTCGCCGCCCTCGGGCGTCTTGAGGATCTTGTACCCCTGTTTGATCAGCGTCGCGCGCCCCTTGGGGAAAAGCTCGCGCCGGGCGATCGACATAGGCACGTTCCACGGCGGGTTGACGACGATGCTATGGATGTTGGACGCCAGCATCGGCGTCGCATTGTCGGGGCTGCCCGTCACCGCGCGCATGGAGCTGATCGGCTGGTCGCCCTCGAACATGGTCAGCACGGCGGCGGCGATATTCACCTGCACGCGATTGACCGGCAGCTGGCGCGGCATCCAGCGCCACCGCTCCATATTGGCCATGATTGCGGCAATGCGGTCCTCGACCGGCACGTTCAGCCGCGCCAGCGTTTGCGGCCCAAGGGACCCGGTCGGTTCAAGGCCATAGCGGCGCTGCGCCCGTTGCAGCACGTCGCTCAGCTTTTCGCCGGGCGTGACGCTGGGATCCTCGATCGCTATGCGCTGGCGCACGGCATCGGCGGCGCTTTGCGCGGTCAGCGTCGGCCAGCCGCCCGCGTCCCGGATCTTCTCGTAGCGGATCAGCCCCTTGCGGAGCGTTTCATAGCCCGAATAGGGCGGCGTCAGCCGCTCCGCCCATTGCGCCAGCCGGTCGGTGCGCACCGCTTCGGCAAGGCCGGGGCGCGGATCGAACGGGGCGGGGCGCAGCGCCCACACTTCCAGGAAATCGGCGGTCGGCACGCGGCCGGTGCTGAGCGCGCGCGCCCGGTCGAGCACGGCGGACACCAGCGCGGGGCC
>DAMDPH010000171.1:0-6569 GCA_032082785.1 Sphingobium sp. | reverse complement strand
GGCCGAAGGGGCAGACGCCGCCGACCGGATGGCCGGTGATCGTCTCCACCTCGTCGGCCGCCAGCATGCGCGGCTTGGCGCCCAGCGCGGCCTTGGCCTTGGCGTTGGACAGGCGCGCGTCGCCGCGCGCGCAGACCAGCACCACCGTGTCGCCCACGCGCAGCGACAGCGTCTTGGCGATGCGCGCCGGCTCGACGCCCAGCGCGGCCGCGGCCTCCACCACCGTGGCGGTGCTGGTCCCCTGATCGATGATGCGAATATCGGGCGCCTGCGCCGCGAAATAGGCCCGCACGCTCGCCTCGCTCATGCCGGGCGGATCTCGCTCAGCTTGCGTTCCCAGGCGAGGGCATGGGTGACGATCTGCTCCAGATCATCATAGCGCGGCTGCCAGGGAAATTCGGCCATGATCGCGCGATTGTCGGAAATGAGCGCGTCGGGATCGCCGGCGCGCCGGCCCTCCATCCGCCGCTCGATCTTCATATTGGTGACGCGATCGACGGCGTCGAGCACTTCCAGCACGGAAAAGCCGCGGCCATAGCCGCAATTGAGCAGATAATTCTGTTCCGACCTCGCCATCAGCGCCTGAAGCGCCAGCACATGCGCCTGCGCCAGGTCGGTGACATGGATATAGTCGCGCACGCCGGTGCCATCGGGGGTGTCGAAATCGGTGCCGAACACGCTCACCGCCTCCCGCTTGCCCAGCGCCGCCTCGACCGCGACCTTGATCAGGTGAGTGGCGCCCGCCGTCGACTGGCCGCTGCGGCCCTGCGGATCGGCGCCGGCGACGTTGAAATAGCGCAGCGCGCAGAAATTCATCGCATGCGCGGCGGACACGTCGCGCAGCATATATTCGGTCATCAGCTTCGACATGCCATAGGGATTGATCGGCCGCTGCGGCGTGGTTTCGCGGACCGGGCTTTCCTCGGGAATGCCATAGGTGGCGGCGGTCGAGGAGAAGATGAAATGCGGCACGCCCTCCAGCACCGCGCTTTCGATCAGGTCGCGGGTCTTGGCGCTGTTATTGTGATAATATTTCAGCGGATCGCTGACCGATTCCGGCACCACGACCGACCCGGCGAAATGCATGATCGCCGTGATGCCATGGTCGCGCAGCGTCGCGCGGACCAGCGGCTGATCGGCAATGTCGCCCTGCACGAAGCCGACGCCCTCGGGCACCGCCCAGCGAAAGCCGGTGACCAGATTGTCGATCACCACCACGCCATAGCCGGCGTCCTTGAGCGCCAGAACCGCATGGCTGCCGATATAGCCGGCGCCTCCCGTGACCAGAACCGTCGGCTTGTCGCTCATGGGAAATGCTTCTCCTTCGAAAAAGGCGTATCCGCCACCCCCGGCCCGGTGCGGGGCGCGGGGGTGGCGGACCGTGTTGAAGCAAGACCTAGAACAGCTTTGCGGTGAATTACAGCCCGTTCATGCTGCGGCGCGAGACGGAGCGGGGCGGTAGAAGGTCGCGCCGTTGGCGGCCATCTCCCGCAGCTGCGCGGTGGGTGCGAAACGCTCGCCATGCTCGGCCGTCAGCCGGTCCAGCACGGCCACAATCTGGGCGATGCCGACCATGTCCATATGGCTGAACGGCCCGCCCGTCCACGGCGCGAAGCCCCAGCCGAAGATCGCGCCGATATCGCCATCCTCGGGCGTTTCTAGCACGCCTTCCTCGAAACAGCGGGCGCATTCCACCAGCTGCCGGTAGAGCAGCCTTTCCTTGACCGCCTCGACATCGGGCTGGCTGTCCGCGCGCGGGAACATCTCGCCCAGTACGGGCGACAGATGCTTTTTCGCGCCTTCGGGATAGTCGTACCAGCCCTTGCCGTTCTTGCGGCCAAGCCGTCCGGCCTCGACCATCCTGACCATGATCTCGTCCGACCCCTGGGGCACATAGGCGTCGCCCAGTTCCTTCTTGGCGGCGGTCATGATCTTGACGCCCAGCTCGATCGAAACCTCGTCGCTGACCGCCAGCGGGCCGGTGGGCATGCCCAGCTGCTTGCCGGCATTTTCGACCAGCGCGGGGTTGATCCCCTCCGCCACCAGTTCCGCGCCTTCCTGCACATAGGTGCCGAAGCAGCGCGACGTGTAGAAGCCCCGGCTGTCATTGACGACGATCGGCGTCTTCTTGATCTGGGCGACGAAATCCAGCGCCTTGGCGATGGCGGCAGGGCCGGTCTGTTCGCCCAGGATAATCTCCACCAGCGGCATCTTCTCAACGGGTGAGAAGAAATGGACGCCGATGAAATTCTCCGGCTTGCTCCATGCCTTGGCAAGGCGGGTGATCGGCAGGGTGGAGGTGTTGGAGCCGAAAATCGTGTCGGCGCCCAGCACCGCTTCCACCTGCTTCGTCACGTCCGCCTTGATGCCGACATCCTCGAACACCGCCTCGATCACAAAGTCGGCGCCGGCCAGGCTTTCAAAGTCGGTGGTCGGCGTCACGCGCTCGAGCGTCGCGGCCATCTTCTCGGGCGTCATGCCCTTGCCCAGCCGCTTCTTGAGCTGTTCCTCGACATGTGCCTTGCCCTTTTCGGCCGACGCCATGTCGCGGTCGAACAGCATCACCTCCATGCCGGCCTGCGCCGCCACGGTGGCGATGCCCGCGCCCATCATCCCCGCGCCGAGCATGGCGAGCTTGGTCGTCGGCGCCTTGGGCTGGTCCTTGGGACGGCGGGCGCCGCGCTCTGCCGCCTGCTTGTTGACGAACAGGCTGCGGATCATGTTGCCGGCCTGCGGATCGGCGGCCACCTTGGCGAAATATTTGCTCTCGATCTGGATCGCCCGGTCGAAGGGAAGGGTGATGCCTTCATAGACCGCCGACAGCAGCGCGATGGGCGCGTTCATGTTGCGCTGCGTCTGCTTGAGCGTCATCGGCACCGCGCCGGCCATGGTCTGGACGAAGCCGGGATTGAAGCCGCCGGCGCCGCCCGGAACCTTATAGCCCTTGACGTCCCAGGGCTGGGTGAAGGAACCCGGATTGGCCTTGACCCATTCGCGCGCCTTCTCGACCGCGCTGCCCTGCGGCACGACCGCATTGACCACCTTCATCATCGCCGCATCGGCGGGGCGGAACAGCTTGCCCTGCAACATATATAGGAGCGAGGCCTGCACCCCCATGATGCGCGGCAGGCGCTGCGACCCGCCGCCGCCGGGGAAAAGGCCGATGAGGATTTCGGGCAGGCCAAGCTGCGTGCGGCTATTGTCGCCGACGACGCGATAATGACAGGCCAGCGCCAGCTCGAAGCCGCCGCCCACGCAGGTGCCCTCGATCGCGCAGGCGACCGGCTTGCCGCAGGTTTCCAGCCGGCGCAGAAGCTGGTTCAGCACGAACACCTTGTCGTAAATATCGGCCGGGCTGGGCCGCCCGCCATCCTCGCTCGCCAGCATCGACCCGAAATATTTTAGGTCCATCCCGGCCATGAAGCCGCTGTCCTTGCCCGACGCGATCACCGCGCCCTTGATCGCCTCATCGGACGAAATGCGGCCGATCGCCTCATCCAGATCGGCGAGCAGGTCGGGGCCGATGACGTTCATCGACTGGCCGGGCACATCGATGGTCAGGGTGGCGACGCCATCGGCGTCGGTGGTGAAATTGCAGGTTTTCATGATGCAGCCTTTCCCATCACCGTTCGTGCTGAGTAGGGTTGAGCTTGTCGAAGACCCGTATCGAAGCATCTGTCCTTCGATACGCCATTTCGGCTTCGCTCAATGCCTACTCAAGATGAACGGATTATCTTTCCTTAGATACGCTCGATGATGATGCCGGTGCCCATGCCGGCGCCGACGCACAGATTAACGAGCGCGGTGCCCTTGCCGGACCGTTCCAGCTCGTCGAGCGCGGTGCCCAGCACCATCGCGCCGGTCGCGCCCAGCGGATGGCCCATGGCGATGGCGCCGCCATTGACGTTGATCCGGTCATGGTCGAGGTCCATCGCCTGCATGTAGCGCAGCACGACGCTGGCAAAGGCTTCGTTCAATTCCCACAGGTCGATGTCGGCGGCGCTCATGCCGGCGCGCTGCAACAGCTTGCCCGCGACGAATTCCGGCCCGGTCAGCATGATCAGCGGCTCCGACCCGATAGAGGCCATGGCCTTGATCCGGGCGCGGGGCTTCAGCCCATATTTCTCGCCCATATCCTTGTTGCCGACCAGCACCGCGGCGGCGCCGTCGACGATGCCGCTGCTGTTGCCGGCATGGTGGACATGGTTGACCTTCTCCAGCTCGGGATAGCGGAGCAGGGCGATGGTGTCGAAACCGGGCATCTCCTCACCCAGCGCGGTGAAGCTGGGCTTGAGCGCGCCGAGCGACTGCATCGTCGCGTCCGGGCGCATATGCTCGTCATGGTCCAGCACCACGCGGCCGATCACATCCTTCACCGGCAGGATGGAGCGGGCGAAGCGATTTTCCTCCCAGGCGCGGGCGGCGCGCTTCTGGCTTTCCACCGCATAAGCGTCGGCATCGTCGCGGCTGATGCCGAATTTGGTGGCGATGACATCGGCGCCGATGCCCTGCGGCGCGAAATAGGTCTTGTAGGCGACCGCCGGGTCCATCGCCCAGGCGCCGCCGTCCGACGCCATCGGCACGCGGCTCATCGACTCGACCCCGCCGCCGATCGCGAACATTGCCTCGCCCGAATAGATTTTCGCCGCCGCCATATTCACCGCTTCCAGGCCGGAGGCGCAGAAACGGTTGATCTGCACGCCCGGCACGGTCTGCGCATAATCGGCGTTGAGCACGGCAACGCGGGCGATGTCCGCGCCCTGTTCGCCCACCGGGCTGACGCAGCCCAGGATCACATCGTCGACATCGGCGGTGTCAATGGCGTTGCGGTCGCGCACCGCCTCCAGCACCTGCGTCGCCAGCTGGATGGGGGTGATTTCGTGCAGCGACCCGTCGGGCTTGCCCCGGCCCCGGGGCGTGCGAACGGCGTCGTAGATAAAGGCTTCCATGTCTCTTTCCCTCTCCATGGGCGGCTGCGCGGCGGCGCCAGATACAGGTGCAAATGTATTTACGTTTACGTAAAGTGCAAGGCCAAATCCCCGCCGCACCGCCAGCTTTCGGCCCGATCCGCCGTGCCGTAGCGGCGACCGGTCGGACCCGCCTTTTTGAAAATTGGCTTTATATGTCTCACCCTTGTAGCAGTTAAGCGGATTTGCCGCCAATTTCCGCGACATGGCGGATTGGCGTCGGCGACAGCGCAGGCGCTGTTCGTGATGGCTGTTCGCTTGTCGTCACCCTGCTATGCAGCGGATCATGCGCATCGCCATCCTCTCCGACATTCACGGCAACATCGCCGCGCTGGACGCCGTCCTGGCCGATATCGCCGCGCGGCAGGTGGAACGGATCGTCAATCTGGGCGACATACTTTCCGGGCCGCTTTTCCCCTGCGAGACGGCCGAGCGGCTGATGCCGCTCGACCTGCCGACCATCGGCGGCAATCATGAGCGGCAGCTGTTGACGCTGGCGCCGGAGCGGATGGGTGAGAGCGACCGCCATACCCAGCGGCAGCTCTCGCCGCGCCATCGCGACTGGATCGCCGGGCTGCCTGACAGGCTGTGGCTCGCGGAGGATGTGCTGATGGTCCATGGCGCGCCGGGCGATGATCTTTGCTACTGGCTGGAGACGGTCGATGCCGCCGGCCTGCGCCCCGCCACCGCCGAGGAGATAGAGGCGCGGGCGCAGGGCATCGCCGCGCCCCTGATCCTGTGCGGCCATACCCATGTGCCGCGCCTCCATCGCCGTCCCGGCGGCGGCCTGATCGTCAATCCGGGCAGCGTCGGCTTGCCCGCCTATGCCGACGACCATCCCTTCGCGCACAAGGTGGAGACGGGGTCGCCCCATGCCCGCTATGCGCTGGCGGAGCGGCGCGACGGCTTCTGGCAGGCGCAGCTGATCGCCGTCACCTATGACTGGGAAAGCGCAGCCCGCGCGGCGGAGGCGCAGGGGCGGCCCGATTGGGCCGGCGCCTTGCGCACCGGCCAAGCCTAGCTGTTGTTGCGCCCCCGGTCTGAAGGCCTATATCGTCCCTTATGGACAGCGTGACCGAAGCCTCGCCCGATCAGCCCTCGTCACCTTTTTCCATTCCCATCTTCCGCTCGATCTGGACCGCCAGCCTCGCCTCCAATTTCGGCGGGTTGATCCAGTCGGTCGGCGCGGCCTGGATGATGACGTCACTCTCCGCCTCGCCATTGCTGATCGCGCTGGTGCCGGCGGCGACGACGTTGCCGATCATGCTGCTGTCGCTCTGGGCCGGCGCGGTTGCTGACAATCTCGACCGGCGCAAGGTGATGATGAGCTGTCAGGCGGCGATGCTGCTGGTCTCGGCGCTGCTGGCCGCCACCGCCTGGGCAGGGCTGATGACGCCCGCGCTGCTGCTCGGCTTCACCTTCCTGATCGGCTGCGCGACGGCGGTGAACGGCCCGGCCTGGCAGGCGTCGGTCGGCGACATGGTGCCGCGCCCGGTGCTGCCGAGCGCGGTGGCGATGAACAGCATGGGCTTCAATCTGGCGCGCAGCGTCGGCCCGGCGCTGGGCGGCGTCATCGTCGCCACCGCCGGGGCGGCGGCGGCC
>DAMDPH010000170.1:0-6807 GCA_032082785.1 Sphingobium sp. | reverse complement strand
CCGGTGGCCGCCAGCGGGTGGCCGATCAGGCGCAGCGCGCCATGATCGGCGCGCAACTCCCCGCGCGCGGCCGCGACGCACACCGTGGCCAGCGGCGTCATCGCCCGCTGTCCACCGACAAGACCCATGAGGAAGGAAGCGAGCATAGAAATGATCCTTTACCGATTGCGGGAAGGACAACGCCGCGACGTCTTGCTTGCTCCCGATGCCGGCAATTCCTTCATTTTACGAAGCGCCATAGTCGCCCTCGCCCGCCGGATCGGCAGCGGTCACCTGACGATCTGAAGCATAATCAGTGGCTTACGACCTTATGACGGTTTTATGACGATCATGTAAGAACCTCCAATAGGCGGCATATATTACGATCTTTAAATAATCACACAGCTTACGGACCAATCAGGACCGTAGCTTCCAGTCGCAACATTGCGATTGGATAATGTTCGTCATGAACGCCAAATATATGAAAATCAGGATTCCATTATGTCTGATAGAAAAACACGCACTCCTCTGCTCAACGGCCCCCTGGGTCGTCGCAACGGTCTGGAGGATTATGAGATCGATATCGCCGCCCTGCGCCACATTGGCTGGGGATTCGGCCTCAGCTCCAGCGGCGGCGGCGGTTCTTTCGTCGATGGTATTCAGCTGACCGAAGATATGATCGCCAAGGGCTTCACCAGCATCGCCGCCAAGTCGATCACCAGCGCGCCGCTGGGCGAATATGCCGCGATTGCCGGCATTATGGGGGCCCCTTCGGCGATTGGCAGCCTGACCGATTTCACCCCGACCTGCATCGCAGCGCTGGATGCGCTGGCGGACTCCGGCTTTGTGCCCGGTCCGATCAGCGGCGTGACGCCGATCGAAGCCGGGCCGGTCAACGGGTTGATGGCGGTTGCCATGTGCTTTGCCTCGAACGGTCAATATACCCTCTATGACTGCGACGGCGCCGGGCGGGCCGTGCCCTCGCTCACCAACCTGCTGTTCGATTTCGAGGGCATCAGCTTCTCGCCCTCGGCCCAGACCAGCCCCAACGGCGAACCGGCGAACATCAACACCAGCTGGGCCAATGGTGCGCAGGGCGAAGCCGGGCTGCGTGACGTCATCGCCAGCTTCGGCGGTGCCATCGGCCTTGCCGCCTGGGCGCAGGACGGGACGACGCTGAGCAATGCGACGCTGCCGGTCGACACCTTCGCCACGGCGGCCACGCGCGGCGAGCGTATCCAGTCGCTCAAGAGCAACGGCCTTGTCCTGCAGGCTTGGCTGGAAAGCCTGGCGCCTAACGTCCAGTTCGAGGGCCTGACCTGGCACACCAGCTTCGACGAGCTGTACCGCGACCCCGACGGTCTGGCCCAGGGCTATGACAAAGGCTATATCGCCTTCGGCCGCGACGATATCGAGGCGGGCTTCGAATATCGTCTTTATTATCTAAACGAGAATATGTTCATCTCGAAGCATGAGACGGCCACGGGCGCCTTCGTCAACTATGTCGTCACTGCCCCCAGCACCATCGCCTGCTTCTTTGCCGATCCGGCGCCGCCGGCGGTTCTGGGCGCGCAGGCTGGCGACTATATCCCGTACAACACCGGCGATCTCGACATTGTCGAGGGGCTGGTGGGCCAGCAGATCATCATTTCCGTCTCTTCGCCCACCGAGCTGCTCTACAGCCCAGAGGTTACCGAATCCTTCGTCGCGGTGCTGAACGATTATTTCGGCGCCGATCCTTATGGGTTCAGCTTCGCAACCCCCGACATCTTCCCGACCAGCGGCGCACCCGATGCGCGTCGTCGTTGATCGCGGACAGGAGGAAGACAGATGAAACTTCTCAACTTGGTTCCCGCCATCGGCGATGTGTGGACGGACGCGATGAGCGAATATTCCTTCCAATATCTGCGGCCGACCACGGAAGTCATCACCAAGCAGATTCCCTATGGCCCGGCCAGCATCGAAGGGGAATATGACGAGGTCCTGGCGGCGCCCGGCGTCGTGCAGGTCGCGCAGGATGCGGTCGCCACCGATGCTGTGGACGGCATCTTCGTCAACTGCTTCGGCGAGCCCGGCGTGCGCGCCGTGCGCGAAGCGCTGGACGTGCCCGTGTTCGGCGGCTTCGAACCGTCGATGCACATGGCGCTCGGCATTGGCGACAAGATCGGCATCATTTCGGTGCTGCCCAATGTCGTGTCGATGATCGACGGTCTGGTCGCCCGCGACCACCTGGACCATCGCGTGGTCTGCGTCCGCAGCATCGACATTCCGGTGCTCGACCTGCAGGACCATGACAAGCTGGTCGCGGCCCTGACCGAGCAGGCGGCGCAGGCGATCAGCGTGGATCACGCGGAAGTGATCGTGCTGGGCTGCACCGGCATGGTGGACGTGCGCGAGGACGTACAGGCCGCGCTGCTGGCGCAGGGCTATGACACGGGCGTCATCGAAGCCGCGCAGAGCGGGGTGATGATGCTGGAAAGCTTCGTCGCCATGGGCTTGCGGCAGAGCCGCCTGACCTATCTGACGCCAACCGACAAGGAGCGGACCTGGTGGTGCGACTGCCCGGCGGACGCGCCCCGGCGGATCAAGCCGGGCCTGCCCCGCTAAGACCGTCGACCTGACGTCACGCTAAATGGAGCGGCCGGCCCCGTTGGGATCGGCCGCTCCTACGCGTTGCTACGCATTGCGCCGGTCGTTGCGGATGCAGCATAGATTGGGCCACGCGCGGCCCCTTTTCGGGGCCGAACAGGCGCGGGTCGCAACAAGCAGAGCATGCCATGCCACAGACGCTAGTAACGCGGCCTTCGCCGCGTATGATCCTGCCCGTCCATGCCCTTGTCGGCCCCCGCCTTCCGGTGGATCGCCCCGCATGAGCGGCAGCATTGCTGCCACCGGCCCGCTGCCGGACCCACCCGCAACCCTCGTCGCCCCCGCCGGCCGCATCGCCTGGCTCGACGCCGCCAAGGGGCTCTCCATCCTGCTCGTCGTGCTGCATCATGCCTTTATGGCGGCCGAGCAGGTGGGCGAAGGATGGTGGGCGTACGAACGGCTGAACGCGCTGTTCAAGCCCGTGCGCATGCCGCTCTTCTTCCTCATCGCCGGGATGATGGCGGGGCGCAGCCTGGGGCAGCGCTGGTCGGCGCTGCTGGGCGGGCGGGTCGCCATGCTCCTTTATCTTTACGGCCTCTGGACCGTGATCGGCTGGCTCTATTTCCGCTATGTCGATCCGAATGACGGCTATCTATTGGGGCAGCATCGCAGCCAGCTGGTGACGATGTGGGTGGTGCCGCTGGGCGGGCAGTGGTTTCTCTGGCTGCTCGCGATCTTCCTCCTATTCGCCCGCGCGGTCGCACCGGTGCGCAGCCTCGTCGCGCTGCTGCTGATCTGCGGGGCGACGGCCTGCCTTGCCGAAAGCGCGCTGCATTTCCCGCATTATAGCTGGCGCAACGCCTTGCTGTACGCGCCCTTCTTCATCGCCGGCCACTGGTATGGACGGCAGATCGTCGCCTGGCTGCCGCAGCATCTGGGGCTGGGGCTGCTGGGCGCTGGGATGTGCTATGGTGGCGCCGTGGCGTTGCTGGGGATCGAGGCATTGGCGAGCGGATCGGTGCGACAGCCGCCGGGGCTGCGGCTGCTGCTCTCCACCGCCGGCCTCGCGCTGGGGCTGAGCCTCAGCCTGCTGCTCAGCCGGTCGGCCCGGCTGCGCGACCATCTCAGCCTGATCGGCCGCAACAGCCTCTCCATCTATCTTGCCCATGGCATGTTGCTGTCGGTCGCGGCCATCGGCCTGGTCCATCTGCCGTTGCCGCCATTTGCGCCGGTGTGGGTGACGCCGCTGCTCCTGCTGCTGGCGGTGCCGGCAAGCCTTGGCATGCGGCTGGCGCTGGGCCGGCTGGGCGAGCGCTGGCTGTATTCGGACGCCGGGCCGCGCACCCTGATGAGCGCGATGCGGGCGCGCGCGCTGAAGCGCCATCAGGCGAGCGTCAGATAGATTTCCGCGACGATCACCCATTGGCCGCCCATCTCGCGCCATTTCGCGCTGTAGCGACCCGATGCGCGCGGCGCGCCCTCGCTGCTCACGCCGGTCCAGTCCCCCTGCTCCAGCGCGATCGGCTCAACAGCTGAGGCCAGGATCGTGTCGGGCGTGCGGGTGTAGATGGTTCGATCCGCCGCCGAAAACTCGCGCTTCCACGCCGCCAGTTGCGCCCGCTTGCCGGCGATGATGGCGCTGTCGCTGCCCGTCACCAATATGGCGTCGCGCGACAGCAGCGGGCCGATGGCGGCCAGGTCGGCATCGGCCAGCGCTCGGTTGAAGCTGGCGCGGCGCAGGCGAATGGCGATTTCGGGCGAGACTTTGGTCATGCGGCGGTCCTACCCGATCAGACCGTCACGTCCATCGCCTTGCGACCTTCACCCCCGAAAACGCGCAGGTAGCGGGCGACCGCGTCGGGATCGCCGGTGGTCTTGGCCGGATTGTCCGACAGCTTGACCGCCGGATGACCACCGGCCTCCACCACCTTGCAGACCAGCGAAATGGGGTCCAGCCCCTCCGTCTCGAACGGCGCGCAGCTGCGAAAATCATTGGTGAGGTTGGTGCCCCAGCCAAAGCTCATCCGCACCCGGCCACGAAAATGGCGATAGGTCGCCTCGATACTGTCGACATCCATGCCGTCGGAAAAGATCAGCAGCTTCTCGCGCGGGTCGCGGCCCTTCTCGCGCAGCCAATCGATGATCTGCTCGCCGCCGGCGATGGGCGGGGCGCTGTCGGGGCGGAAGCCGGTCCAGTCCGCCACCCAGTCGGGCGCGTGGCGCAGGAAGGCGGCAGTGCCGAACGCGTCGGGCAGCACCACCAGCAGATTGCCGGCATAATGATTGCGCCAATCCTCCAGCACCCGATAGGGCGCAGCCGCCAGCGCCGCATCGTCGGGCGCGAGCGCCGCCAGCACCATGGGCAGTTCATGCGCGTTGGTGCCGATCGCCTCCAGATCGGTATCCATCGCCAGCAATATGTTGGATGAGCCGATGAAGCGCGAGCCCAGCCCTTCCTTGAGCGCCTCCACGCACCAGCGCTGCCACAGAAAGCCATGGCGGCGACGCGTGCCGAAGTCGGATATGACGAGGTCGGGCAGCTGGCTCAGCCGCTCCACCTTCTCCCACAGCTTGGCCTTAGCGCGGGCATAGAGCACGTCCAGTTCGAACCGGCCGCGCCCCTTCATCGCCGCGCGCGACCGTAATTCGTTGATGATGGCGAGCGCGGGAATTTCCCACATGCTGCTATGCGTCCAAGGGCCATGGAAGCGCAGCTCATATTGGCCGTCGACCTTGGACAGTTCATAATCGGGCAGGCGGAAATCGGCGAGCCAGGCGATGAAGTCGGGGCTGAACATCTGCGCCCGGCCATAAAAGCTGTTGCCCGCCAGCCAGATCAGCTCCTTCTTGCCGAACCGCAGCGACCGCGCATGGTCGAGCTGCGCGCGCAATTCCCCTTCATCGATCATGTCGGCCAGCCGCACATGATGGCTGCGGTTGATCAGCTCGAACGTCGCCTGCACATCGGGATAAAGATGCCGGATCATCTGCAACATCAGCAGCTTATAGAAATCGGTGTCGAGCAGGCTGCGCACCACCGGGTCGAGCCGCCAGCTATGGTTGTGGGTGCGGGTGGCGATATCCGTGAAGACCATGAATAAACTCGTTTACTCGACCGATGAGGGGGTCAGCATAGGCGGACGGCGCGTCCCTGTCAGGCCGCTTGACAGTGCAGCCAGCGTCAAAGCGGCCGGCGCAGCCGCTGACCAAAGGCCCAGCGCAGCGTCTGCGCCAGCGTGAAGGCGCCGCCGCGCACCATCGGCCCCGACAGCGGCAGGCGGGAAAGCCCGTGCATGTCGAGCGTCCAGTCGGGCACGATCTGCAAGGCGGCATGTTTCAGCAGCTTCTGCACCGGCGCGAGCGCCAGCGACTGGCCCGGCGGGTTGAGGATTAGCGCGGCCACCCGCCGGCTGCGCGCATCGGCACGGAGTTCGCCGCGAAACTGCGCCACCAGCGCCACCGCTTCGAGCCGGCTTTCCGGCACCGGATCGGCGCCCAGCTTGCGCGCGACCAGCGCCGCCTGGCGGAAATAGAGATCCTGATCCGCCACCGACATGGACGGTTCGCCAAAGGCGATCCAGGCGTCGAGAAAGGCGATCGCCTCGCACAGATGCACCCAGGCGAGCAGATGCGGATCGCTCGCTGCATAGGTGGTGCCATCGGGCAACCGCCCCCGGATGCGGCCATGGACCGTCCGCACTGCTTCTATCGCCGCCAGCGCATCGTCCCGCTGGCCATAGGTGGTGACGGCGATGAAGCGCGCCGTCCGCCGCAACCGCCCATGCATATCGTCCCGGAACCGGCTATGCTCCCATACGCCCGTCAGCGCCGCCGGATGCAGCATCTGCATCAACAGCGCGCCGATGCCGCCGATCATCATGCTGGTGACATCGCCATGGACGCGCCAGATTACCGAACCCGGTTCGAACAGCGCGTCGGGGGAGCGGATCACCGGCCGCTCGCCCTTGGCCGGGTCGTTGAAAAATTGCTGCACCTGCCGCGCGATGCGGCGCCGCACGGCATCCTGCAACGTCGGCGCGGAAGAGGACGGGTCCATGGCGGAAGAACGCGGCATGGGGGCGATCCTATCCGCCGCCATCGACCGGCGCCAGCCCGCGTCGGCGCGGTCGTGACCTGCGCGTCTCAGCGCACCTTCAAACAGCCGCTCAGCCGCCGGCCCGCGCCAGCGCATCAAGGGCGAGCGCGATCGATCCGAGCGGCCCGGCCTGCGCGCCCAGC
>DAMDPH010000169.1:2033-6816 GCA_032082785.1 Sphingobium sp. | reverse complement strand
GCTGATCGCCGCGCGCGCGGTCGCCGGGAAGGGCGGGGAACGAAGAAAGGGGCTGTCGGTCACAGGCGCGCGCCCGGGCGATGCGCGGCACGGGGCTGACGCCCTGCCGCCGGTCCGGCGGAACGCCGCCGACAGGACCGCTGCCGATGCGGTCCGATCCCCAAAGACCCTATACGGGCCATCGCCTGTCCCCTCATCGTCAGGCCGTTCCATGCGCCCCCCATGGGAAGCGGTCAAGGAACGACCGTGCCAACTTCTTCAATCAAATCAGTAACTATGTCGAAATAGTCACGCCATGTGGGCGCGCGCCACGCGCCGATGCGCGCCAGCTGCGCCTGCCGTGGAAGCGAACGCGGCGTGGCATAGGCGCAGATGGCGCGCAGCCAGCCTATCCCGTCGAGCGGATCGATATAGTCGGGCGCGTCGCCGCCCACTTCCCGATGCGCCAGAATGTCGCTGCAAATCACCGGCACGCCCGCGCTCAACGCTTCCACCACCGGCATGCCGAACCCCTCGGCGAAGGAAGGCATCAGCATCGCCCGCGCGCCGGCGACCAGCGCCTGCATCTGCGCGTCCGTCACCTGCCCCGCCTCGATCACATGGCCGCGCAGCAGCTCGCCGCGCTCCAGCATGTCGATGACATTCTCATTCTCCCAGCCGCGCCGGCCGATCAGCACCAGCACCGGCGCCGCATCGCCCATCTCCTCGATCAGGCGGCGCCAGATGTTGAGCAGCAGCAGATGATTTTTGCGCGGCTCTATAGTGGAGATATAGACGAAATAGGGGCGGTCGGGCACCGCCTGCGCCTCGCTGGCGAAGGGGTCGGGGGCGTCGGCGCCGAAATGGGCGACGCGCACCACCCGCTCCTCCAGCGGCCGGCGCAGATGCGGGCGCAGCGCCTCCAGCGTCGCCTGGCTGTTGCCGATGATGCCGCTGGCATAGCTGTCGATGGTGCGGACGCGCTTGCGATGATCCTCCGCCCCCTGCGGCCGCGCGAATTCGGGGTGGCTGAGCGGGATGACGTCATGCACCTTCGGCCCGCAGGATCGCGCCCACCTGCGCATGATCGTCCAGATGATGGGGCGATGCCTGAAGGTAGACCCGCGGCGCGACCGCGCGCGGCACCGGCCGTGGGCGCAGCGCGATCAGGTGGCGGATCACCGCCGCCTTGCTCTCCCGCTCGTCGGGCGGCGACAGGTTGCGCCAGCGGGCGCTGGTGAAGGCCAGAAACTGCCGCACCGCCGCGCTGCTCAGCCGGCCATAATAGCCGCCTGCCGGATGCACGGCGGCGAAGGCCAGCCGGTCGGGCATGCGGTCGAGCAATTCGCGCGCATAGGTATATTCCACCCGGTCGATGCCGGTCGGGGTCGGATGGAAGCTGCGCGACAGCAGCCGGCTGATGTCGAGGATCACCTCGCTCTCGCCGCGTCGCCCGGCAAAGCGCTCCGCCGCCCGCTTGGAGCGCAGCGCCAGCCGCGCGCCCGGCGCGTTGAAGGGTTTGAGCGCCATGTCAGGCACCGCCCCGCTGGCGAAGCGATGGCGCGGCGGACCGGAACAAGCTCATCAGAGCTGCGCGCGAATCTCTTCGGCGAGCGCCTGCAGGTCGCCGGGATCGGCGAAGCCACCCTGACCATGGGCGGCAAAACCGGTCGGCTCGCCGGCCCAGCGCGGCACGATATGGACATGGAGGTGGAAGACGGTCTGCCCGGCGGCGGCGCCATTGAACTGGGCGATATGCAGCCCGTCGGGGTTCAGCGCCTTGCGGATCGCGGTCGCGACGATCTTGGTCGCGGCCATCACCTGCGCCAGCGCCTCCTCCTCCATCTCCAATATGTTGCGCGCCTTCGACCATTTGGAGATGACGAGCGCATGCCCCTTCGCCTGCGGCTGGATATCGAGGAAAGCCAGCACATGCTCATCCTCATATAACCGGGTCGACGGCAGCTTGCCGGCCAGGATCAGGGCGAAGGGATTGCCATCATCATAGGCGCCGTCCAGGCTCATGCTCTTATCGTCCTCAACTCACATAATGGGCGCTGGTCTTGGCGGCGACGTCCTCCGCCGTGACCCCGGGCGCCAGTTCGATCAGCTTGAACGGGCTGTCATGGTCAGGACGTTGGAAAACGCACAAATCCGTCACGATCATGTCGACGACATTCTTGCCCGTCAGCGGCAGGGTGCAGGACGGGATGAATTTGGGATCGCCATTTTTGGAGACATGCTCCATCACCACGATGATCTTCTTGACGCCGGCCACCAGATCCATGGCGCCGCCCATGCCCTTGATCATCTTGCCGGGGATCATCCAGTTGGCGATGTCGCCATTTTCCGCCACTTCCATCGCACCCAGCACGGTCAGGTCGATATGCCCGCCGCGGATCATCGCGAAACTGTCGGCGCTGGAGAAATAGACCGACTGCGGCAATTCGCTGATGGTCTGCTTGCCGGCGTTGATCAGGTCGGGATCCTCGTCGCCCTCAAAGGGAAAGGGACCGATGCCGAGCATGCCGTTTTCAGACTGTAACGTCACCTCGACGCCATCGGGAATATGGTTCGCCACCAGCGTCGGGATGCCGATGCCCAGGTTCACGTAAAAACCGTCCTGCAATTCCTTCGCCGCGCGTGCGGCCATCTCGTCACGGGTCCAGGGCATCAGTTCAGCCTCCCTTCCTGAATTGTTGTTATGTCCGTAAACTGTTCGCGCAATTCTTCAGCAACGCCGTCACTGATCGCCTGAAGCATCTTGGCTTCGTCGGCATCGTAGGTCGCCGCATAGGCGCGGGCGGCATGACGTATCGTGTCCGCCATCAGATAGCCGAAATAGGTCGGGTCTTCCAGACAGCGGGCGTTGATCCATACGCTGCTACCCGCATTGTTCGTAACCCAGATCCGGGCGACCTCCACCGACTCATCGGTCAGTATATCGCCCTGATCCAGCGGGATGGCACCTGCCGGCTCATTGGACATGATCGGTTCCCCGGGCAGGCAGCGCCCATCTCCTGTCCAGCGGGAAGACGTCGTCGAACCCGCCTTTGAGGCCGCTGCCATAGACGGGATTGGGCAGGACGAACCATCCATGCCCCCAAAGCTGCGCGATCGGGGCCGCCTGCGTCGCCGCGCGGCGGGTCGTCACCGGTTGGCCGGTGTTGAACAGATCGCTGAAATCGCCGAGCTGGTCGCCGCCCAGCGCGATCACGCAATAGCGCTCCGCAATGGTCGCGCGCCGGCCGTCCTTGCGCGATCCCATCGCATCGTCGCCCGCCAGGAACAGCGTCTGCCCATGCACGACGTCGCCCAGCCCCGCTGCCTTGATGGCGCGGGCGGTGGCGTCGGCATTGGCGGCCGAGCGATTGGTGTTGAAAATGACGGTCACGCCCATGGCGCGCAGCGCGGTCACCCCGGCAAGCGCGCCCGGCACGGCGCTGACCGCGTCCTCGCCGCTCTTTTCCCATGCGTCCCAGTCCGCCGCGTTCCAGCCCTTGCCGGTGCGCGCGTCATGATATTCATAGCCCAGATTGAGCAGCACCGTTTCGTCGACATCGAACACCGCCGCCAGCGGCTTGACGTCGCAGGAGACGAAGCGCGGCGCGGCGAGCGTCGCCCCGTCGGCCAGCACCACGCTGTCGGCCGGGCGCGCCTTCGTCATGCGGGCGGCATGGTCGAGCAGCGCAGTCCAGGCCTGTACCGACAGCGCCGCCGCCTCGCCCGATCCGTAAAGATATTGCATCGCGGCAGGCGGATTGGCGGACGCGCTGGCGGGCAGCCGCATGTCGGCCGCCGACGTGCATCCGGCCAGCAGAGCCGTCGCCGCCCATAGACCGCCCCACCGCACGCCCGACCTGCCGCCCGTCCGCGTCACGCCGCTTCCCGCTGCCGCACGGTGCGAAACTCGATCTTCTTCTCATAGGGCGCGCCGACGATCATGCGCTTGACGTAAATGCCCGGCAGGTGGATCGCATCGGGATCGAGGCTGCCGACCGGCACCACTTCCTCCACCTCGGCAATGCAGATTTTCGCGGCGGTGGCCATCGGCGCGTTGAAGTTGCGCGCGGTCTTGCGGAAGATGAGGTTGCCGCTCTCGTCCGCCTTCCAGCCCTTGATGATGGCGATGTCGGCGAAGATGCCGCGTTCGAGGATATAATCCTCACCGTCGAAGCTCTTCACTTCCTTGCCCTCGGCCACCTGGGTGCCGACGCCGGTCTTGGTGTAGAAGCCGGGAATGCCAGCCCCGCCGGCGCGGCAGCGCTCCGCCAGCGTTCCCTGGGGGCAGAATTCCACCTCCAGCTCGCCGGCCAGAAACTGCCGCTCAAATTCCTTATTCTCCCCGACATAGGAGGAGATCATCTTCTTGACCTGCCGCGTGCGCAGCAGCTTGCCCAGCCCTTCGCCATCGATGCCGGCATTGTTGGAAGCGATGGTGAGATCCTTGACGCCCGCATCGCGGATCGCGTCGATCAGCCGTTCGGGAATGCCGCACAGGCCAAAGCCGCCCGCGCAGATATGCATGCCGTCGAAGAGAAGGCCCTCCAGCGCCGCTGCCGCATCGGGGTAGAGCTTGTTCACCATTGCACGTCCTCCTCCTGTCCTTGGCCGCCAGACATAGGCGGAAGGCGGCCCTGCGGTCAATTTGCTGCGATGCGAAATATCGAAAGCGCGGCGGCGCTCTCGGTGCTTGTTTTGGACATGCGCGAAGGCGCGCATGTCATAACCGCACCGGCCCTCTCCCCCACCCGGCCACCCATATGATGCTGCCGTTGGGTGGCCGGGTGGGGGAGAGGGCTGG
>DAMDPH010000169.1:0-2023 GCA_032082785.1 Sphingobium sp. | reverse complement strand
CGGCGATGCGCCGCAAGGCGCATCTTTAATCAGATCAGGCCGGCGAGCGGGCTGGACGGGTCGGCATAGAGGCGCCTGCCCATGCGGCCGGCGCGATAGGCCAGGCGGCCCGCTTCCACGCCCGCCTTCATCGCCGCCGCCATCAGCACCGGATCCTTGGCCTCGGCAATGGCGGTGTTCATCAGCACGCCGGTGCAGCCCAGCTCCATCGCCTGCGCCGCTTCCGACGCGGTGCCCACGCCCGCATCGACCAGCACCGGCAGCCGCGTGCCTTCGACGATCAGGCGGATCGTCACCCGGTTCTGGATGCCCAGCCCCGATCCGATCGGCGCGCCCAGCGGCATGATCGCGACGGCGCCCGCATCCTCCAGCCGCTTGGCGGCGATGGGATCGTCGACGCAATAGACCATGGGCTTGAACCCTTCCTTGGCCAATATCTCGGTTGCGCGCAGCGTTTCAACCATGTCGGGATAGAGGGTGCGCGCCTCGCCCAGCACCTCCAGCTTCACCAGCTCCCAGCCGCCCGCCTCGCGCGCCAGCCGGAGCGTGCGAATCGCGTCCTCGCCGGTGAAGCAGCCCGCCGTATTGGGCAGATATGTGACCTTCTTCGGGTCGATATAGTCGGTCAGCATCGGCGCCTTGGGGTCGCTCACATTGACGCGGCGCACCGCGACCGTGACGATTTCCGCGCCCGACGCCGCCAGCGCGGCGGCATTCTGCTCGAAATTCTTATATTTGCCCGTACCCACGATCAGGCGCGAACGGAAACGCTGGCCCGCCACGGTCCAGCTGTCATCGGCCGCCGCCGCATGATCGCTGCCGCCCCCCGCGACCGAATGGTCGCCACCGCCGACGAAATGAACGATCTCCAGCTCGTCGCCATCCTCAACCATCACCTGCGCCAAAGTGGAGCGGGGCACGACCTCCAGATTGCGCTCCACCGCCACCTTCTCCGGCACGAAGCCCAGTTCGCTCGCCAGATCGGCCAGGCTCAGCCCGTCGCGGACGCGGCGATGCTCGCCATTGATACGGATCGAAAGGGTGCCGTCTGTGGTCACTGCGCTATCCCGCCTGAACATGAGAACATGTCTCGACTAAGCGAGACACGAGGGTCTAAAGGTTTGTCGCATATAGGGGCGCCCTCGCCCCGGCCGCAACATGCAACTCGGGATGATTGGGGAAACCGCGATGGCGGAAACGCGTAAGATCTTTGTGCTGAACGGGCCGAACCTCAACATGCTGGGCACGCGCGAGCCGGAAATCTACGGCTATGACACGCTCGACGACATAGCCGAGCGGATGGACGATGTGGCGCAGCGCGCCCATGTCGAAATCGACTTTCGCCAGTCCAACCATGAAGGCCATCTGATCGACTGGCTTCAGGAAGCGCATGGCGAGGGGGCGCATGCCGTCATCCTCAATCCCGGCGGCCTCACCCATACGTCGGTGGCGCTGCATGACGCGATCAAGGCGATTAGCGTACCGGTGATCGAGCTGCACCTGTCCAACCCCCATGCCCGCGAACCTTTCCGCCACAAGAGCTTCGTCGGCATGGCCGCCAAGGGCACGATCGCGGGGTTCGGCGCGCATGGCTATCTGCTGGCGCTGGAAGCGGCGCTGGAACTGTAAGGGGCGGTTCGGGAATGTGCCTTTGGCGCATCGCGGCACCGGTAACGCGATGCGCGCCTTTGCGTATTTCCAAACAGTCTCTAAGACGGCGCGGACGGCGTTGCGCCGGATCGGCCGGGCGCTACAAAGTTGCGCTTTGACGCAAATGGGCATAGGCGCTGGCCGCCAGAACCATGTTAGACGCGAGAATAGGGTCAATCCATGAACGACAAGCATGAAAAGGGCGCGATGGAGGTGGACGTCACCCTGGTGCGCGAACTGGCCGCGCTGCTGGACGACACCAACCTGACCGAGATCGAGGTCGAGGACGGCGATCGCAAGATCCGCGTCGCCCGCACCGCCAGCGCCGCCGCGCCCGTCTATGCCGCGCCCGCGGCGCCTGCCCCGGCCGCCG
>DAMDPH010000168.1:0-6833 GCA_032082785.1 Sphingobium sp. | reverse complement strand
GGTGGTCGCCCCGACCAGCGTAACCGTGCCATCCTCGACAAAGGGCAGGAAACTATCCTGCTGCGCGCGGTTGAAACGGTGGATCTCGTCCACGAACAAGAGCGTCTTGTCGCCCTGCCGCCGATGCTCGCGCGCCTTGGCGAAAACTTTCTTCAGCTCCGCCACGCCGGAAAATACCGCCGAAATCGGCTCGAACCGCATGCCGACCGCGTCGGCGAGCAGGCGGGCGATGGTGGTCTTGCCCGTGCCCGGCGGTCCCCACAGGATGATCGACGACAGCCGCCCCGCCGCGACCATGCGGCCGATGGCGCCATCCGCTCCGGTCAGATGATCCTGCCCGACCACATCGTCCAGGCCACGCGGGCGCAAGCGGTCGGCCAGCGGCGCGCCGGCGGCCGGGCTTTCGGGCGGATCGTCTGCGGCGAAAAGGTCAGCCATGTGCGGCAGCAGCGTTAGTCATCGATGGTGGATCAGGGAACGGGGCTGGCGCGCGGCACCATGCCCTGTGCCCGTTGCCGCAGCACGCGCAAATAGGTGTCGACCAGCGCCTGATTTACCTGATCCCAGCCATTGCGCTCCGCCCGGCTCTGCGCCGCCGCGCCGGCGCTCGCCCGCGCATCGGCATCGTTGCAATAATGTTGCAAGGCGTCGGCAAATTCGCTGATCGCGCCGGGCCGGATCAGCCGGCCGGTCACGCCTTCGGTGACCAGGCTCTCGCTGCCGGTGGCGCGCGCCGCGACCGTGGGCAGGCCGCAGGCCATCGCTTCCAGCGTCACATTGCCGAACGTCTCCGTCACCGACGGATTGAACAGCATGTCCATACTGGCGACCGCGCGGCCGAGATCGGGGCCTTTCTGAAAGCCGGTGAAGACCGCCTGGGGCAGGCGGTTCTGAAACCATTCGCGCGCCGGGCCTTCGCCGACCACCAGCACCTTGTGCGCCACCTGCCGCGCGGCGAGCTGGTCGATCGTGTCGGAAAAGACGTCCAGCCCCTTTTCCATCACCAGCCGCCCGACAAAGCCGATGACGGGCATGTCGTCGGCAAGGCCCAGCCCCTGCCGCCAGGCGAGATCGCGCCGGCCGGCGTTGAAAATGTCGCGATCAATGCCGCGCGTCCAGATGCCGACATCATAGTTCATCCGCTGCTCGCGCAGCAGTTGCGCCATCGATTCGGATGGCGCGACGATGGCGTCGCAGCGCCGGTAGAAGCGCCGCAGCAGCGACTCGATCACCGGCTCCAGAAAGGCGAGGCCATAATAGCGCGGATAGGTTTCGAACCGGGTGTGGACCGAAGCGATGGCGGGCAGGCCATGCTGCCGCGCCCAGCTCACCGCCCGATGGCCGAGCGGATCGGGGCTCGAGACATGGACGATATTGGGCGCGAAGCTCTTGAGATCGCGGCGCACCTGCCCCGACATGCGATAGGGTACGCGATATTCGCGCCGCCCCGGCACCGCCAGCGAGGGGGCGCTCACCAGATCGCCGACCGGCTCGAAAGCGGGCGTATCGGTGGTGGCGGAATAGACGCGCACGGCCGCGCCCTGACGCAGCAGATAGTCGACGAAGCGGTTGAGCGCCTGGTTCGCGCCGTCCCTCACATAATTATAATTGCCGCTGAACAGCGCGACGCGCAGGCTGGTTGCATCCATCGCCGCCCCTTACCGCAGCCGGCGTGAAAACCCAAGGGAACCCGATCGCGCTTCGTGGATTTTTGCCCCCGATACCAAGCGAAGGCGGCCGATCCCGGTGCCTCCTTGAGAGAGGATGCCCATGACGAGCCGGCGCTTTCGCAGAAGAGCGCGGATCATTTGGAACTGGGGGCAGGGGGTCGGCCTAGCGCTTTACTGTTAGCGCAAATTTGCGGCGGAATGCGGATGCGGCCCCTTCGCCTACCACGTGCGGCCATGGCATAGGGGCGCATGGCCGATTCCTTCCTGACCATAGAGGCGCTGCTGGTCGGCACGCCCAAGCCCTTTCGCGGCGACGATCGCAGCGCCATCGCCAAACAGCCGGTCACCGGCCCGGTCCGCGTCGGCTGGCTGGGCCTTGCCGGCGACGCGGTGGCCGATCCGGTCCATCATGGCGGCTGGGACAAGGCGATCCATCTCTATCCGCAGGATCATTATGACTGGTGGCGGCAGGCCAAGCCCGGCCATGCGCTGCTCGACGCGCCCGGCGCCTTTGGCGAGAATATCGCCTCGCGCGGCATGACGGAGGCGGATATCTGCCTTGGCGACCGCTTCTCCTTCGGCAGCGCCATCATCGAGGTGAGCCATGGCCGCCAGCCCTGCTGGAAACTCGATCATCGCTTCGGCACGCGCGACGTGATGGCGACCATCGTCAAGAGCGGCCGCAGCGGCCTTTATTTCCGCGTCATCCGCGAAGGCGAGGCGGAAGCGGGCCTGCGCATGGAGTTGCAGGACCGGCCGCTGCCCGGCTGGCCGGTCCTGCGCGTCTTCCGCCTGCTGATCGGCGGCGGGCACAAGGCCGACCCGGCTGCGGTGCGGGCGCTCGCCGCCATACCGCAACTCGCCGAAAGCTGGCGCCAGCGCGCGGTCAAGCTGGGGGGCGGGTAGGGGCGCTGGACGTGGCGAGCCGCTGAGTTGGGTGCTTGCCCGATGGGGCTCCACGGCGCTGTGGCTTGAAATAGTGCAACTGTTGCACTACCATGCGTCATGGTCACGATGCACCGGAATGCCCGCTGGAAGATTGCCGTTTATGGCCGCGAGCATGGCGCACCGCATTTCCACATCGAAGGCCCGGATTTTCGCTGCTCGGTGTCGATCGTCACGTTCGAGACGATCGTGGGAACTGTGCCGGCGGCGACATTCAGAGACGCGCTGGAATGGGCGATGCCTCATCAGGCTTTGCTCATGCAGACCTGGCAGGAGTTGAACGGATGAGCGTCATGGACAAGGTTCGTATGATCGTCAGTGCGCGCGCGACAGGCCCGGCGTCGCTGCGGCTGGCCTGGACGGATGGCACTGAGGCCGACATTCACCTTGACGCCATCCTGAACGATGGCGCGTCTGCCACGCTGCGCGATCCTGATGAGTTTGCCAGAGTGGAGGTTGGAGACTGGGGCCATAGCCTGACTTGGCCTTCCGGCGCCGAGGTGGGGGCCGAATTCCTATGGCTCGAGACATTGTCAGCAACTGGTCATGACGATGCTCGCGCTTTCCTCGAATGGCGGCTGCGACATGCGCTGTCGCTCTCGAAGACGGCGGATGCATTGGGTGTGTCGCGGCGGATGGTGGCCTATTATTCAAATGGTGAGAAGAAGGTTCCCAAGTCCATCCTGCTCGCTTGCCGTGGCTGGGAAGTTAGCCACGGATTGCGCCAGGCGGCTTGACGCGTTTCCGAACGCCAGCTGCCTTGATCGAACCTTGCTAGCTACAGTTAGGTAACCCAGCCCATAGTTCCCCACGCTCCGCCCTGTTTCCAGCGGCTTTTGCGGCCTCGCCACTGGCGCGGGGCGGGGGGTGGGCTTATAGCTGGTCCATGGCATCGACCGACAAGAAAAAAACATCCCCGTCCCGCAGCGCATCGCGCAGCAAGGTTCGACCCGCAGGCTTTCCCTCTCGCGACCAGATCGTCGACTTCATCACCACGTCCGACCAGCCCGCCGGCAAGCGGGAGATCGCCAAGGCGTTCGGCCTAAAGGGGCAGGAGAAGATCGCGCTCAAGGCGCTGCTCAAGGATATGGCGGATGAAGGGCTGATCGACATCGGCCCGGCCCGCGCCTTTCACAAAATGGGCGGCGTGCCCAAGGTGACGGTGCTGCGGATCGTCGACATTGACGACACCACGCTGATCGCCTCGCCCGAACGATGGGAAGCGGACGGGCCGGCGCCGCGGCTGCGGGTCATGGACCGGGGCAAGCGCGGTGCGCTGTCCGTCGGCGACCGCATCCTCGCGCGCACGGAAGAGGCCGGGCGTGGCTTTGTCGCGCATCCCATGAAGAAGCTCGCCCGCGCGAGCGAGATGCTGCTGGGCGTGGTCGAGGAGGTGGGCGAGGGGCAGCTATGGCTGCGTCCGGTCGACAAGCGCATCCGCAAGGATGTCCGCATTTCCGATGTGGGCGAGGCAAAGCGCGGCGATCTGGTGCTGGCCGAGCCGCACGGGCGGCCGCCGCGCATTTCCGCCCGTGTCACCGACATATTGGGCGATCCGTTCGCGCCGCGCAGCTTCAGCCTGATCGCCATCCACAAACATGGCATCCCCCATGTCTTTCCCGAGCGGGTGGAGGAGGAGGCGGTGGCCGCGTCCGCCCTGCCGCTGCATGAGGACAAGCGCGAGGATTTGCGCCACCTGCCGATCGTCGCCATCGATCCTGTCGACGCGCGCGACCATGACGATGCGGTGTGGGCGGCGCCGGACGAAGATCCGGCCAATGAAGGCGGCTATCGCGCCATCGTCGCCATCGCCGATGTGAGCTATTATGTCCGCCCCGGCAGCGCCATCGACAAGGAAGCGCGCAAGCGGGGCAACAGCGTCTATTTCCCCGATCTGGTGGTGCCGATGCTGCCGCATCAGCTGTCCTCCGACATGTGCTCGCTGCGCGCGGGGCAGGATCGGGCGGCGATGGCCTGCCATCTGGTCATTGATGCCAGTGGCAAGATCCGGTCCTGGCGCTTTTCCCGCGCGATCATTCGTGTCGCCGCCGTGCTGGCCTATGAGGATGCGCAGGCCGCCATCGATGGCACGCGCGAGGAACCGCTGCTGGAGCCGGCGCTGCGTCCGCTCTGGGCCTGCTGGGCGCTGCTGCGCAAGGCGCGCGACAAGCGCGAGCCGCTGGCGCTGGACCTGCCGGAACGGCGGGTGGTGCTGGACGAATGGGGCAAGATCGTCAGCGTCGCGGTGCGCGACCGGCTGGACGCGCATATGGTCATCGAAGATTATATGATCGCCGCGAATGTCGCCGCCGCCAAGGCGCTGGAGGCGAAGAAGGCGCCGGTCATGTATCGCGTCCACGAGCCGCCGAGCCGCGAGAAGCTGGTTGCGCTCAAGGAATATCTGGCGACCTTCGACATTGATTTCGCGCTGGGACAGGTGATCAAGCCGGCGACCTTCAACCGGCTGATCGCGCGCGTGGGCGAGGCGGAGGAAAAGCCGCAGATCATGGAGCAGATCCTGCGCAGCCAGACGCAGGCCTATTATGCGCCGGCGAACCAGGGCCATTTCGGCCTAGCGCTCGGCAGCTATGCCCATTTCACCTCACCCATCCGCCGCTATGCCGACCTGCTGGTCCATCGCGCGCTGGTCGGCGCCTATGGGCTGGAACTGCCCGCGCCCAAGGGCGACATCCCGCCGCGCTCCTCGCTCAGTCAGGATGATTTCGAGAATATGGGCCGCGTGGGCGAGCTGATCAGCCAGCATGAGCGCCGCGCCATGGAGGCGGAGCGGGATACGGTCGACCGCTATGTCGCCGACTTCCTCGCCAAACATGTGGGCGAGATCGTGAAGGCGCGGATCACCGGGGTGCAGTCCTTCGGCTTCTTCGCGACGGTGGAGGAACTGGGTGGCGACGGGCTGGTGCCGGTGTCGACACTGGGCGCCGAGCGCTTCTTCTTCGACGAGGCGGGGCGCGCGCTCGAAGGGGTGGAAAGCGGCGAGCGCTTTACCGTGGGGCAGCGGCTGGAGTTGCGGCTGGCGGAGGCGGACCCGATCAACGGCACGCTGCGTTTCGAACTGCCCGATGCGGCGGGCGGGGCGCCGCCGATGAAGCGGGACCGCACCCGGCCCGGCATGCGCACCAATGGCCGGCGCGGCCGCCCTTCCAACATCCGCCATATCGGCGGCAAGCGGGGCAGCCACCGGAAGAAGTGATCGGCGTCTGTGCGGAGCGGGCGCCGAGCGGGCAGGGCCTCAGCTAAGCCGGTCGATCGCCTCCACGTCGAGGCCGCCGGGGATGATCATGATTGGGCAGGGCAGCTTGCCCGCGTCCGCGCCGGCAAAGTGCGACACCAGCTTGCCCGGCGGGCCGCTGGCGGCGGCGCCCAGCACCAGCGCCGCGACATCGTCCATTTCCTCCAGCGTCTTGCGCACCACGGCCACGGCTTCGCCCTGGCGCACCGTAATGCTGGGGCGGATGCCCGATTCGTCGGTCAGCGTGCCCGCCGCGCTGGTCACCAGCGCCTCGGCCCGTTGCAGCGCCTCATCCTCCATCGTCGCCTGAACGCCGCCCCACTGGACGAACTCGGACGGCGGGATCAGCGCCAGGATGCGGACCGCGCCCGCCGTCTTGGCGGCGCGGCGCGCGGCGAAGCGGAGCGCGGTTTCCGCCTCCGGCGATTCGTCCACCACCACCAAATATGTACGCACGCGGGCAGTCCCCCAACTGTCGAAGACGGCCGAACGGCGCGTCTAATTTGTTTCTATGAACCAACGAGGTGAAATGTGGTGCATAATAGCGCCTTGTGCAAGCGCTGGCCTTGACCGGTCGGGCCAAAGGGTGAAAACGGGCTGCAAAGGGCCGTCAGGCCCATAGAAGAAGAGGCCCCCGAAGCATGAGCAAGACGATCCAGATGCCTGCCCTCTCCCCGACCATGGAGGAGGGCACCTTGGCCAAATGGCTGGTGAAGGAAGGCGACACGGTGTCGTCGGGCGACCTGCTGGCGGAGATCGAGACCGACAAGGCGACGATGGAATTCGAAGCGGTCGATGAGGGCGTGGTCGCCAAAATCCTGGTGGCCGAAGGATCCGAAGGGGTGAAGGTCGGCACCGTCATCGCCATCATCGCCGAAGAGGGTGAGGATGTCGCGGCTGCGGCCGCTGGCGGCGGCGATGCCGCGCCCAAGGCGGAAGCCGCTCCCAAGGCCGACGCCGCGCCG
>DAMDPH010000167.1:0-6865 GCA_032082785.1 Sphingobium sp. | reverse complement strand
GCTGGAGTCGCTGCGCCTCCCGCTGCCGCCCGCGCGGATGGTTCCGGGCGACCGGATCGCCTGCCTGACCGCCGCGCCGATCGCCGCCCGCTGACGCCCCGCCCCTTGCGCCTCCCGCCAAAGCAGGCCAAGCAGCGGCCGGGAGTGGAAGAAAGGACGGCGGATGAGCTTTTATGACATTCTGATCGTGGGCGCGGGTCATGCGGGGGCGCAGGCGGCGATTACATTACGCCAGCAGGGCTTCGACGGCAGCATCGGAATGATCGGCGACGAGAAAGACCCGCCCTATGAGCGGCCGCCGCTGTCCAAGGAATATCTCGCCGGCGACAAGAGTTTCGAGCGTATCCTGATCCGCCCCGCCACTTTCTGGGCCGAGCGGCAGATCGACCTGCTGCTGGGGCTGCGGGCGAAGAGCGTCGATCCGGTCGGCCAGTTCGTGACCGCCGGCAGCGAGGAAATCGGCTATGGCAAGCTGATCTGGTGCACCGGCGGCAGCCCGCGCATGCTGACCTGTAGCGGTGCGGAAGCGCGCAACGTCCATGGCGTGCGCCGCCGCACCGATGTCGATGCGATGATGACCGCGCTCGACAGCGTGAACCATGTCACCATCATCGGCGGCGGCTATATCGGGCTGGAAGCGGCGGCGGTGCTGACCAAGTTCGGCAAGACCGTGGTGCTGATCGAGGCGCAGTCGCGGGTGCTGGCGCGGGTGGCGGGCGAGGATCTCTCCCGCTTTTACGAGGCGGAGCATCGCGCCCATGGCGTCGACCTGCGCACCGGCGCGGCGATGGACTGTATCGAGGTGGAGGATGGCCGCGCGACCGCCGTGCTGATGCAGGATGGCGAGCGGATCGCGACCGACATGGTGATCGTGGGCATCGGCATCGTACCCGAAACCGGCCCGCTGATCGCCGCCGGCGCGGTGGGCGGCAATGGCGTCGATGTCGACGAATATTGCCGCACCAGCCTGCCCCATATCTATGCGGTGGGCGATTGCGCCGCCCATGCCAACCGCTTCGCCGGCGGGGCGCAGATGCGGATCGAGTCGGTTCAGAATGCCAATGATCAGGCCAAGACCGCCGTTGCTCATATCATGGGCAAGGGCGAACCCTATGATGCCGTGCCCTGGTTCTGGTCCAACCAATATGATCTGAAATTGCAGACGGTGGGGCTGTCGGTCGGCCATGACGCCACCATCCTGCGCGGCGATCCGGCGACGCGCAGCTTTTCGGTCCTCTATCTAAAGGCCGGCAGGCTGATCGCTATCGATGCGGTCAATGCGGTAAAGGATTATGTCCAGGCGCGCGCGCATATCCTGTCGGGCGCGCAGCTGGATCAGGGGCAGCTGTCCGATGCGTCGAAGCCGCTCAAGGAAGTCGATCTGGCCTGATAGTCCGGGCTGGGGCGACGGGGCTTCGACAGGCTCAGCCCGAACGGAATTGATTAGCGGCGCTATCCGCGAAAGGACGCCTGCATCGCCAGTTCCCACGGGCCGCCGCGATAGTGCCAGGCGGCGAGGCCGGCGATGGCGAATGGTCGGGGGCGGAAGGTGGCGCGCAGCTCGGTGGCCAGCGCCTTGGCGACGGCCGGCTCGACCTTGTTCTGCACCGTGACATGCAGCCGGGGCGATGCCTGATCCTGCGGCGTCAGCAGCCCGGTGAAACGCTCCGCAAGGTCCGCCCGCATGGCGAGCAGCGCCGGACTGTCGATGCGAAAGGCGACGCCGCGTCCCAGCGACATCACATCCGCCAGCATCGCCGGCGGCGGCGGCTGGCGGCAGAGCTGCTTGAGCTGATCGCTCAGCTCCCCCAGCAGCGCCGGCGGCAGATGGTGGAACAGGGTGATATGCGCGGAAAGCCAGTTGCGTTCGGGCGGGAAATGCGCGCGGCGCAGCCCGTCGGCCCAGGCGAAATCGGCGGCACCCATCAGCGCGGTCACGATGAGGGGCGCTGGGAGGGGCGCTGGGAAGGGCGCTGGCGGCGAAGTCATCGTCCGGCCGCGACCCGCTCAAAGCCGGACGGCAGGATCAAAGCTCCCCGCGCGCGCGGCGGATTTCGAACCATTTGCGCACATTCTCATTATGCTCTTCATAGGTGTCGGCGAAGATATGGCCGCCCTTCCCGTCCGCGACGAAATAGAGCGCCTTGGTTTTCGCCGGGTTGAGCACCGCGAGGATGGAGAGCCGGCCCGGATTGGCGATCGGCCCCTTGGGCAGGCCGGTCATCGCATAGGTGTTATAGTCGTTGACGTCGGCGATTTCCGACTTGCGGATGCGCCGGCCCAGCGGCTTGCCCTTGGTGATCGGATAGATGATCGTCGGGTCGGCCTGCAGCATCATATTGGCGCGCAGGCGGTTGCCATAGACGCCCGCGACGGTCGGCCGCTCGGCGGGGACGGCGGTTTCCTTCTCGACGATGCTGGCGAGGATGATCGCCTCACGCGGGGTCTTCACGACGGCGTCGGGCGCGCGCTCGGCCCAGAGCTTGGCCAGCAGCTTGTCCATCGCCGCCTGCATCCGCTTGAGCACGGCGGCCCGCGCCTCGCCCTTTTCATAGGCATAGCTGTCGGGAAGGACGCTGCCTTCCTCGGGCACGGGCACGGTGCCGGTCAGCTCGGCATTGGCCATCAGCCGCTCCTGCACCAGGATGGACGGCATGCCTTCGGGAATGGTGACCAGCCGCGTGCGCGTCTTGCCCCCCTGAAGGATGGCGAGGATCTCGCTGTTGCTCGCGCCCTTGGGGATCAGAAATTCGCCGGCCTTGATCGGCGCGCCGCCGCCCAGGATCTTGGCGCGCGTCAGGAAAGCGTCGGCCGAGCGCACCGCGCCCGCCTGTTTCAGGCGCACCGCGGCGGCGGACAGGGTCGCGCCCTCCGGCACGACGATGCTGATATCCCTGGTCGTCGGCCCCGGCTCGGTCCAGCCGGCGATGAAGCGGAAGGCGACGAAGGCGGCGATCGCCAGCCCGATCAGCAGGATGACGCAGCCGACCCGCTGCGCCGGGTTGCGGCTGGCCCGGCGCCTCATGCCGCGCGCCCTGCCCACCGGCCGATGCCGGGGGTTGCGCGCGGCAGGTAGCTGTCCGGGCCGGCCGCCACGATCCTCAGATCGCCTTCATGATGAGCGAGGCGTTGGTGCCGCCAAAGCCGAAGCTGTTGTTCAGCACCGCGCGCACCTGCCGCTCCTTGGCGACATGGGGGACGAGATCGACGCCCTTGCAGCTTTCGCTCGGCTCATCGAGGTTGAGCGTCGGCGGCACGATCTGGTCGCGCAGGGCGAGGATGCAGAAAATGCTCTCCACCGCGCCGGCGCCGCCCAGAAGATGGCCGATGGCCGACTTGGTCGAGCTCATCGACATGGCGCCGATATTGTCGCCGAACAGCCGCTTGACCGCGCCCAGCTCCAGCTCGTCGCCGAGCGGGGTGGAGGTGCCATGGGCGTTCACATAATCGATGTCGGCGAGTTCCAGGCCCGACTTTTTCAGCGCCATCGCCATGGAGCGATAGGCCCCCGACCCTTCCGGGTGCGGCGCGGTGACATGATAGGCGTCGCCCGACAGACCATAGCCGACCACTTCGGCATAGATTTTCGCGCCGCGCTTCTTGGCATGCTCATATTCCTCAAGCACGACCACGCCCGCGCCTTCGCCCATGACGAAGCCGTCGCGGTTCACGTCATAGGGACGCGAGCCCTTTTCGGGCGTGTCGTTGAAGCCGGTGGACAGCGCGCGCGCCTGGGCGAAGCCGGCGATGCCGATCGGGCAGATCGCGCTTTCCGCGCCGCCCGCCAGCATCACGTCGGCGTCGTCCATCGCGATCATGCGCGCGGCATCGCCAATCGAATGGGCGCCGGTGGAGCAGGCGGTGACGACCGCATGGTTCGGACCCATCAGGCCATATTTGATCGAAACCTGACCGGAAATCAGGTTGATGAGGCGGCCATGGACGAAGTGCGGCGATACGCGACCCGGCCCCTTATTGGCCAGCACCAGCGATTCGCTCTCGATGCCCGGCAGGCCGCCGATGCCCGACCCGATCGAGCAGCCGGCGCGCAGCCGTTCCTCTTCGGACATGTTGTCGAGCCCGGCGTCGCGCAGCGCTTCGCTGGCGGCGGAGATGCCGAAGACGATGAAGGGATCGACCTGACGCTGGATCTTGTGATCGACGTCCAACCCGGCATCATAGCCATATTCATGATCGGCCGGCTTCACTTCGCACGCGATGCGGCACTTATAATCGGTCGGATCGAACCGCGTGATCGTGGCCGCGCCCGATCTGGACGCGATGATGTTCTTCCAGGTGGTTTCGACATTCCCGCCCAGCGGGGTCACCATACCAAGGCCGGTTACGACGACACGACGCATATCCTAGCTCCGAAATTCCTTATGGGCTTTGAGCCGCCCATGTAGCCGCTGACGGCCCGCTTGTGAACGGCGCACCAGATACGAAAAGGCTCCCCAAGCCCCGGCTGGTGCCGGACAGGAGGAGCCGTTTCTCTGGTAGCGAGGCGGCCCGGCCGGGGTTCGGCAGGCCGCGCTGCGCCTTACTGCTTGCTGTCGATATAGTCGATCGCATCCTTGACGGTGCCGATCTTCTCGGCCGCATCGTCAGGGATCTCAACGCCGAATTCTTCCTCGAACGCCATGACCAGCTCAACGATGTCGAGGCTGTCTGCGCCCAGATCGTCGATGAAGCTTGCGTCCTCGGTCACCTTCTCGGTTTCGACGCCCAGATGCTCGACGACGATTTTCTTTACGCGATCCGCGGTCTCACTCATGAGTGGTCCTTCTTACTGGGTATCGTTGATGGTTGTGAACAACTGTTAAGGCATGCCCTAGTGCCAAGCCCCGATAGAGGCAAGAGGCAAGCCCGCCAAGCCCCAGAATGCGGCTTTTGTGACGGGCCGGCGGAAAAATGCCCGGCTTTTAGGCGGGGAAGCGCCCGGCGACGGGCGATCCCCGGCGCCTTCAGAGCCTTCTTGATATGGCGCAGTGCGGCGCCGGCCCGCTCCCCCACCCGGCCACCCACAGGATCATGCACCTGGGTGGCCGGGTGGGGGCGCGGGCCGGAGCGGTCACGACAGGCGCCTTCAGATCATCGCCATGCCGCCGTTCACATGCAGCGTCTGGCCGGTGACATAGCCCGCTTCCCGGCTGGCGAGATAGACGACGGCGGCGCCGATATCCTCGCCATTGCCAAGATCGCCGGCGGGAATCTTCGTGTTGATCGCCGCCTTCTGCGCGTCGTTGAGCGCGTCGGTCATGGCCGAGCGGATGAAGCCGGGGGCGACGCAGTTGACGGTGACGCCACGGCTCGCCAGTTCCTGACCCAGCGCCTTGGACATGCCGATGATGCCGGCCTTGGACGCGGCATAATTGGCCTGACCCGGATTGCCGGTCACGCCCACCACCGAGGTGATGGAGATGATGCGGCCGAAGCGCGCCTTCATCATCGGCTTGGCGGCGGCGCGGGCGAGGCGGAAGGCGGCCTCCAGATTGACGGCGATGACCTGCGACCACTCCTCATCCTTCATGCGCAGGATGAGATTGTCGCGGGTGACGCCGGCATTGTTGACGAGAATGTCGATCTTGCCGCCCAGCGCCTCGACCGCCTGCGGCACCAGCGCATCGACGGCGGCGGGATCGGAGAGGTTGCAGACGAGCGTCTTGTGCGCCCCGCCCAGCTCGGCGGCGAAGGCCTTGAGCTTTTCCTCATTGCTGCCCGACAGCGCCAGCGTCGCCCCCTGCGCACTCAGCGCCCGCGCGATGGCGGAGCCGATGCCCCCCGAAGCGCCGGTCACCAGCGCGGTCATTCCCGTCAGATCGAACATGTTGAACTCCTTATTCCTTATTGTTCACGCGGAGGCGCGAAGACGCGGAGGGTCTATAGTCGTTGACGATGCGCTTCACTCCTTCCTTGAGCGTAGCGCAACCAAAATTGATCAGCAGCCCTACGGGCTGGCGCGTAAGGCGGAGATAGGTCAGCAGTTGCTTGGCATGAGCGGGGCTGAAATGCTCGGTCGATTTGACTTCGACGATCAGGCGACCGGCCACCAGCAGGTCGATGCGGAAGGCGGCGTCGATATGCAGTCCTTCATAGTCGATGCTGACCGGCTTCTGCCGTTCCACCTCATAGCCCAGGTCAAGCAGCTTGAGCGCCAATATGGCCTCATAAACGCTTTCGAGCAGGCCGGGACCAAGGTCGCGATGTATCCGCAGAGCCAGATGGAGAACGTCCCCGCTGATGCGATCGATATCGACCATCTCCCCCTTTGCGTCTTCGCGTCTCCGCGCGAATCTCCTATCATCGCCGAAGCCGTTCAGTCTCCCTTGAAGGCGGGTGGGCGGCGGTCAAAATAGGCGTCGATCGCCTCGTCATGGTCCGCCGTGCCGTGGGCCAGCGCCTGCATCGCGCCGGCCATCTCCAATATCTCGCCAAGGCCGCTGGTCTGCGCGGCGCGCAGCAGGCGCTTGGTCATGCGGGTGGCGTGCGGCGGGTTGGCGGCGATGGCGAGCGCCTGTTCGCGCGCCCGCTCCATCAGCCGGTCGTCAGGCACAACCTCCCCCACCAGTCCGATTCGCAGCGCCTCGTCGGCGTCGATCGTCTCGCCGGTCAGCGACAGCTGCGCCGCTTTCGAGACGCCGACCACGCGCGGCAGCAGCCAGGCGCCGCCATCGCCGGACACCAGCCCCAGCCGCACGAAGCTTTCTGCGAAGCGGGCCGACTGCGCCGCGATGCGGAGGTCGCACATCAGGCTAAGGTCGAGGCCCGCGCCGATGGCCGGACCGTTGACGGCCGCGATCACCGGCAGTTCCAGCGCCTGGAACAGCAAGGGCAGCCGCTGGATGCCGGCGCGATAGTTGCGCCG
>DAMDPH010000166.1:0-6980 GCA_032082785.1 Sphingobium sp. | reverse complement strand
ATCGGCAGGATGTCCATTGGGACGGCTATGCCGACGATCGCCCGCCGCGCAACGATGGCGCGGGCGGCGCGGTGCTGGGCGCGGTCGCCGGCGGCATAGCGGGCAATGTCATCGCCGGACGCGGCAACCGGACCGAAGGGACGCTGATCGGCGCCGGGCTGGGCGCGCTGGCGGGCTATGCCGTCGATCGGGCGGAGGATGCTCCCCGCCGCCACAGCGCGCCGCCGCCGCGCCCCGGCGTCAGCTATGATCCCGCCTATGGCGGCGATGGCGTCACCTATGACCAGGGCTATGAAGGCCGGTGGGAAGGCACCTGGGAAGGCGCCGACGGCCGCCGCTACAGCGGCACCTATGAGGGGCATTGGCAGGGCGATGTCCGCCAGCCCGGCGTCGACTATGCCCCGCCGCCCGTCGCCCAGGGCGGCTATATTTCGGGCGGCTATTATTATCCCGCGCCGGTCGTCACCACCGTGGTGGTGCAGCCGGCCGTCACCACCACGACGACGACCACCTATGTGACCGAAACCGTTCGCCGTCCGGTGCGCGCCAAGCGGGTGCGCAGCAAGACGGTCGGCCGCGCGTGCAAATGCTGAGGCGGGGGCGGAACCCGATGCTGCGCCCAGCGCGTTGACCGGCATGCGCTGACCCGCGCGTCACCCTGTCGGAAGGGCTCGAAGATGATCCACCATGTTTCGGTCGGCACCAATGATGTCGCGCGCGCCCGCGCCTTTTACGATCCGCTGATGGCGCTGCTCGGCTATCGCAACCTGCGCGAACATCCCGGCTCGCTCGACTATGGCGTCACCGACGTGGCGTTCAGCGTCGAGACGCCGCTGGACGGCGAACCGGCAAGCGCGGGCAATGGCGTCCATGTCTGTTTCGTGGCGGCGGACCGGGGCACGGTGGACGCCTTCCACCGGCAGGCGCTGGAGCTGGGCGGCAGCGATGCCGGCGCGCCGGGGGTGCGGGCGCGCTATGATCCCCATTATTATGGCGCCTTCGTCCGCGATCCCGATGGCAACAAGATCGAGGCGGTGACCTTCTCCGGCCGGTAGTAGCGCAGCGGGCCACGCACGAGCGGCGCGGCGATTGCCGCCCTAGCCTTCTTCGCCCCGCAGATCGGCGATGACCTGCGACCAGGGGCGCGGGCGGCCGAAATGATAGCCTTGCGCGACGCTGCACCCCAATTGGCGCAGCAGCGCGGCCTGCGCCTCCGTCTCCACGCCCTCCGCCACCACCGTCATGCGCAGGCTGCTGCCGAGCTTCACGATCGCCTCGACTATGGCGGCGTCGCCGGCGTCATGTTCGATATTGCAGACGAAGCTGCGGTCGATCTTGATGACGTCGACCGGGAACTGCTTGAGATGGCTGAGCGAGGCGAAGCCGGTGCCGAAATCGTCGAGCGCGATGCGCACGCCCGCCCGCGCGAAGCGTTCGAGCGCCTGCGCCACCTGATCGGTGCCATGACCCAGAAACACCGTTTCCGTCACCTCCACCTCGAACAGGTCCGCCGGCACCCGCTGCCGCGCCAGCTGGGTCAGCAGCCGGTCGGCAAAGTCGCCATGCATGAAATCGGCGGTGGAGGCGTTGACCGCCACCGGGCCGGGCGCCATCCCCGCCCGCAGCGCGGCGGCGAGATCGCCGATCACCGCGTCCAGCATCGCCTGCGTCAGTTGCACCGCCAGCTCATAATTGTCGAAGGCGGCGGCGATAGTCGCGGGCGGCTGCGGCCCGCGCCGGGCGTGGTTCCAGCGCAGCAGCGCCTCATGCCCCAGCACCGCGCCGGTACGCAGGTCGACCTTGGGCTGATAATGCGGCAACACCAGCCGGTCGGCCAGCACATGGCGGGCCATGCGGATCATCGCGCTGCGCTGCTGCGCCTCCGCCCGCATCGTCGACTGGAATAGAGTGATGCGCCCGCGCCCCGCCGCCTTCGATGCGTTGAGCGCCAGATCGGCGGCCTTGAGCAGATCTTCGGCCGCATCGGCATGGTCGCCGAACAGCGCCGCGCCGATGCTGATGCCGCAATCGAGCGAGCGGCCATTATGGGCATAGGGCCCGCGCACCGTGTCGAGCAATTGCGTGCCGCAGGCGATCAGCGCGTCGGCATCGGTGATGGAGGTGACGATCATGCCGAACTCGTCGCCGCCCAGCCGCCCCAGCACCGCGCCCTCGGGCGCCACCGCCTCCAGCTGCGCGGCAAAGCCGCAGAGCAGCGCATCGCCGAAATCATGGCCGAGCGAATCATTGGTGCGTTTGAGATCGTCAATGTCGAACAATAGCAGGCCGAAACAGCGCCCGGCCCGCTTCGCCTCCGCCGCCGCCCGCTCCAGCTCGCTCTGCCACTCGGCGCGGTTGGGGAAGCCGGTCATCGCGTCGCGCGTCGCCGCCCAGCGTATCCGCTCCTCCGCATTGCGCTCTTCGGTCACGTCGAGGAAGGTGATGATGATGCGGGAGGGATGATCCACCTGCCCCCGCGTGGTCCAGCCGCTGCTCTTGATCCAGCGCAACTCGCCGGTGTCCGCCCGGTGGATGCGCAGCGTCGCCTCGAAATGCGGGGGCAGTGCGCCCTGCGCCACCGACTGCGCCATGCGGTAGAGGACCGGTCGGTCCTCCTCATGCACGATGCCGAGCGCCAGATCGATGGAGGCCGGCACATCGGGGCCGAGGCCCAGCATCTGCCGGAATTCGGGCGACCAGCTGCGATTATGCGATGTGACGTCGAAATCCCAGATGCCGAGTTTCGCCGACTGCACGGCCAGACGAAACCGTTCCTCGCTTTCTGCCAGCGCCTGCTGGTCCAGCTTCTGCGCGTGAATATCCTCCAGCGTGCCGTACCAGCGCAGGATGCGGCCCTTTTTGTCGCGCCGGGCCGATGCACGCGCGCGCATCCAGCGATATTGCCCATCCCGCGCCCTGATCCGATAGTCGAGGTCGACCGGCTCGCCCGAATCGAGATGCGCGTACCAGATCGGCAGGACGCGCGGGCAATCGTCGGGATGGACCGCGTTGATCCAGCCGCTCCCCTGCGCGGCGGCGGGCGGCAGGCCGGTCAGCTCCTCCCAGCGCGGTCCCACTTCCTCGATCCGGCCGTCGGGCGCGGCGGTCCAGGGCACCTGCGGGCTGAGCGCCACCGACCAGCGATGATGTTCCTCGCTCTCCGCCAGCTCCACCGCCAGCGCCCGCGCCTCCCGGCTGCGGCGGTCGTGAATATCCTCGATCGTGCCGAACCAGCGCGGCCGATCCTCCGGCCCCGGCACCCGCACCAGCCGGATCTTGCACCATCGGCGCTGGCCATCGGCGCAGCGCAATTGCACCGTTACCGGATCGGGCCGGCTCGCGCCCAGCGCCGCGCGCAGCAGCGCCCGCCGGGCCTTGCTGTCCAGCACCCGCCGCCAGCCATAATCAAGGGGGTCGATGGCGAAACAGGCGCCGAACTGGCCCGACTCCAGCTCGCGCGCGACCATCCGCCCGCGATCGTTGACGATCCACCGCATGATCGGCGGCGAAACCTGATCGAAAATGGAGGAAAGCAGCAGGTCGTTGTGAAAGGAAGCGCGCGTGCCACCCCGCGACGTCGATGCCCAGGGCATCCCATCAAATCGCTGATCAGCGAAGCGATCCACGCCCCGCCTCTGCTTTCCGGTGCATCTCTCCAACCATTATTCTGTAATAGAAGCTAAAGTTAACAAAATGACCCTAAGTTCCGCAGCTTCGGGGCGATCTGCCGATCCGCGCCGTCAGCGGCCCATCATGCGGAGCAGCGGCATCGGCGACAGGCCGAGCGGCAGATCGGTCGGCGCCGATTTCGGGACCGAGGCGGGCGCCGGGGCGGAAGCGGGAGCCGGGGCAGCGTCGCGCACAGCCTGCGCCTGCGCATGCGGATCGAAGCGCACCCAGCCGGCGCGGGTCAGCTTCTCCAGCGGCTGGTAGCGGATCTTATACTGCATGCGCGGCGATCCTTCGACCCAATAGCCAAGATAAATATAGGGCAGTCCATGATCGGCCGCGCGGCGGATATGGTCGAGGATGATATAATTGCCCAGGCCCGGCCGATGCTCCAGACTGGTGTCGAAGAAGCTGTAGATCATCGATAGCCCGTCGCCCTGCCGGTCGGTGAGGCAGGCGCCCACCAGCCGCCCCGGCTTGCCGTCGATCGCCGGCTCGCGATATTCGATGATGTGGCTTTCGACCGGGGTCTGTTCGACCATGTCGGCGAAATCCATCTCGTCCATTTCCGCCATGCCGCCGCCGGGATGCCGGGCGGCGAGATAGCGTTGCAGCAAGGCGAACTGCTCCTGCGTCGACCAGGGCTTGCAGATGGTGGCGACCAGATCGCTGTTGCGGCGCATCAGCTTGCGCTGGCTGGCATTGGGCTTGAAGGCGCCCGCCAGCACCCGCACCGAGACACAGGCCGAACAGTCGGCGCAGCTCGGCCGATAGGCGACATTCTGGCTGCGGCGGAAACCGATCCGGCCCAGCGCGTCATTCAGCTCCGGCGCATTGTCGCCGTTCAGCTCGGTAAAGACCTTGCGCTCGCTCTTGCCCGGCAGATAGGGGCAAGGGCTGGGGCTGGTCACAAAGAAGCGCGGGAAACGAAAGGGGGCGCTCACGCTTCACTCCTCATGCGCTGGCGGGTCGGGCTCATCCATCGACTATGCCGTCCCCGCCGCGCCAAGAAAAGCGCGTTTACCAAGAAAACCGAACCCTTGCGGGATCAGGCCACCTCGATCGGCGCCACTTCATAGCCGGCCGCCTGCAAGGCGGTGATGAGCCGCAGCAGATGGTCGCGATCGCGCGTCTCGCACTCCACGTCCAGGCTCAGCCCCTTGGCCGGCAGGTTGGTGAAGATGCGCTGGTGCGACAGTTCGAGGATGTTCACCGCTTCCTGATCGAAGATGCGCGCGACATGGAACAGCGCGCCCGGCCGGTCCTGCAGGATGATGCGCAGCCGTGCCAGCCGCCCCGACCGGGCCAGATCGCGCAGCAGCACATTGGCGAGCAGCCGCGTGTCGATATTGCCGCCGGTCAGCACCAGCCCGACGCTGCGCCCGGCAAATTGTTCGGGATAGCTGATGAGCGCGGCGAGGCCGGCGGCCCCTGCCCCTTCGACCACCGTCTTTTCGATCTGGAGCATCAGGCTGACCGCCTCCTCCAGCCGGCGCTCGCTCACCAGCAGCACATCGTCGACCAGCCGCTCGACAATGCGGCGGGTCAGTTCGCCCGGCTGCTTGACGGCGATGCCCTCGGCCAGCGTGTCGCCGTCGCAGGCGAGGTCCGCGCCCTTGATATGGTCGTACATGGACGGATAGAGTTCCGCCTGCACGCCGACGATGCGGATGTCGGGCTTCATCGCCCGCGCGGCGGTGCCGATGCCGGAGATGAGGCCGCCGCCGCCGATCGGAATGACCAGCGTGTCGATGTCGGGCGCATCCTCCAGCATTTCGAGCGCGACCGTGCCCTGCCCGGCGATGATCTCCGGCTCGTCGAAGGGATGGACGAAGGTCAGCCCCTGCTCCACCTCCATCAGCCGGGCATGAGCATAGGCATCGTCGAACTTCTCGCCATGCTGCACCACGGTCGCGCCATGGCTTTGCGTCTGCATCACCTTCACCGTCGGCGTGGTGGTCGGCATGACGATGGTGACCGGCACGCCCAGCCGCTTGCCATGATAGGCAAGGCCCTGCGCATGATTGCCCGCCGACGCCGCGATCACGCCCTTCGACCGGGATTCCTCGTCCAGGGTCAGCAGCCGGTTGAGCGCGCCGCGTTCCTTATAGGCGGCGGTGAACTGAAGATTTTCGAACTTCAGATAGACCCGGCATCCCAGCATGTTCGACAGCGTCTGGCTGATCAGCGTCGGCGTATGCACGACCGACCCGGCAATGCGCAGCCGCGCCGCCAGCACATCGTCAACGGACACGGGCAGCGGCAGGGCGCTTTCGATCTTGGCTAGGGTGCTCATGCGCCAGCCCCCTAAAGCAAATTCGCAGCGGAAGAAACTGGCCCTGGCGTAAATTGCGCCCTATGGCTGCGGACACGCACGGAATGTAAGAGGCATATGGCTAATATCGCTTTTATCGGACTGGGGGTCATGGGCGGCCCCATGGCGGGACATCTGGCCAAGGCGGGGCATCGGCTCACCGTCTATAATCGATCCATCGGCAAGGCGAAAAGCTGGGCGGAGGCCTATGGCGGCGCGGTGGCGATCAGCCCCGGCAAGGCCGCCGAGGAAGCCGACATCGTCATCAGCTGCGTCGGCACCGACGATGACCTCAGCCAGGTGACGCTGGGCCGCGACGGCGCCTTTCGCACGATGAAGCCCGGCGCGCTGTTCATCGATCATACCACCGTGTCCGCGCGCATCGCCCGGCAGCTGTTCGTCGAGGGCGAAAGCCGCGGCCTGCACTGCGTCGACGCGCCGGTGTCGGGGGGACAGGCCGGCGCCGAAAATGGCCGGCTGTCGATCATGTGCGGCGGCACCGAACCCGCCGTCACCGCCGCCCGCATCGTCATGCAGGCCTATGCCGCGCGCATCGTCCATGTCGGCGGCGCGGGGGCGGGCCAGACCACCAAGATGGTGAACCAGATCTGCATCGCCGGCGTGCTGCAAGGCCTGTCCGAAGCGGTCCGCTTCGCGCAGGCGGCGGAGCTGGACCTCGACAAGGTGTTCGAGGCGATCTCCGGCGGCGCGGCGCAAAGCTGGCAGATGGATAATCGCTGGGCGACGATGGCGCAGGACAGTTTCGACTTCGGCTTTGCCGTCGACTGGATGCGCAAGGATCTTGGGCTGGCGCTGGAGGAGGCGCGGGCCAATGGATCGACCCTGCCGGTCACGGCGATGGTCGATCAATTCTATGCCGATGTGCAGGCGATGGGCGGCAGCCGTCAGGATACCAGCGCGCTGGTGCGGCGGATCACCCGCGCATGACCGGCCCGACCGCGATCCGCCCGCGTCCCGCCGGGCGCGGGGTGGCTGG
>DAMDPH010000165.1:0-7017 GCA_032082785.1 Sphingobium sp. | reverse complement strand
GCGGGCGAGGCCGATCATCGCCGCGCGGCCGCTTTCGGGACGCTCGCCGGCGCGGCGGATCGCTTCATAGACATGGTCGCGCACCGCCCGCCGGTCGCGCGAGCCGGCATAGCGCCGTTCCTTGAAATAGCGGGCGATCAGCGTGTCCGCCGCCGGCCCGCCATCGCGCGCCGAGGCGATGATCGCGTCGAGCAGGTCAATTGCGGCCTGAACCCGGGCGGCGGGCGTCATGGGCAGCCCCCGGCGGCTGCGGCACGGGGCAGGAGACTGAGGCGCACAGTTGGCGCGTGGCGGCGCCTTCTATGTGATCACCCGCGGCTTCGCCGACGGTCCCCCTCCCCGTACCGGGGAGGATTTAGCGCGTCGGGTAATTGGGTGCCTCGCGGGTGATGGTGACGTCGTGGACATGGCTTTCCGACAGGCCGGCATTGGTGATCTGAACGAAGCGGGCGCGCTCGCGCAGGTCGGTGAGGGTGCGGCTGCCGGTATAGCCCATCGCCGCCTTCACGCCGCCGACCAACTGGTGGATCACATCCTTGGCCGGTCCCTTGAACGGCACCTGCCCTTCAATGCCCTCGGGCACCAGCTTCATCTGGTCCTTGATATCGGCCTGGAAATAGCGGTCGGCGCTGCCACGCGCCATGGCGCCGACGCTGCCCATGCCGCGATAGCTCTTATAGGCGCGGCCCTGATAGAGGAAGGTTTCGCCCGGCGCTTCGGCGGTGCCGGCCAGCAGCGATCCGACCATGGCGCACCCCGCGCCGGCGGCCAGCGCCTTGGCGACGTCACCCGAGGTGCGCAGGCCGCCATCGGCGATGACGGGCACACCCTGCTTGGCGGCTTCTTCGGCCGAGTCCATGATCGCGGTCAGCTGCGGCACGCCGACGCCGGCGACGACGCGGGTGGTGCAGATGGAGCCAGGGCCGATACCGACCTTCACGCAATCCGCGCCCGCGCCGATCAGCGCCTTGGTCGCTTCGGCGGTGGCGACATTGCCGGCGACCACCTGAACATGGTTGGACAGGCGCTTCACCGCCTCGACCGCGGCCGACACCTGCTTGCTATGGCCATGGGCGGTGTCGATGACGATCAGGTCGCATTCGGCGTCGATCAGCGCCGCGCTGCGCTCCAGCCCCTTGTCGCCCACGGTGGTTGCCGCCGCGACGCGCAGCCGGCCCGACGCATCCTTGGTCGCCTGCGGGTACGTGACCGCCTTTTCGATATCCTTGACGGTGATGAGGCCGACGCAATGATAGGCATCGTCCACCACCAGCAGCTTTTCGATGCGGCGCTGATGCAGCAGGCGGCGGGCCTCATCCTCGCCGACGCCGGTCTTCACGGTGGCGAGATTGTCCTTCGTCATCAGTTCGCTGACCGGCTGATCCGGATTTTCGGCGAAGCGGACGTCGCGATGGGTCAGGATACCGACCAGCTTGCCCGACTGTTCCACCACCGGGATGCCGCTGATCTTGTGCCGCTGCATCAGCATCTGCGCGTCGGCCAGCGTCGCGGTGGGCAGGATGGTGATGGGATTGACCACCATGCCGCTTTCGAACCGCTTCACCGCGCGCACCGCGTCGGCCTGTTCCTCGATCGAGAGATTGCGGTGCAGCACGCCGATGCCGCCCAGCTGCGCCATGACGATCGCCATGTCCGCTTCGGTCACGGTGTCCATGGCGGAGGACAGGATCGGGATGTTGAGCTTGATCTGCTTGGTGACGTAGGTGCTGGTGTCCGCCTGGCTGGGCAGCACGTCGGATTCGCCGGGCTGCAACAGCACGTCGTCAAAAGTGAGGCCGAGGCGGATGTCCATGCGAAAAGCCACTTTCTGCTGCGGGCGGGTGGAAAGCCCAGGGGATTCGTGGCGGCCCATGTAATCATTTCGCCGGGGAACGGCCAGACCCCAGACAGGATTTTGTTACGCGGTGCAGCGGGATGCGTCCGAGAGGGCGGGCAACAAGAAAACGGCCCCCTCCGCGCTGCCGCGAAGGGGGCCGTTCAAAGGCATCGGGGCGGCGCGGCTTATTTCAGCGCGGCGCAGGCTTCCTGAATGCGGGTGCAGGCCTTTTTCAGCACATCTTCCGACGTCGCATAGCTGATGCGGAAGGCGGGCGAGAGGCCGAAGGCGGCGCCATGGACGGCGGCGACGCGCGCCTCGTCGAGGAAATAGCCGATCAGCGCCTCATCGCTGTCGATCCGCACACCCTTGGGCGTGGTCTTGCCCATCACGCCGCTGGCGTCGGGATAGACGTAGAAGGCGCCTTCGGGCAGCGGGCAGTCGAGGCCCGGCGCATCGTTCAGCATCGATACCACCATGTCGCGCCGCTTCTTGAAGGCAAGGTTGCGCTCTTCCAGGAAGCTCTGGTCGCCGGTGAGCGCGGCGGTGGCGGCGGCCTGGCTGATCGACGAGGGGTTGCTGGTCGACTGCGATTGCAGCTTGCCCATCGCCTTGATGATCCATTCCGGCCCGCCGGCAAAACCGATGCGCCAGCCGGTCATCGAGAACGCCTTGGAACAGCCATTGACCGTCAGCGTGCGGTCGTAAAGGTCCGGGCACACCTGCGCCACGGTGGCGAAGGGCGTGGGCGCGTACCAGACATGCTCATACATATCGTCGGTCATCACCAGCACATGCGGGTGGCGCAGCAGCACTTCGGCCAGCTGCTTGAGTTCATCGGCCGAATAGGCCGCGCCCGACGGATTGGACGGCGAGTTGAGCAGGACCCATTTCGTGCGCGGGGTGATCGCGGCCTCCAGCTGGGCGGCGGTGATCTTGTAACCCTGCGACGCGGGCGCTTCGATGAAGACGGGGGTGCCGCCGGCGAAGTTCACGATATCGGGATAGCTGACCCAGTAGGGCGCCGGGATGACGACCTCGTCGCCGACATCGACGGTCGCGACCAGCGCGTTGAACAGCGTATGCTTGCCGCCCGAATTCACGCTGATCTGGCTGCGCTTGTAGATCAGGCCATTGTCGCGCTTGAACTTGAAGGCCACCGCTTCCTTGACGTCGACGGTGCCATCGACATCGGTATAACGGGTCTGATTGTTGCGGATGGCCGCGATGCCGGCTTCCTTGACGAAGTCGGGCGTATCGAAATCGGGCTCGCCCGCCGACAGACCGATCACGTCCACGCCCTCGGCTTTAAGCGCGTTCACGCGGGCGCTCATGGCAAGCGTGGCGGACGGCTGGATGCGTCCCAAGGCGGCGGAGGTCTGGCTCATGACAACAATCTTCCTGCAAAATTCCCCTGGCCCGCACAGGTAGCGGACGCCGCGGTCCTTAGTCTTCTAAGGCAGGAGGGGCAACCGTCCGATGGCAGATGATTGGCTTGCGGGGGAGAAAGAAGCCCTATCGCAGCAGGCTGGCCGCCACCATTCCGCGCGAGGCATTGCCGATGAAAAAGCCGCCCTCGAGATCGTGCAGCCGCAGGTCGGCCTCCACCGCCTCGCCCATCTCGATCAGGCTCTGGCGCAATATGCCCGGCAACAGGCCGCGCCGCGCGGGCGGCGTCAGCAGCTTGTCGCCGCGCTCGACGAAGAGGGAGGAGAAACAGCCCTCGGTCAGATAGCCGGCATCATCGACCAGCAGCACTTCATAGCTGCCGCCCCGGCGCAGCGCGTCGTCGTAGATGCTGCGGTCGGTCGTCTTGTGGCGCAGGCGCGGATCGTCGGCGGCGGCGCGGCGCGGGACGGCGGCGACATGCATGATCGCCTGCGGCCAGCTCAGATGATCGCGCACTTCGATGGCGATGGTGCCGCTGCGCGAAAGCAGCAGCCGCAACCGCGCCGGATCGCGCAGGCTGAAGGTCGCGGCCTGCAATTCGTTGCGGGCGGCGTGGCGGTCGAAGGAGAAGCCGAGCGCGCGCGCGCTGTCGCGCAGCCGTTCCAGATGGCGCTCGAGAAAACCGATGCCCTCGCGCGGGTCGAACGCCATCGTTTCCAGCAGGTCGAACCGTCCGTCAGCCAATGCCATCAAACCCAATCACAATGAAGCAACCCCGCTCAAGCCGCCGACAGGAAGCGCCCCTTGGCCAGGCATTCCTCCCACTCGGCATCGACATCCGAGTCGGCGACGATGCCCGACCCCAGGCCAAGCCGACCCATGCCGCTATTTTCATTCACGCAAATCGTGCGGATGGCAACATTGAAGGCAGCATCGCCGTCGGGATCGATCCATCCCATCGCGCCGGTATAGAGGCCGCGATCATGCGGCTCGACCGCGCCGATAATCTCCATCGCCCGCAGCTTGGGCGCGCCGGTGATGGAACCGCAGGGGAAAAGCACGCGCAGCATGTCCACCGGCGACAGGCCCGGCAGCGCCTGAGCGCGGATCACCGAGACCATCTGATGCACGGTCGGATAGCTTTCCACGCAAAACAGATCGGGGACGGCGACGCTGCCGGCGCGGGAAATGCGGGACAGATCATTGCGCAGCAGATCGACGATCATCAGATTTTCCGCGCGCTGCTTGGCATCCTGCGCCAGCTGCCGCGCCAGCAGCGCGTCACGCGCAGGATCGGCGTCGCGCAGCGCAGTGCCCTTCATCGGCCGGGCGGTCAGCTGCCCCCGCGACAGGGTGAAGAACAGCTCCGGCGAAAAGGAGAGGATGCCATGCCCGCCGATCCGCATCACCCCGCCATGCCCTGCCCCGGCGCGATCGCGCAGCGCCGCATAATGGCCGAGCAGCGCGCCGCCCATCGGCAGGTCGCAGGGGAAGGTGAGGTTCACCTGATAGACGTCGCCGGCGCGGATCAGCGCCTGCACCTGGTCAAAGGCCGCTCCATAGTCGGCGCGCGTGACCAGCGGGCGCAGCGGGCCGGTCGGCGGCTCGGGCGGCGGCAGCATGGCGGGCAGCGCGGCGGCGTCGATGTGCCGCACCCCTTCGAACAAGCCGAACCAGAGCAAAGGCGGCGCATCGGCGATGGGTTGGCGCGGGCGGATCGCCAGCCGGTCCTGCAAGGCGATGCCCGCCTCATAGCCGATATAACCCACCGCATGCAGGCCAGCCTCGGCCGCGTCGGCGACCCGGTCGAGCGCGGGCTGCACCTCCTCCAGCCGGGTGGCGGTGATGGTGGTTACCGGGTCGCGATACAGCCGCGCCGGCGCCGCGCCCTCGGGTCGCGCATCGTCGAACAAGGCATAGATATCATTGGGTCCGGGCAGCCGCATGGCGCGCTCTTTAGCGATCTGCCGCCGGGATGGAAGCGGATCGATGCACGGGGCGCCGGGTTGCTGCGCCCCCTCCACCTATTTGCGCCGGGAGCGGGTTTGGGCCTGCGCCTTGGCGCATCGCCGCGCCGGCCCTTACGGTTCTCATTCGACGCGCGATGCTCTAGCCTTGGGCCATGACCGAGCGCCCTTCGCCCCAAAGCCCGCCGCACCGTCCGCTCGCGCCCGCGCTGCGGCGCGGCCTGCTCGGCCACTGCCCGGCCTGCGGCGAGACGCGGCTCTTTGCGCGCTTTCTCAAGGCGACGCCAGCCTGCTCCCAGTGCGGTCAGGCGTGGGACGGGCATCAGGCTGACGATTTCCCGGCCTATATCGTCATCCTGCTGCTCGGCCATATCATCGTGCCGCTGATGATCGAGGTGAACCGCGCCTTTGCCGTGCCGATGGGGGTGCAGGCGGCGCTCTGGCCCTGCCTCGCCGCCCTGCTCGCGCTGCTGCTGATCCAGCCGGTGAAGGGCGGCGTCATCGCCTATCAATGGAGCCGGCGCATGGCCGGCTTTGGCTGACAGGCCGGCTTCCCGACCAAATAGGTCAGCCCGGCTGGCGCAGGAAATTGCGCTCCATCGCCTCGCGCAGATTTTCGTCGATCAGCCGCCGGCCCTCGGCGCCATGGGTGACGACCGTGGTGTCGCAGGTGGCGACGCAATGGCCCTTTTGAAAAGCGGCCGAGCTGATGGTCCAGCTGGTGCGGCCGATATGGCCGATCGCGCAGTGGATGTCGAAGGGATAGGGGAAGTGCGATTCCTCGATGAAGTTCAGCGACACCGCCGCGACCAGCCAGCGCACGCCCTGTTCCTGCGGATGGCGGCCCAGATGATGGTGGAAGCGGATGCGCGCGGTCTCGAATATGCCGGAGATGGCCACATTGTTAATATGGCCCATCGTATCGAGATCCTGGAACCGCGTATCGATGCTGGTCACGAAGCTATAGGCTTCGGGGCTGAACCGCCAGGCTTCGGGTTTGGCCATATCCTGCTGTGTCCTCGCTGATTTTCTGTGGCTTCCTTAGCCTGCGGTCGGGGCGATGCAATCATCCACGGTCGTTAGGCGCGCCAGTGCGTCCTTTTGGTCACAGGGACGACGCGTGGCAACCCATCGTTTCCAGCGCCGCCGATGGACTTCGTTGCGGGAACGACATAGCCCTTGGCAGGTCAAAGCCGGGGACCCCTCATGCCAAAGCGCTATTCTCTCGCCGCCATCATCCTGCACTGGACCATCGCCGCCCTGCTCGCCTTTCAGATCAGCGTCGGATGGGCGCTGGAGGAATTGGGCGCGCGCGGCTTCGCCCTGTTTCAGCTGCACAAATCGGTCGGCATCGCCATCCTGCTGCTGACGCTGCTGCGGATCGGCGTGCGCTTCTGGAAACCGCGCCCGCCCAAGCTGGAGGGCGGATGGCAGGGGGCGCTGGCGACGGGGGTGCATGCCGGGCTCTATATCTTCATGCTGGGCGCGCCGCTGACCGGATGGGTTTTGGTGTCGACCGCGAAGGTGGAGGTGCCGACGCTGATCTTCGGCATGCTGCCCCTGCCCCATCTGCCGCTGCCGGCGGCGAGCCATGGTTGGACCGAGCAGGCGCATGGGCTGCTCGCCTGGATCGGCATCGCCCTGTTCCTGCTGCATGTCGCGGGGGCGCTGCGCCATCATATGCTGATGCGCGACGGGTTGATCTGGCGGATGGTGCCGGGTCGGTCGGTGCCGCTGCTGGTGCTGCTGCCGCTGTTGCTGCTGGTGGGCTTTGGCATCGGGCAGCTGATCCTGCCGCCGGCCGCCCCTGCCCCGGCTGCCGTC
>DAMDPH010000164.1:0-7180 GCA_032082785.1 Sphingobium sp. | reverse complement strand
CGGTGTCGCGGCGGCAGGTGGCGGTGGCGGCGGGGTGAGGTTCACCACCGTCAGCTTGGCGTCGGCGGCGCGCTGCACCTGATAGCGGACCTGGATCAGCGCCGCGATCAGCACGGCATGGATCACGACGATGACGAGAATGGCGGGCAGATTGAGCCGGCGCTGCCCCGCGCCATAGCGTCCGCCGCTCGCCATGCCGAATGCGGGCACAGCCAGCGGCGCAGGCGGCGGAGGCGACAGCATTTCGAGGGACGAAGCGTCATCCCCGTCCGATCGGCTCGCAAGCTGCAACATGGCGACTCTCCCCTCGTCCGTCCGCTGCCTATCGCGAACTCTAATGCGAATCAATCGCGCCCCGCTTGGAAACGGACGGACGGGCGGCGACCCGAGGAGGTACTCGCCGCCCGCCCCACCCCGACCGGGACAGTGCCGGGGATCGCGTCAGAGGCTGTAGTTCAGCGTCAGCACCGCCGACCGGGTCGGTGCGGGCTGCGCCCAGCTGCCACCGACGCGGGTGCGGACCGTCGTCACATATTTCTCATTGGTGAAGTTCTGGACGTTGAGCTGCGCCTTAAGCCGATCGGTGATCGGATAATTGGCCATCAGCCGGTGCGTCGTATAGCTCGGCACCCTGTAGCCGACATAGGTGCCGGCGGCGAGTTCCGCGAGCGTCGGCTGGTTCAGCAGGAAGCCGCCCTGATAGCTGAAGCCATAGCCCAGTTCGAGGCCGAAGGGCAGGCGATAGGTGGTGAACAGGCTGCCCGAATGGCTGGGCGTGCTGTCCAGCGACGATCCGCGCGTCGGATCGGGAAAGGCCGGGCTGTTCGCGCAATTGCCCGCCGTCGGATCGGTCGACCCGGGATTGTCGAGGCAATAATCGGACACGCCCTGCCGGATCCGCCCCTTCAGATACATATAGTTGGCGGAGATGGTCCAGTTGCTGGTGATGTTGCCCGACGCGCCGAAGGATATGCCCTCGACCCGCTGGAAACCATCTGTCGCCTGATCGGGCAGGGTCGGGTCGCCCGACAGAACCTTGATCTGGTTGCGGTCATTGCGGAACAGGGCGGCGGTCAGCAGCAGCCGCGCGTCGAACAGATCGGCCTTGGCGCCGATCTCATAATTGAGCGTCGTCTCCGGCTTCACATTGCAGGTATTTTCCGCGCACGACCCGTCGACCGACGCCTTGGACGGCAGCTTGCTATTGCCGAAAGCGGCATAGATGCTCGTGTTGGGCGACGGCTTCACCACCGCGCCGATGCGGTAGGAGAAGAGATTGTCGCTCACCCGGAACGGCCCGGTGACGGATGTCAGCTGGCGGAAGGTCGCCGAGGTCGGATCGACGTCATAGTTGAAGGTGTGGCTGGTGCCGGTCACCTTCTCATAGCGGACGCCGCCGTTGATCTCGAACCAGTCGCTGAACTTGATCGCGTCGAACAGATAGGCGGCATAGCTGGTCTGCTGCCCCAGATTCTTGCGGCGCAGCACCGGGTTGATCGGGCCGGTATAGATGTTGCTGCCATAGGTGAAGCCCGCCGGCCCCTGCACGATCTCGCCCGGATTGGAGATGTTGACCAGCGGATAGGCGGGCGTCGTGCCATCGGCATTGAGCGGCAGCGTGTCCCAGACCTGACGATAATTTTCCCACAGCGCCGACGCGCCGATAACCAGCGTATGTTCAAGCCCGCCGGTGTTGAAATCGGCGCTGATGTCGAACTGATTATAGGCGGTTTCGTTGGAGATGCGACGCTGCACGCCACGGCCGCCGGTCGGCAGATAATAGCCGGCGGGCACGGTCGCGGGGCAGGCGGCGGCGGTGCCGGTGATCGAAACCGGCTGCAGGCCGGTCGAGGCGAGGCAGAACATGCCCGTCGGCTGGCTGGTGACGGTATGCTGGCGGATATTCTCATAGCGGGTGAGGTTGCGGATTTTCACCGTATCGCTCAGCGCATGAGAGAAGATCGCCTGGAGCGAGTCCGTCTTGGCATCCTGCCGGTCGAGATTGGCAAAGCCATAATAGCCGCTGCGGTCGAATTCGGGCAGGAAGCCGCCGGCATTGGCATAATAGCGCAACCCATATTGCGGCATCGCCTTGTCATCCAGATGCTCGGCCTGGATGGTCAGGCTGGTCGGCCCGTCAATGCCGATGGTGATCGCGGGCGCGATGCCCCAGCGCTTATAATCCTCGACGTCGCGGCCGGGAATGTCATTCTCATGATAAACCGCATTGATGCGGACGGCGATCAGGTCGTTGAGCCGCTTGTTGCTGTCGACGGTGGCGCGATAATAATTATCGGTGCCGATGCCGGCGCTCAGCAGGGTCTGGTCATTGGCCAGTGGACGCTTGGTGACGAGGTTGATGGTGCCGGCAACCGATCCGCCGCCATTCATAACCGAATTGGCGCCGTTGGTGACCTCGATCTGCTCGATATTGTAAACTTCGTTGCGGTTCAGGAAGGCGCCCGAGCGCACGCCGTCGATGGTGACGTCATTCTTCGCGTCCTGGCCGCGCAGGATGATGCGGTCGCCATAGCCAAAGCCGCCCTCGCCCGCGCCAAAGGTGATGCCGGGCACGGTCTGAAGCACATCGCGCAGCGTCAGCAGATTCTGCTGCTGGATCGTTTCCTTGTTGATGACGGTGACGGTCTGCGGCGTGTCGAGCAGCGGCCGCACATATTTGGGGGACTCCGCCCGCTCCACCTTGATGGTGGATTCGTCGATCGCGGTGTCGGTGACCGTCACCCCGCCCAGACGCGGCCCCTGATCGGCCTCCTGCGCATGGGCGCCGGCGGCAAAAGCCAGTGCGCTGACGCAGCTCATGGCGAGGAAAGTCGGAACGGAATTCGGCATAGACTTGCAGTCCCCCTTGGTTGTGGAGGCGCTGCTATTGCGACCGCTTCGCAGAGTCAATGCTAATGCGAATAATTCTTATGGTCAGCCGGATAGTCGGTGAAAAAGCCAGCTTCTAATGGCGCTTGCCAGATTGGGGGGCTGGGCCGCCGCCATGCGGGCCAGGTCGATGCGGGCGATAAGAGCGTTGATCGGCAACCCCGCCTCCGCCGACGCAGCCCGGAGCGCATCCCAGAAGATGGGCTCCAGGCTGATCGCCGTCTGGTGGCCGGCAATGGTCACGCTCCGCTTGATCGGCGGCGCGAAGGGGATCTCCGCCTCCTCGCCGCCGTCCTGCGCGGTCATCAATACATATGCTGGCCGCCGTTGATCGACAGGGTGCTGCCGGTCACGAAGCCGCCATCCTCGCTGCAAAAGAAGGCCACGCCGCGCGCGATTTCATGCGCCTGACCCAGCCGGCCGACGGGGATTTTCGCCACGATCTTTTCCAGCACCGCCGGCGGCACGGCCGCGACCATGTCGGTGTCGATATAGCCCGGCGCGATGGCGTTGACGGTCACGCCATATTTGGCGCCTTCCTGCGCCAGCGCCTTGGTAAAGCCATGGATGCCGGACTTGGCGGCGGCATAGTTGACCTGCCCATATTGGCCGGCCTGCCCGTTGATCGAGCCGATATTGACGATCCGGCCCCAGCCGCGCTCGCGCATGCCGCCAAAGGTCGCCTTGGCCATGTTGAAACAGCCGCCAAGGTTGATGCGCATCACCTCGTTCCAGTCGTCGAAGCTCATCTTCGCCAGCACGCCGTCGCGGGTGATGCCGGCATTGTTGATGACGATGTCGATCGGGCCAAGCTGTTCGGCGACGGCGGCGCAGCCGTCGAGGCAGGCCTGATGATCGCCCACATCCCATTTGAACGCGGGGATGCCGGTACGGTCGGTGAAGGCCTTCGCCTTTTCGTCATTGCCGGCATAGTTGGCGGCGACCGTGCATCCGGCCTCCTTGAGCGCCAGGCTGATCGCTTCACCGATGCCACGCGTACCGCCCGTGACCACAGCAACCTTGCTCATAAACGCTCTCCCTGTTCCCAAATCCAAGTCAGTCCGCCCGCCAGCCGGTCAATTCCCGGTCGATGAGAGTCCCGTATAACGACATAGCCTCCGCCGAGGCATTCAAACAACTCAAATGCGCGAAATTCTGGCCGCCGGCGGCCAGAAAATCCTCTTTGCCGCGCATCGCAATCTCTTCCAGCGTCTCCAGACAATCGGCGGAAAAGCCCGGCGTCAATATAGCAACATTGGCAACGCCCTGCCCCGGCAATGCCTTGAGACTGTCATCGGTCGCCGGGCCGAGCCATTTGGCCGGGCCAAAGCGCGACTGGAAGGTGACACGCACGTCGCGGCCCAGCGCCAGTTCAAGCAGCCGCGCCGTTTCCAGCGCCTGCCCGTAATAAGGATCGCCCAGCGCCCGCGTCCGCTCCGGCATGCCGTGGAAGCTGGCGATCAGCAGGTCGGGAGCGAAGTCGAGCGCCGCCAGCTGCCGCTCCGTCGACAGGCGAAGCGCCTCGATATAGGCGGGGTCGGCATGATAAGGCGGCAGGGTGCGGATGGCCGGCTGCACCCGCATCCCGGCAAGCGCCGCATAGGCGCGATCGAGTGCAGTGGCGGTGGTGGCGGCGCAATATTGGGGATAGAGCGGCGCCAGCAGGATGCGATCGCACCCCTGCGCGACCATCGCCTCCAGCCGCGCGGGAATGGACGGATTGCCATAGCGCATGGCCCAGTCGACCATCACATCGTCGCCGAACCGCCCCACCAGCCCGGCGGCGGTGTCGCGGGTGTAGACGGCGAGCGGCGACCCCTCCTTCATCCAGACCTGCTGATAGGCATGGGCCGATTTGCGCGGCCGGGTCAGCAGGATCGGCCCGCGCAGGATCGGCTGCCACAGCAGCTTGGGCAATTCCACCACGCGCGGGTCGGACAGGAACTCCGCCAGATAGCGGCGCACCGATGCCGGGTCGGGCGCGTCGGGCGTGCCAAGGTTGATGAGAAGAACGCCGGTTCGGGCCATGATGCGTGTCAATCCTGCGAAAGGAGCGGAAGGCGCCGGAAACGCTGTCCGGTAACGGTGAAAAGGGCGTTGGCGATGGCGGGCGCGACCAGCGGCGCGAGCAGGTCGCTGACGCCGCCCGGCTCAGCGGTGCTGCGGACCAGCTCCACCGAAACCTCGCCAATATCGGCCAGTCGGGGAAGGTTCATCCGCCCCATTATGGCGCGGGTCGGCAGCCCCCCGGCATAGGGGACCGACGCGCCCATCGCCAGCGCCAGCCCGAAAACGAGCCCGCCTTCCAGCTGTTGCCGCGCAATGTCGGGATTGATCTGATCGCCGCAATCGACGGCGGCGACGAGGCGGCCGACCGACAGCTTGCCGTCGCGGACCCCCGCCTCGACCATCAGCGCGGCATAGCCGCCTTCACTCTGATGCGCGGCGATGCCCTGGCCGCTGCCGGCGATGCCGCCCTGCCACCCGCCCATCGCCGCCGCGGTCGACAGGCAGTGGGCCAGCCGGGGATTGCCGCCCAGCATCTGGATGCGAAAGGACATTGGCTCAGTCCCGGCGAGATGCGCCAGTTCATCGACGAAGCTTTCGGTGAAGAAGGCACCGTAAAGACGCGCATTGCCGCGCATGAAGCCCAGCGGCAGGCCGATGTCGGCGGGATAATGATCCACCGCCCAATTGGGCACCGCATAGGGCAGCGCCATGCCCGCCACCGCCAGCCGGCTCGTTGTGTCAGCTGCCGCTTCGGCGGCTTCGTGCGGCAGCTTGCCACGGGCGATGCGCGACCAGCTCTGCGTCAGCGCACAGGGCGCGGCGACCTTGGCCAGCCAGCCCTCTATCGCGCCGTTGCGGCCGAGCTTCGCCGCCATGCGGGCATGGGCGGCGGCCGCCGGGCGGTCCTGAATCACATCCTCGAGCCGCGACCAGAGCAGTTGCACCGGCCGCCCCATTTCGCGAGCGATCAGCGCCGCCTGCACCCCGACCTCATGGTCCATCCGCCGGCCAGAGGAGCCGCCGGCATGCAGCGGATAAAGGGTAACGGCATTTTCCGAGAGGCCGAGCGCCTCGGCGATTGCGGCGCGGGCCAGGCCGGGCGCCTGTGTCGCCATCCATATTTCCGCGCCGTCCGCGCTGATGCGGGCGGTGGCGCAGGGCGGCTCGACCGACAGGTGCAGCACAGGCTCGACCTGAAACTCGCTCGCCAGGATCGTCGCGCCCTCGAACACCGGCAGCAATTCGCCTTGCGAATAAAGGCGGCGGCCATTGTCGCCGTCGAACGCAGTTTCCAGCAGATCGTCGATCCGGCCGCTGTCCACCGGCACGCCGCGCAGGGTGAAGACCGGGTCGGCAAGGTCGAGCGCCTTGTTGGCCGCCCACCAGTTACTGCCCACCGCCGCAAGCCAGCGTTCGCGCGCGACCAGCTTGAGGAAGCCGGTGACGCCGGCGGGCGCGCGCTGGTCATGCCCGGCCAGCACCCCGTCGCCGATCGGCCCCTGCCGGATCGAGGCATAGACCATGTCGGGCAGGCGGATGTCGGCGGCATAGGTATGACGGCCATCGATCTTGGCCGGGGTATCGAGCCGGGGCAGATCCTGTCCCGCCAGCCGCCCTTCCTGCCCCTGACGCAGCGGCAGGATATCGGGCAGCTTGAACTGCACCGCTTCGGCCGCCAGCTCCCCGATCTTGAGCCGCCGGTTGCCACCGTCCGTAATCAAGCCGCCGACAATGTCGCAGCTTTCCCAGGGCACGTCCCACCGTGCCGCCGCCGCCTTGCACAGCAGGATGCGGGCGGCCGCGCCGGCGTCGCGATAGGCGTCGTGGAACATCGGCACCGATGTCCCGCCGCCGGTCAGCATCAGCGCGCTGCGGGTCGCATATTGGTCGAGCGTCCAGTCGCCCGCCTCGCCAACCAACCGGGTCCAGTCGCTCGACAGCCAGTGCCGGGCAAGCAAGGTGTTGGCGTAGAGCGGACCGATGGGCGCGCTCTGCACGCCGATGGTGCGCCAGTCCGCGCCCAGCTCGTCCGCCAAAATCTGCGGCAGCAGCGTCGTCACCCCCTGCCCCGTTTCCGTCTGCGGCACGATGACGATGATCTGCCCGGCGCGGTCGATCTTGAGGAAGGCGTTGACGATCGTCTCGCCCGGCCCGGCGTTGAGATTGGGCGCATAGCGGCGCGGCCATAGACCCCAGGCGATCAGCAGCCCGGCCGTCGCGCCGCCGCCGATCAGCAGCGTGCGCCGGTCGATCCCGCGCCGCGCCGACGCCTTGCCCGCCC
>DAMDPH010000163.1:0-7205 GCA_032082785.1 Sphingobium sp. | reverse complement strand
GGGGCCGCGATGCAGCTGTTCCACGGCCGGGGCGGCGCGGTCGGCCGGGGCGGCGGGTCCGCCTTCGCCGCGATCCAGGCGCAGCCCAAGGGCACGGTGCAGGGCCGCATCCGCATCACCGAACAGGGCGAGGTGATCGCCGCCAAATTCGGCACGCGTGACGTCGCCATGACCAATTTGGAAGCGATGACGAGCGCCACCCTGCTCGCCAGCCTGGAGCCTGAAGCGCTGTCGGAACGGGACGCGACGCGCTTTGCAGCGGCCATGGACGAATTGTCGCAGACCGCCTTCGCCGCCTATCGCGAGCTGGTCTACGAGACCGAGGGGTTCAAGGAATTTTTTCGCCAGCTGACCCCTATCCAGGAAATCAGCGGCCTCAAGATCGGCTCCCGCCCGGCGAGCCGGACCAAGAGCAGCCGGATCGAGGATCTGCGCGCCATCCCCTGGGTGTTTAGCTGGGCGCAGGCGCGGGTGATGCTGCCGGGCTGGTATGGCGTGGGCCATGCGATCGCCCGGTTCGAGGACAAGGCGCTGCTGGCCGACATGGCGCAGCATTGGTCCTTCCTGCGGTCGGCGCTCGCCAATCTGGAGATGGTGCTGGCCAAGTCGGATCTGGGCATCGCCGCCCAATATCTGCCGCTGGTGGAGGATCAGCCGCTTGCCGAAACGCTGTTCGGCCGCATTCGCGAAGGCTGGGCCATGACCCATGACGGCCTGCTGACCGCCACCGGCCAGTCGCGCCTGCTGGAGAAGAGCCCGACGCTGGAAAGCTCGATCCGGCTGCGCCTCCCCTATATCGAGCCGCTCAACCTTTTGCAGGTCGAACTGCTCAAGCGCCATCGCGCGGGCGAGGATGATGCGCGGATCAAGGAAGGCATCGAACTGTCGATTAACGCCATCGCCACCGCCCTCCGCAACAGCGGCTGACGGGTATGAGGCGCGGGGGAATGCACGGCGTTCCCCCGGAGCCGAGTGCGGACACAAGCAGGCGAATGCGCGGCGGGCGCTGCCGGCTGGGATGATGCTGGGAGGAATATGGTGCCCGGGGACGGATTCGAACCGCCGACACTGCGATTTTCAGTCGCATGCTCTACCAACTGAGCTACCCGGGCACGGGTCTTCGGCGGAAGGGCCGCCGGATGGAGGCGTGCCTATAAGCGTCAATCGTCGCTGCTGTCTAGCCCTGAATCATCGCTTTTTTGCATATCGGCCGACGCCGGCGCTCCGGGCACGCGATAGCCCTCGCCCAGCCATTGCAGCAGGTCGCGGTCGCGGCAGCGCGGGCCGCAGAAAGGGCGGGTTTCAGGCGCGGTCGGGGCGCCGCAGACGGGGCAGATGGAGGCTTTAGGCGACATGGCCGGCCGATATGGCGAGCGTCTGGTCCGCCTTCAAGTCGATCGCGCCACCCCGCCGCCGGGCCAGCTGCTCCACCCAGTCGGACTTGCGGCGCAGCCTTTCGATCAGCGCAGGCGCGGCGGTGATCGTCACCGGCCCGCCGGCGCCATGCCGCTCCGCCCGGCGCAGCAGCGCCAGCAGGGCGGTTTCGACCCGATCCTGTCGCAGCACTTCCATCAGGTTCGCCCGCTCGCGCCGGCGGATGATCTGGATGAAGCCGAAGCCGTTCACCGCCGTCCGCTCGAACGGGAGCGGCAGATATTTGTCGATCTGCGCGGCGGCGATGACGCGCTCATCCTTGTTGTTCATGGTCGGCAGGTCGATACCGATCGACCCGGTCAGCCCCATGCGGCGGATCGCCTGCGCGGCTAGCTTGGCGCCTTTCGGCCCCAGCTGAGCCGGCGGCAGGCTGCCGTCGACATCGATCAGCAGCATCGCCGGCGTCGGGAAAATACGCAGCGCCGCCGCTTCGGTGCCGATGTCGCCGGACAGCGCCTCTTCCATCAGCTCGCTCCAGCCATGCGCCTCCAGCCGGTCCTCCTCATGCGCCGGGCAGGGCAGGATCGGAATGTCGGTGGCGCGCAGCCGCTGCAACAAGGTGGGGCCGGGATGCGGTTTCGATCCCGGCGCCGCCGCCCGCCCCTTGGCAAGCTTGGCGCGGCCTTCCTCGGCGATGGACTCGCGCAGGATCTCGACCAGGAAATTGGCGCCTTCGGCAAGCTTGGGCGGGATCGGTTCGATCAGCACATCCTCACCTGACGTCAGCCGGGCGATGCCGCGCTTGCGGGGGATGACGGTCTGCACAAGGCGCGCCTGCAACACCGCGCCGGCCCGCGCGGCGGTGCCTTCGCGCTCCACCTGCGCTTCGACCAGACGGCCATGTTCGATCAGCGCGGCGCGTGCCTCGCCAATTCCTTCTTCATACAGCCATTGCGCCATGATGTCAGACCAGTGGGTAGCCCGCTGCCTTGAGCAGCGCGCGGGTTTCGTAAAGCGGCAGCCCTATGATTGCGCTGTGGCTGCCCTGAATGGTGCGGATCAGTCCGGCCGCGCGGCCCTGAATCGCATAGCCGCCGGCCTTTCCCTGCCATTCGTCGCTGGCGAGATAGGCGTCGATCTCCGGCCGTTCGAGCCGTTTGAAGATCACGATGCTGGTCGAAAGCCGGTGCCGCGCGCGGCCGTCGGCATCGATCAGCGTGATGGCGCTGAATACCTGATGCCGCCGACCCGACAGCAGGTCGAGACAGGCGCGCGCCTGCTCCACCGTCTCCGCCTTCGGCAGGATGCGCCGGCCGACCGCGACCACGGTATCGCCCGACAGGATCAGCGCACCGGGATGGCGCGTCGCCACCAGCGCCGCCTTTTCCGCCGCGACCCGCGCGGCATAGGCAGCCGGACGCTCCGCCTTGCGGGGCGTCTCGTCAATATCGGCGGGATCGACCCGATCGGGCACGACAGCGATCTGGCCCAGCAGGTCGCGCCGCCGGGGGGATGCCGAAGCAAGGATGAGCCGCATCGGAATGCGGCTTATTTGAACCGGTAGGTGATCCGACCCTTGGTCAGGTCGTAGGGGGTCAGTTCGACCAGCACCTCATCACCCACCAGCACACGGATGCGATTCTTGCGCATCTTGCCTGCGGTGTGGCCGAGGATCTCATGATCATTTTCAAGCCGGACGCGGAACATTGCGTTGGGGAGAAGCTCCACAACCTGTCCGCGCATTTCGAGCAGTTCTTCTTTCGCCATAATATCCCGGAAACCAAAAATCGCGCCGCCATAGCGCCAAATTGCACAAAATGAAAGTCAGGCCGACAGGCCGAAGCGATCAGCGGCTTTCGCAAGGGTTGCGAAGATATGATTGAGCTGATCCGCAGCCAAACAATATGGCGGCATCAGATAGATGGTGTTGCCGAGCGGCCGTAGCAAGAGGCCTTCCTCCAGAAAGAAGCTGCGCAGGCGCGGCGCCAGTTGCGAAAGATAGCCGGCATCAGGCGTCACCAGATCGATGGCGGCGATGGTGCCGAGCTGGCGCGGATTCGCAAAGGCGGGATGCGCCGACAGAACAGCGAGTCGCTGCGCGATGCCGTCACTGAGCGCCGCGATCCGATCCAGCACCGGTTCCTCGCGCCAGATCGCCAGATTGGCGGCGGCCGCCGCACAGGCGATCGGGTTGGCGGTGTAGCTGGACGAATGGTAGAAAAGCCGCGCCCGGTCGGTCGAGCGATGCGCCTCGAAGATGCGCGGCGTGGCGAGCGTGGCGGCGAGCGGAATGGCGCCGCCGGTGATCCCCTTTGCCACCGCCATGATGTCCGGCACGACGCCGGCCTGTTCGCAGGCGAAAAGCGTGCCGGTGCGGCCCCAGCCGGTCATCACCTCATCGGCGATGAACAGCACGTCGTGCGCGGCGCAGATCGCCGCCATCTGGCGCAGGATGGCGGGCGGATAGACCAGCATGCCGCCCGCCCCCAGGATCAGCGGCTCGACCAGCAGGGCGGCGGGCGCTTCCGGGCCGGCACAGGCGGCCTCCAGCGCGTCGAGCGTCGCCTGTTCCCCGCCTGCCTGCGGAAAGGGGATGGTGCCGACATCGAACAGCAGCGGCGCCCAGGCGGCATTATAGACGCCGCGCGCCCCGACCGACATCGCGCCGATCGTGTCGCCATGATAGCCATGTTCCAGCACGAGGATGCGGTGGCGCGGCTTCGACACGCCGTCGAGCGCGCGATTATGCCAATAGCCAAGCGCCATTTTGAGCGCGACCTCGACCGCCGTGGAGCCGCTGTCGGAAAAGAAGACATGCGCCAGCGGATCGCGATCCGGCGCGCCCGGCGCCAGCTCGACCAGTCCGCGCGCCACCGTCTCAGCAGGTTCGTGGCTGTAGCCGGCGAAGATCAGCTGATCGAGCTGCCCCGCCTGATCGGCGATGGCGCGGGCGATGCGGGGATGGCAATGGCCGTGCGTCGTCACCCACCAGCTGGAAATGCCGTCGATCAGGGTGCGGCCGTCCGCCAGATGCAGCAACGCGCCGTCGGCCCGCACCACCGTCTCGATCGGTTCGTTGAGGCCGTGCTGCGTGAAGGGATGCCAGATGGGAGAGGTCATGCCGCGTCCCCTACGCCGCAGCGGCCGCCATGGCTATTCCTTGTCGCTGTCGCCCGCCGGCGCGGCGGCGGGCTTCACCGGCGGCGGCACCAGCACTTCGGGCAGCGCGACATCGATTTCGACCCGGCGATTCTTCGCCCGGCCTTCGGGATTGTCGCTGCCATCCTCCTTGGCATTGGGCGCGATCGGGCGATCTTCGCCCAGCGCAATCAGGCTGATGCGCTTTTCGGCCACGCCCTTTTCCAGCAGATAGGCGCGCACCGCCTCCGCCCGCTTGCGCGAGGCGACGCGATTGTCGCCGTCATGGCCGCGCGAATCGCTGTGACCGCGCAGGGTGACGGGGCCGCCGGCCTTCATCGCCGGATCGTCCATCAGCGTGTCGAGCGCCGTCCTGGCCGCGTCATCCAGCTCAAGCCCCTTGCTGCCGAAGCCGATCACCAGATGCGCCGGTTCGATCTGCTTGGGCGCCTCCGGCTCGGCCACTTCGGGGCGCAGGATCGACCGGGGCGCCTCGGTCGCGTTGGCGGCGCCATTGTCGATCATGGCGTTGGCCGCGTCCGCCGCATTGGCCGCATTGCCAGCCGCCGTCGCGTCATTGCCGCCTCTATCCGGACGGTCGCAACCGGCGATGAGGCACAGGGCGAGCAGGGGGGCCAGGCGTGTCAAACATCCTCTCCTTTGGGCTTGCGAGCGGCGGGCTCTGCGGGCGGCACATAGGATAAAATCGTGTCGCCGGGCTGGGGCGTGGGGCGCGAGGCATGGCTGAAGAAGCGCAACGTGCCGCTGCGCCGCACCAGCAGCAGCATGTCCGCGCCGGCGGGCAGGCTGTCGCGCGTTTCCTCAAAGCCGAACTGTTCGCTGATGCGCGTCTTGCGGAAGGTCCAGCCCTTTTCTTCGCGCGCCATGATGTCCTCGACGCCCAGGCCCGATCCGAACAGGGCGCGCCCGCGCAGCGATTCCGGGAGCGCGCGCGGATCCTCGTCATGGCTAGCGTCGCCCAGCTGATAGACATTGTCGCGCCCGACTTCCGGCGCGAATTCATTGCAGACGAGGGCGTTATAAGCCTCATTATCCGATGTCGCGGCCAGCACCTGAAACTGCGCCAGATCCAGCCGGTCCTCGGTCGCCTCGGCCAGGATCTCGCCATGGAAGGTCGGAATGCCCGCCTGCCGCGCGGGGGCGAGCCGCTGCCAGCTATTGTCCGCGATCATCACCGGCAGTTCCAGCTGTCGCAGCTGCACGGCGAGGCTGAGGCTGAACGGCGTCGCCCCGACCAGCAGCAGCCCCTTCTCCTGCGCGCCCGTCACCTTGAGCATTCGCGCGACCCATTTGATCGAGAAGCCGTGACAGAGGATCGTCGCGACCACGACCGCGAAGGACAGGGTGACGAGGATCGATCCGTCGCCATAGCCCAGCCGGTCGAGCCGCAGCGCGAACAGGCCGGAAATGGCGACCGCGACAATACCGCGCGGCGCGATCCACGCGACCAGCAGTCGCTCGTTCCACGGCACCGGGCTGAAGGCGAGGCTGAGCAGCACGGTCGCCGGACGGACGAGGAACAGCAGCGCCAGCAGGAAGGCGAGGAAACGCCATTCAAACTGCCGCAACACCGCCAGATCGAGCGAGGAGGACAGCAGCACGAACACGCCGGAGATCAGGAGAACGGTGATATTCTCCTTGAACGGGTGAATGTCGCGCAGCGAGTCCAGCTTCAGATTGGCGAGCGCGATGCCCATGATCGTGACCGCCAGCAGCCCCGTTTCTTCCTGAATATGGTTCGACAACACGAACACGCCGATCACCGCGACCAGCAGCACCGGAGCCTTGAGATATTCGGGCACATGACCGCGCGGGAAGGCCCAGGCGATGGCGCGGGCGGCGAGGAAGCCGATCAGGCCGGCGACCGCGGTTGCCGCCAGCAGCGACAGCAGCACGCCCATCAGGGTGCCGCCCTGCTCCACCTGATGCAGATATTCATAGGTGTAGAGGCCGAACAGCGCGCCGACCGGATCGTTGACGATCGCTTCCCATTTCAGGATCGCGCGCGGTCGGGTGGCGATGCTGCTCTGGCGCAGCAGCGGCATGACCACGGTCGGGCCGGTCACCACCAGAATGCCGGCGAACAGGATCGCCACCGGCCAGACCAGCCCGGCGACATAATAGCAGGCGATGGCGCCGAGCACCCAGCCGATCGGCGCGCCCAGGAAGACGAGGCGCGTGACCGCGCCGTCGGTCTTGCGCAACTCGCGCAGGTTGAGGCTGAGCCCGCCCTCGAACAGGATCAGCGCGACTGCGATGGAGATGATCGGTTCGAGCAGCTCGCCAAAGGTCAGGCGCGGATCGATCAAGCCGAAGACGGGACCGGCGATAACGCCCGCCGCGAGCATGAGAGCGATAGCGGGCCAACCGGTGCGCCAGGCGATCCACTGCGCCCCCGTGCCCAGAATGCCGATCAGGGCGATGACTAGAGCCGGTTCATGCATGATGCCGGGATAGACAGGCAAAAGGGGGCCTGTCACCCCTCTTGTGCGTCAAAACCGAAAAAGGAGAGGAGGGCGACGCGGGGTGCGCGGCCCTCCTCTCCCCAAGGGAATTTACAAGCTCTTGTTATTGCTGCGGCGGCTGTCCCGGCGCGGCGGGATCGGCGGCCGGAGCGGCCGCGTCAGCCGGCGCGGCGGCCTGGATGCGCTGCTGCAAAGCCGGATCGGCGG
>DAMDPH010000162.1:0-7254 GCA_032082785.1 Sphingobium sp. | reverse complement strand
GGCGCAGCGGCACGGCGGCGTTCCCGGTCGATCAGCAGCCGCTCGGGCGGCACGCCGGTGGCGAGGCTGAGCAGGCTGGACACGGCAGTCACATTGGCGGTTTCCGCCGCAGCCGCTTCGCCGGCCTGACGCAATTCCTCGCGCTGCGCATCGAGCGCACCGGCGCCCGGCTCCAGCGCCACCTGATCGAGCCGTAGCGAGACAGGCTGTTCCAGCCGTTCCGACAGCCGTGCCTGCAACACTTCGGGGCGTTGCATCTTGTCGCGCGGGGTGATGACGACCGCATAGACGGTGACCGGCGACTTGTCGAAATTGACCTCCAGCTGCGTCACCCGCGCCGCGCCGCCAAATTCGCGGGTCAGCGTCGAACGGACCTGCGACACCGTCACCGCTTCGCTGGCGATATGCTTGAGCGAAATGCCCAGCGGCACCGACATGACGACGAACACGGCGAGCAGGAAGCCGGTCTGCGTCCAGCTCTGCTGCGAGGAGAGATGATGGCCAAAGCCATAATAGCGGGCCATGATCGTGGCCGACAGGGCGATGGTCACGAAGTTGGTGATGAACAGCGCCAGCGCGCCGCCCAACACCGCCAGGTTCCAGGTGGCAAGGCCATAGCCCACCACGGCCAGCGGCGGCATCAAGGCGGTGGCGATGGCCACGCCGACGACCGTATCGCCGCGCCCGCGAATGATCGCGAACGTGCCCGCCAGCGCGGCGAATAAGGCGACCGCAAGGTCGAACAGATTGGGCCGGGTACGGGCGATGATCTCAGGCGTGGGCGCCTGCAACGGCGAGGACGCCACGATGAGAGCGGTGAAGGCCACCGCCGCTATGGAGCCGATAGCCAGCGCGATCATCGACCGGCGCATTTCGACGAAATCGAAATGGGCAAGGCTGAAGCCAAGCCCCAGGATCGGGCTCATCAGCGGCGAGATCAACATCGCGCCGATCACCACCGCCGGCGACGACAGCAACAGACCCAGCACGGCGATGCCGGCCGACATCATCGTCATGAACGCATAGCGGGGCGACCAGCCGCTTTCGGCGATGATCCGCTCACGGATCACCTCATGGTCGACGGAGCCGACCACCGCCTGCCGCCACCATCTATATAGCGGTAAACGCTTCAACCAGTCGTGCATATCGGACGTCAAAGTCCGGCCGTCGATCGTCTGTTCCATGCTCATGATGATACCTCCCCCGACGTGGCCCTGCCGCCGACCCGCCTTGCTGTCAAGCGGCCCTGCGCGCATGGGATATGCGGCTTTGAAGAATGATGTGCGCGCCGGCCGGACGGCTGACGCGAAAGCTGTGGTTATCGGCCCTGGCGCAAGGAAGCGCGGCCCCTGTCGGTGTCACCTGCGGCCGCCCTGTTCGCCCTGCTGCGGCGCCCCGCGCCCGGCGATCCGCCGGCCCGACGGGATCGGCCCGCACTGCGCCTCGATCGTCGAATAGCCCGTTTCCTTCGATTCCGGCAGATGATAGTTGAAGCCGCACAGCAGTTCCACGCCGTCGCCCGTCGACAGATAGAGCGTGCCCGTATCCTCAAGGCCGGCGCCGAACGCCTGCCCCTGCTGCCCCACGACGCCCTTCTCCTCGCCGGCTTCATCGACCAGCGTCGCGCCGAAGGGCGCGGGCGATCCGTCCGGACGGCGGATGGTGATCAGCGCCGAGCGGCCGCTGGTGGTGGCAAAACGCACCATCACCGCCGCATCCGCCACCGGCGCGACCTTCTGCGCGGTATTGCGGAACTGCACGTCGAGCGGCACGCCCTGCGGATCGACCGCCACATCGTTCAGCCGATAGGGCGAAAGATAGGGGATGATCGCATAGCCGCGATCGTCCAGCTCGATGCCGGTGCCGTTCAGCACCTTGGCCCCGCTGGCGCCCTTTGCCTCGACGATGCCGATCGTATCGCCCAGATCATTGGCCAGCGTCACGCCGCCCGGATGGATGACGATGCCGCCGCTCAACCCGACCGAGAATTGATCCGCGCCGCCGCCGGCACTGGCGCTGGCGCTGAACGTCGCCGGCCGCGCGCGATGGTCGATATTGCCGCCGATCCGGGCATTGCCGTCCTGCCGCTCGACATAGGCACCATAGGCGAGGTTGTAATTTTCCAGCGTGGTGCCGTTGACGCGCAACTGTTGGGAGGATGTGCCACGACCACCTTCCATCGCGCTCGCCGTCACGATCGGCTGGCCCAGCCCGCTGCCCAGCGGCATGCTGATCGACGCGAACAGCCGATCATCGCTCGCCCCGGTCGCAAGATCGCGGACGCGGGAATAGTCGATGTTGAAGTTGAAGCTGTGATTGCCGATGCGGAAGCTGTTGCCATAGCCCACCTGCGCGGTGAAGGTCCGGCCATCACGCGTCCAGTAGTCGGTAAGCGTCCCCGACAGGAAGAAGCGCCCGGCATCGCCCAGATTCTGGTTGATCGTCGCCTGATAGCGGTTGCGCTCCCGCTCCAAGCCGACATCCAGCCCGTCCAGGTCGAACGGCTCGTAAATGCGCTGGCGCCGATAGGCCGCCTGACGCAGGTCGAGGAAGTTGCGCGAATTATGCACATAGGCCGCCACCGCGACATTGGTGTCGGTCGGCTCGATGAAGGCGGCGTAGGACAAGCGGACGCGATGGCCGGTCTGCGTCCCCTCCTCCGGCAGCCGCGCGTTGGACAGGGTAACGTCGGCGGAAAACGACCCGATCGACGTGTTGATGGCACCCCCGACCAGCGCCGAACCATAGCCTTCGGACAGGGTCGCGCCGCCATAGACGGTGAACAGATTGCTGAGGCCATATTGCGCCGCGCCCAGCAGCACCGGCGGCTCGTCGCGCAACTGCTGGTCGCGCAGCCAGCCGCCCGCCAGCGAATAGCGCAGCCGCCCCTTGCGCACCAGTTGCGGCGCGGCGGCATAGGGAACGGAGAAGCGGTTGACCGACCCGTCGGCTTCCGTGACCGTCACTTCCAGATTGGCGCCATAGCCCGTGGCATAAAGATCGCGGATGACGAACGGGCCGGGCGCGACCGTCGCCTCATACAGGGTGACGCCATTTTGCGTGACCGTCACCCGAGCATTGGTCCGCGCCGACCCGCGCACCAGCGGCGCATAGCCGCGCTGGGATTCCGGCAACATCTGGTCCTCGCTGGCCAGTTGTATGCCGCGCACGCCGATCGTGTCGAACACCATGCCATCGGTGAAACTGTCGCCCAGCGTCAGCTTCGCCTGAAGGGCCGGCAAATGGCGCTGCACATAGGTGGCGATATTCTGATATTGGTTGCGGCCGTCCGACCCCAGGGTGGTCGCGGACTGATGGCGAAAATACCAGCCATCCAGATTAAGCCCCGCCGTCAGGCCGACATAGCCGCTGTCGCTGCCGACGGCGCCGCCGACATGATAGAAATTGGCGCGATAGCTCAGGGTCGCCGCCGTGACGCCCGCGTCCCAGGCTTCGGGCGCGACATAGCCGCGCGGCGTGACCAGCATCGCCGCCTGCGGAATGGCAATGTCCAGCCGCAATTCATTGAGGTCGAACAGCGCGCTGGAGCCGGGCAGGATGGTCGGCAGGAAGCTGCACTGACCCGCATCGGCGCGGCTGAGCGCGGCCCGTCCTTCGGGCGACACCGCCTTCATATTGACCTGGAACCGCGCCAATGCCTTGCTGTCGACGCAATAGCCGACCCGCCCGTCGACACGCTCGAACCGCACATCCTGACGGGCGATGAAGTCGCCATTTACATAAATGTCGACATTATAGGTGCGCGGTTCGACGGCATCGGATGCGGTGAAGCGCGACAGATCGACGGCGCCGGCATTGCCGCCCATCAACAGGCCGGAATCAAAACTGATATAGTCGGACGCGCCCTTGGCGGGCGCCTGTCCGCGATCGCCGGCCGTGGCGGTCACGGCGACATTATTACCGGGCGCATCCTCGGCAAGGGCCGCCGCCGGCATCATCGCCGCACCGGCCAAAGCCAGCAGGCTTGCCGAACGGCAGAATAGTCCGCCCCTCGTCGGTGCGCGGGCGGGTGGGATCAAGCTCCTCTCCATGCCCGCCTCAGTCGCTCAGGCTGAGAGTGGCCCGCCCATCCACGCTAACGCCATAATCGTTAATATAGGCATAGACGACGCCGCTCGCCGCCGGATTACCGGCCGGCGCCGCCGTCAGGGCCAGCGTCAGGTCCGCGCCGGGATCGACCATCCCGCCGGCGGGCACATCATAGCGCACGCCGTCGACAGTGGTGGCGACGCGGCTGAAAGTGACATGATAGGGGGTAGGATTGTGCGCCAGCAGCGCCGGTGCGCCCTTGGCATCGCGCGTCACGCGCCAGCTCACCCGCCCGGCCGCATCCTCGACCTTGCCGTCAAGAGAGGGCGGGCGGAAGAACAGCTTCACACGCGTGCGGAAAACGAGCCGGAGCTTGTTGTTCGCCCCACCATCATCGGTCTGCGGCGGAATCTCCAGCACGTTGAGCCAGAAAAGCGATTCCTTATCCTTGGGCAGGGTGTCGCCGGACTTGATGATGCGAAGGCTCTGCGTCTTTTTCGGATCGAGCCGGAACAGCGGTGGCGTCAGCACGAACGGTGTCTTGCTATCTTCGGGGCGAGCCGAAGATTCACCCGTGTCGAGCCAGGCCTGCACCAGCACCGGCAAATCGCCATTATTCTCCGCCGCGATGGTGACATCGCGCGCCTGCCCCGGATAGACCACGCGCGTCCCATGCAGGATCACGGAGGCGAAAGCCGAACCGGTGCCGAACAGGGCGGCACAGGCGGCAATAATAGGAAACAGGCGTTTCACGTCACAAAGCCTCTCTCCGCCTCACCGATAGAGCGAGGCGGACCCGGAGGAACAATCAATAACAACTGATTAGGGATAGACGATCGAATAAAGCGCCGTGGTCTGAACCGCACCGGCGCCAACCGCGCCCGTCGCCAGATATTCGGCATAATAGTTCAGCGTCGCCGCACCGGTCGTGATCGTCGCCGTGGTGCCATTCTGGGTCGTGCTGCCCAGCTGGATCTTGCCAAAACTATTGTTCAGCAGCTGCACCGCAACATTGGTTGCCGGCGACGCAGCCGCAGCATTGATCAGCACGCCATTAGCGACCGATACGTTAGCGGCAGGCTCGAAATAGGCGCCAACCGTCGTGGCGTCAGCAGCCGTGCAGTTCGTCAGCGCGATGCTGAACGGCGTACGACCAGCCGTCGCGTTGGTAGCACCCAGAGCGGTCGTCGAAACGGTCGGCAATGTCACCGTCAAGTTCGGCGTACCACCATTGATAGTGCAGGTGGTGCCGGTCACTTGACCGTTGAAAGTAATTTGGCCATCGGACGCATAAGCGGCAGTGGACGCACCCACGAGCGCGGCCAACGCCAAGCTTTGCATCGCCACTTTACGTAGGATACGCATTGGAAGTTCCCCTCGAAAAAAATTTCTACCCAAAAACTATCCACACCGGGTTTCGAAATCGTTAAGCTTCACCCTATGGACCCTACTCATTCGGATCGCCGGGTTAAGGGGTTACACCTATTGAGTAAATCTTTACACTTTTGCGACGAACCGAGTGGCTGTCGGGCTCAATAAAGCGCCGGCGGCGGGGCCGGCGCCGCTTCACCCGATCATCATCAGGCTCGCATTGCCGCCCGCGGCGGTCGTGTTGATCGAGGTGGAAACCTCCTCCAACAGCCAGTCGAGCGTGTAGCTGCCGTCAGCGCCCGGAACATGGACGGGCACGATCCGCCCTTCCATATGCGCGGCGGACTGCACGGCGGCCAGGACATCGGCCTCACTACCCTCCACCAGCATCGCGGCGACCGGTTTCTGCGTCGCCGTGTCGAAATGACGGGCCACACTGGCGGGCAGATCGGCGGGCAGAACATGCCCATCCACCCAGCCGCTATTGCCGGTCGCCAGCGTTGCCGCCATCTGCTGCAACAGGCCTTGCCGGGTCGCCGGGCGCAGCAGCAACCGTCCGCGCGGGTGCAGCGCATAGACGTTCCGCTCGCCCACCGGGCCGGGCAGCAGCACCTCGACGCCCAGCGCCGAGGCATCGCCATAGCGACGCGCCATCGCCGCCGCTGCCTCATCCCCCTCATTATCCAGCCAGTCGGCGAAGTCATGCAGCGGCGAGTGGAGATAGCCGACCCGCTCGGCAAAGACCGGCGGCGTGCTCACCAGCCGGCCGAGATAGAGCGGACCGCCCGCCTTGGGACCGGTGCCCGACAGGCCACAGCCGCCAAAGGGCTGCACGCCGACAATAGCGCCGATGACATTGCGGTTCACATAGATATTGCCGACCTTCACGCGCGACGTGACGCGGGCGACGGTTTCATCGAGCCGGGTGTGCAGGCCAAAGGTCAGGCCATAGCCGGTCGCGTTGATCGCCTCGACCAGCTGGTCCAGCCGCTCGCGGCGATAGCGCATGATGTGCAGCACCGGGCCGAACACTTCGCGCTCCAGATCGGCGATGCTGTCGATCTCGATGATCGTGGGCGGCACGAAGGTGCCATGGGCGCAGTCGTCGGGGAGCGACTGTTGCTCGACCTTGCGCCCACGCGCGCGCATCGCATCGATATGGGCGTTGATGGTGATCTGCGCCTCGGCGGTGATGACCGGGCCGATATCGACTGCCAGCTCGTCGGTCCGGCCGATCCGCAATTCCTTGAGCGCGCCCTTCAGCATGGCGAGCGTGCGATCGGCGACATCCTCCTGAAGGCAGAGAATGCGCAGCGCCGAACAACGCTGGCCCGCGCTGTCGAAAGCGGACGCGATAACGTCCGCCACCACCTGCTCGGCGAGCGCCGAACTGTCGACGATCATCGCATTCTGGCCGCCGGTTTCCGCGATCAGCGGGATCGGCTTGCCCTGGGCGGAGAGGCGCGTGGACAGCTGGCGCTGGATGAGGCGCGCGACATCGGTCGATCCGGTGAACATGACGCCTGCCGTCTCCGGCGCGGCGACCAGCGCGGCGCCGATGGGGCCATCGCCCGGCACCAGTTGCAGCGCGTCGCCCGGAACGCCGGCTTCGTGCAGCAGCCGCACAGCCTCCGCCGCGATCAGCGGGGTTTCCTCGGCCGGCTTCGCCAGCACGGGATTGCCCGCGACCAGCGCGGCGGCGACCTGCCCCGTGAAAATGGCGAGCGGGAAGTTCCACGGACTGATGCAGATGACCGGGCCCAGCGGCCGCTGCTGCGGACCGAAAGTGGTGCGCGCCTGCTGCGCATAATAGCGCAGGAAGTCGATCGCCTC
>DAMDPH010000161.1:0-7301 GCA_032082785.1 Sphingobium sp. | reverse complement strand
GGCGGCGCGGGCACATCGGTCGGCGGGCCGCCGGAACTGGTCGATGTGCCGCCCGACGTGCTGCTGGACGACGAGGAGGAACTGCTGCTGCTCGACGAACTGCTGGAGGACGATCCGCTCGACCCGGTGGTCGTGGTGCCAAAACTGGAGGAGCCGCCCGACGAAGAGCTGGACCCGGAAGAGGATGACGAAGACGAGCTGCTTCCCGAACTGCCGCTGCCACCCGAACCGCCATTGCTGCCGCCCGAACTGCTCGACGAGGAGCTGGACGAGGAGGAAGAGGAGCTGGACGAGGAACTGGAGCTTGAGGAGGAGCTGGAGCTGCCGCCGCTGGTGGTCGACACGTTGCCGCTGGTCGTCGACACATTGCCGCTGGACGTGGAGGTGTTCCCGCTCGACGTCGAGACATTCCCGCTCGATGTGGTGGTGGTCGTGTTTCCGCTCGACGTAGAGACGTCGCCCCCGGTGGAGGTGGAGACATTGCCGCTCGATGTGGTCACATTCCCGCCCGTGGTGGTCGAGATATTGCCGCTCGTCGTCGAGGTGCTGCCACCGCTGCCGCCGCTGCCGCCGAAAAATCCGCCGCTCGATCCGCCGAAGAAGCCGCCGCCAAATCCACCGCCGAACCCGCCGCTGCCGCCGATCACCACCGGCACCGATCCGCCGCCGGACACGAGCGGCATGGAGGGCGGAATGGGGGCGGGGCGCAGGGGGATGGGGGCGGCCTGCGTCGTCACCGTGACCGTCTGCGGGGCGCAGGCGGTTTGCGTCGTCACGACGCGGCGCTTGACGGTCTTCGTGGCATAGCGCTTCTTGGGCGCGGCCTTGGTGCTCTTGCTGCTGTGGACGACGGCCGGACGCGCGCTTTCGGCCACATGGACGGCACCGCCGCCGATGATCGCGCCACCGGCAGTACAGGCGCATAATTTAGCCAGTGCCATCCGAACCGACATGAAACTTGATCCTCCCTATCCCCGCGCGCTCGCCCGATACGGTCACGAAACGACGGGAATATCCGTTGCCATCAAACGCGAAACAAAGCGTTAAGGGCAACAGCGTTAACCTTCTTTATCACCAGAAATCCGTAACTATGTCCATAATTTAGTGAATGGACAGGGTTAATGTTTCATCTCGGGACGGATGGCCCGACACTCGTCAACAAGGGCGTCGGGCCGCGCTTGGTGGAATGCAAGGCAGACGACTCACGCGCATGCTATTGCGCGCTTGTGTCGTCGCAGGAGCGTGGCTATTAGGCGCGCAGAACAAAGTGATGGGCGCCCGGAACTTGCAGCGCCGGGGGCTCCCCTCGATACGGAGAGCCAGATGGCATCGGTACTGAACCCCGATAAAGACGGTGAAAAGCCGCCAAAGTCGACCGTAACACTCCCTGCCGATTACCGCCCTTCGGGGGACGAGGAATTTATGAACCCCCTGCAGCTGGAATATTTCCGGCAGCGGCTGTGGGATTGGAAGAAGCAGATTTTGGCCGAAGCGGAAGGCACGCTGGCCGTGCTCCAGAATGAGCCGCTGCGCGAACCCGACCTCAATGACCGCGCGTCCAGCGAGACCGACTGGTCGATCGAGCTGCGCACCCGCGACCGGCAGCGCAAGCTGATCTCCAAGATCGACGCGGCGCTGCGTCGCATCGACGAGGGCGAATATGGCTATTGCGAAGTCACCGGCGAGCCGATTTCGCTGGGCCGGCTGGAGGCCCGCCCGATCGCGACCATGACCGTCGAGGCCCAGGAGCGGCATGAGCGGCAGGAAAAAATCTCCCGCGACGACTAGGTTAGGATTGTGACGCCGTTAACCTTTTATCTACCGCCTGACGCGTAGATTTGCCTTGAAAGCACCAAAGGCTTACGGGTTTGCGGATGAACGGTGAACAGGACAATTCAGATCGGGGACCGGCGCGTGTCGCGCCGCGTGACAGCCTGTTCCTGCTGACCAGTCTCTCGACGCCCGAAGGCGCGCCGCTGGGCAAGGCCCGGGTGCGTAATCTGTCGGCAACGGGACTGATGGCGGAATGCGAGCGCGCGGTGCCTGCCGGCGCGCGGCTGGCGTTCGACCTGCGCGGCATCGGGCAGGTATATGCGACCGTTGTCTGGTCCAAGGATTCCAAGATCGGCGTCGCTTTCGATGCGCCGGTCGATCCGCAGCTGGCTCGCAAGCCGGTTGCGGCCGGGGCGGGGGATTTCCGGGGCATGCCCGATTATCTCCGCCATATCGAGACGCGTCGCCGCTAACCGGCCGGCCGGTGTATCAACCCTTTATCGTCATGAAAAAGCCCCCTCCGCTTATGCGTCGGGGGCCGTTTGCCCGTCAGAACAGGCTTTGAACCGGTCGGGAAGGGCAGGCGGGCAGACGCGCCCGAAACCTACCCCACCCATATGGTCGCCCTTTAGTGCTGGGCCGCCAGTTCTTCCTTCAGCCGCAGCTTCTGCTTCTTGAGCGAGGCGACAAGGACGGTATCCGGTTTAGGTCGGCTGGTCTCCGCCTTGATTCGCGCGTCGAGCCCGGCATGCTTGGCTGAAAGTGCTGAAACATGGCTATTTTCCATGACATTCTCCTTACGAAGCTGATGGATGACGAAGTAAATCATGAATCGCCCTCCCTGTCTCGCGGCGAATGCGGCTTTGCGATGGGGCGCAGGTAAAATTGCGATGGCTCGGGTCGGTCGCTGCGGTTATCAGGGCAGCGAATAAGAGGGGTCATGATGCGGATTTTGGGTGCAGGATGAACAAGGAAGACATCATGCGCCAGCTGGAGCTGTTGCGGATCGAGCATCGCGACATGGATGGCGCGATTGCAGCGCTGGTCGATGCGGGCGGGGCGGACCAGATGCAGATCGCCCGGCTCAAGAAACGCAAGCTGCGGCTGCGCGACGAGATCGCCGTGCTGGAGGATCAGCTGGTCCCGGACATCATCGCCTGATCGGCTGGCTCACCTCCATGGCGCGCCGGCCCGCTTTGAGACAGACCGTCGGTCGCGCCATGTCTTGGCACCTGACAAAGCCGTTTGGGCATGGCAGAGGAAAGGGGAGATGACCGGCATGCATTCCGCCCCTTTGCTCAACCATAGCCTGCATCGGCGGCTGGTCGATGGCCTCTATATGGAGGCGATGGAAATGGCGGAGGAGGCGCGCCTCTATTTCGACAGTTGTGAGGCGGCCGGGCACGAGATTGAGGAGCCGCTGCAACGGGTGGCCTTCGCCTGCGAATCGCTCAAGGTGACGACGCGGCTGATGCATGTCATTGCCTGGCTGCTCAGCCAGCGCGCCTGGCAGCGGGGCGAGATAAGCGACGCCGAACTGATCGCGGACCAGTATCGGCTGGGCCATGCGACCCCCAGCGCAGCGACGTTGGTGGAGACTTTTCCCTTTGCCGCCCGTGTTTTGATCGAGGCGAGCCAGGAATTATACGAACGCGTGCTGCGGGTGCAGGCGCGGATCGACCGCATGGTGCAGGCGCCGGGCCAATATTGCGCCAGTCCGGCGCGGGCGCTGCTCGATCGGCTGAACACCGCCTTCTGACGCTGCCGGCGCGCTTCTTGGCTGGCATTCCTTGCAAAAACTGGGCTAGACGAGCCGGATGATCACCGGTTTGCGGACCCGATGCCGTGTCCCTGGCTGCCCGCATGCCGCCAGCCTCATTTTCGCGCCTCTTTTGCTGCTGCCGCAGGCGGGCGCGCGCGCGCAGACGACACCGCCCGCCGCCGCGACGCCGGCGACCGATCGGGGCGCCGATCCGCTGGACCCGATGCCCGACATCGGCCTCGACTGGCCTGACATGGGGCAAGCCGACAGTGTCACGCCGCTGGTGGAAGAGCCAACCGAAGCGCCGGTCGCGGAAACCGGCCCGCCGATGGCGCCGCCGGTGCTGGAGGATGAGGCGGCGGAGCCTGCATCCGCCGCTGCGACCATGGCCGACAGCGGCGTCAGCAGTGGCGAGGAACGGCGCTACAGCGTCACGCTCAACGGACTGGACGGCATCGCCGATCAGGCATTTCAACAGCGGTTCGACCAGCTATCGGTGCTGCGGCAGGGGCAGGGCAAGGCCGCCAACCTCGCCCAGATCAACCGCCGCATCAAGGAAGATAGCGAGCTGCTCTCGCTGCTGCTGCGGGCCAAGGGCTATTATGCGGCGCGGGTGCGCGGCAGCGTCAGCGCGCCGCCGCTGGGATCGGATCGGCTCGCCGTCACGTTCGAGACGCTGCCCGGCGTGCAATATCTGCTTTCCTCCGTCGACGTCATGGGCTTGCAGGACACGGGCGAGCGTGCGCCCAAGCTGCGCGATGCCTTTGCGGTGAAGGCGGGCGATCCCGTCGACGCCGACCGCATATTGGAAGGGCAGCAGGGACTGGCGACGGCGCTGGCGGAAAATGGCTTTCCTTTCGCCAAGGTGGACGAGCCGGAAGTGCGGATCGACCATGAGGAGCGCAAGGGCGATCTGGACATTGTCGTCACGCCGGGCGGGTTTCGCAGCTTCGGCAACATCCTGCTCGACGACGACAGCTTGTTCAGCGCGCGCCATGTGCAGCGCATCGCCCGCTTCCGGCCCGGCGACACCTATATGGCGTCGGACGTCGAGGATCTGCGCCGCGCCATTGTGGCCACCGGCCTTGTGTCGTCCGTTACGCTGACGCCGCGCGACGCGGGCGATGGCGAGCATGTGGACCTGGACGTCGGGCTGCGCGCCGCGCCGCTGCGCACCATCGCCGGCGAGCTGGGCTATGGCACCGGCGAGGGCTATCGCGCTGAGGTGAGCTGGCAACATCGCAACTTCTTCCCGCCCGAAGGCGCGGTGACGCTGCGCGGGGTGCTGGGCACGCAGGAACAGACCGCCTCCTTCACCTATCGCCGCAATAATTTCCGCCGCCGCGACAATGTGCTGACCGGCCTCATGTCGATCAGCAACATCAAGCGCGACGCCTATGACGCCCGCACGCTGACCTTCGCCGGCTCGATCGAGCGGCAGACCAATATCCTGTTCCAGAAAAACTGGGTCTGGCGGGCGGGTGCGGAGCTGATCGCGTCGGATGAGGCGGATGCGTTCAGCGGCGGCGCGCGGCGCACCTTCTTCATCGGCGCGGTGCCGCTCAGCCTCACCTATGATGGCAGCGACGATCTGCTGAACCCCAGCGAGGGCTTTCGTCTGGGCGGCCGGATCAGCCCGGAACTGTCCTTTCAAGGCGGAACGTTCGGCTACGCCAAGGCGCAGCTGGACGGCAGCGTCTACCAGCCAGTGGGAGAGCGGGTGGTGGTCGCCGCCCGCGCGCGCTTCGGCACGATCTTGGGATCGACCGTCGACCGCATCGCCCCGTCGCGGCGCTTTTATGCGGGTGGCGGCGCGTCGGTGCGCGGCTATGGCTATCAGGCGATCGGTCCCCGCTATGGCGAGGATGACGATCCGGTCGGCGGCAAGAGCCTTGCCGAATTCGCGCTGGAGGCGCGGGTGCGCTTCGGCAATTTCGGCGTCGTGCCGTTCATCGATGCGGGCAATATCTCGACCAGCTTCCTCCCGCGTTTCGACGATCTGCGCATCGGCGCGGGCATGGGCGTGCGCTATTATAGCAGCTTCGGTCCGATCCGCGTCGATGTCGGCACGCCGCTCAACCCGCAACAGGGCGATCCGAAGATCGCGGTCTATGTGTCGCTGGGGCAGGCTTTCTGATGGACGAAGGCGCGCCTCCGGTCATTCCGCCACCGCCGCCAGCCGCGCCGCGCCGGCGCGCCTGGGATGGCCGCTGGCAACGCTGGATCGCGGGGATCGTGGCGCTGCTGGCGCTGATCGTCGTGGGCACGCTCGCCTGGCTCGACACGGCGGCCGGGCATCGCTTCCTCGTCGCGCGGATCGCCCGCGTCGCGCCGCCCTCGGGCCTGCGGATCAAGGTCGACCGGATCGACGGCAGCATCTATCGCAAGGCGGTGCTGCGGGGGCTGACCCTGTCCGATCCTAAGGGCCGTTTCTTCACCGCGCCGCGCGTGGAGCTGGATTGGTGGCCGTTCGCCTGGGCTTATAACCGGCTGGACATCGATCGGCTGGTGATCCCGACCGCGACGCTGCACAAGCTGCCCAAGCTCAACCCGACCGAACGGCAGGGACCGATCCTGCCCGGTTTCGACATTCGGCTGATGCAGTTCGGCGTCGGCCGTCTCACCATCGATCCGTCCATCACCGGCAAGCGGCAGGTCGCGACCATGGTCGGCGACGCCGATATTCGCGGCGGCCGGGCGATCATCGATCTGGCGGCGCATATGATCGACGGCGAGGATGCGTTGATCCTGGCGCTGGACAGCCGGCCGGACGATGACCGGTTCGACCTGGAGGTGACGGTCAACGCTCCGCGCGGGGGCTTGCTGGCGGCAATGGGCGGGCTGCGGCAGGACGCCAATCTGCGGATCAGCGGCAAGGGCAGCTGGACCCGCTGGGACGGCCGGCTGGCGGCGACGCTGGCGACGAAGCCGGCGGCGGATTTGGTGCTGGCCGCGCGCAGCGGCGCCTATGCCCTGCGCGGGACGGTGGAGGCGGCGGCGCTGCCCGGCGGGCCGCTGTTGCGGCGACTCTCCACGCCGCGACTGGCGGTGCGGGCGAGCGGCACCATGGTCGACCGGGTGATCGATGGCCATGTCGCCCTGCGATCGGCCGCGCTGGCGCTGGAGGCCGATGGCGGCATCGACCTGCGCAACAACAGCTATGACAATGTGCTGCTCGACCTGAAGCTGGCGCGGCCGCAGGCGCTGCTGCGCGACATGAGCGGGCGCGATATCGCCGCGCGGGTGCGGCTCGACGGCGGGGTTCAAACGCCATCCTACGAATATCTGCTGACGGCGCGGTCGCTGGTCTTTGGCAAGACGCGGATCAGCGACGTGCGGGCCGAAGGCAAGGGGCGCAAGGCGCGGACCGGCCCGGCGCTGATCCCGGTGAAGCTGCGGGCGCGGCGGCTGGACGGGCAGGGCGAGCTGGTCGAAGCCATTGTGCGCAACTTCCAGCTGGACGGGGTGCTGCAACTCAAGGGGCAGCAGATCATCAGCAATCCGATGACGATCCGCTCCGACAAGCTGCGCGGTCGCCTGCTGATGACCGCCGATCTTGCCAGCGGCCGCTATGATTTCGGGCTGGACGGCAAGATCGCCGGCCTGTTCATTCGCGGGCTGGGCGTCGTCGATCTGGACTCGCGGGTGCGGGCGGTCCCGGCGGCGGGCGGCGGCTTTGGCCTTAGCGGCACGGCGCTGGCGCGGGTGCGGCGGCTGGACAATGAATTTCTGCGCTCGCTGGGCGGCGGGCTGCCGACGGTGCGGA
>DAMDPH010000160.1:0-7310 GCA_032082785.1 Sphingobium sp. | reverse complement strand
GCCCCGCTGCGCCGCACGGTGGTGCAATTGCGGGTGCCCGCCATGCCGTCGGCCGCGCTGCCGCTGCTGATGGACCTGCGCGCCGGCTTTTATTTCAAGCCGGAGGGGCAGGGGCGCGTCTGGCTCACCCCGCATGACGAGGTCGCCTCCCCGCCCTGCGACGCCGCGCCGGAGGAATTGGCCGTCGCGCAGGCCATCGCCCGCTTCGAAAGCGCGGTCGACTGGCCGGTGGAGGCAGTGGAGCATAAATGGGCGGGCCTGCGCAGCTTCGCCCCCGACCGCGCGCCGGTCTACGGCCCCGATCCCGATGCACCGGGCTTTTTCTGGTTCGCCGGGCAGGGCGGTTTTGGCATCCAGACCGCGCCGGCGGCAGCGCTGCTGGCGGCGGCGCAGCTGACCGGCAACAGCCCGCCCCCCGCGCTTGCCGCGATAGACATGGATGCCTATGCTCCGACTCGGTTCCGGTAGCTTCACGGTGCCGGACAACCAAATGGGGAGGGGATGTCCGATGGCGCATAAATTCGTGATCGAGAAGAACAAGGCGGGCGAGTTCGTCGCCAAGTTCAAATATAATAGCGAAATCATCTTCTGGACCGAAGGCTATTCGTCCCGCGCCAATGCGCGCAATGCCATCGAATCGGTGCTGAAGAACGGCCCCGGCGCGCCCGTCGAGGAAGTCGACTGACCCGCATCCTGTAGCGCCGCCGCGTTTGTTGGGTTCGGGCGTTCCGGGCGCGAGGGGCGCTGGCTGATCGCCGCTGCGCGCGGCATCAGGGGTGGGGCGGCCATGATGGCATGGCGTCGCCATTGAAGGACGGCCGGGAAGAGGCTCGGCCGGTTAATATGTCATCGACCGTAGCGCGTCAGCACTAAGCCACGAACGCGCCCGATGACGCGCGCCATAAGGGGCAGGCTGGAAGCGCGGCGCGGGTCGCCCCCGCTGCCGCGCGGCGAGCCGCCGACGCGAGAGCGGGCCAGAGAAAGCGCCGTTCGGTCGGACTGCCCATCTTCCATTCGCCCCGCAACATGCCGGAACGGCAGCGCTTCTCAAGAGAAGGGACAGGCTTCGCCTTAGCGCAGCCCAGCCGGGGTTCTTCAGGCCCGATGCGCGCGAACAGACAGATCAGGCTCAGCTGCCTCAGCTCAAATAGCACATCTCACAAAACGGACGTGCTGAAATTGGTAAGGCCAATTTGTCGCGGCGTGTCACTGGAGAAGCTCGTCATTTCAGCGATTTGCCGAAATGCGATCAGGCCGCCGAGTGTCTCACCCTTGTTGCCTATCCTTTGATCGCTGGCTCGACCGGTCAGGCCGATCTAGATACCTCGGTGAACTCCACCACCTGCAATCCTCCCCGGCGAAGCCCGGGGTCCAGCAGCGCAGCGTCGCGGTGAAGGCGAACCTCTCCCACGTCCCGCCGCCGCTTGGGCAGAGCCGACTGGATGCTGCAACAAGTTCAGCATGACGGGGGGCGAAAGTCGCGGCGGGGCACAGCCTGTTTCCCGGCGCAGGCTGGGATCCAGGTCGCCAGGCACTTTCCCATTCATTCTCGCAACACAGGCAGCCCGGTGCCGCCGTTAGGAGCCGAGGGCAATCGTCTTGCAGGTCTCCGGGCCGCAGCGCCTCTCAGCCTCTCAATGCGAAACCTCACCGTCACCCCAGCGAAAGCTGGGGTCTCATGCCATCAGACGAAGCAGCTGCCCATCACCCAACCCAACCGCATTCAGCCGCGCACCAGCACGCTATCCCCTCCCGCGCCGCACCCCCGCGCTTCAGCGCCGGAACTGCTCCGCCGCCGCGCAGGCGAGCTGGTCGGCCCGTTCATTTTCCGGATGGCCGGCATGGCCCTTCACCCATTGCCAGCGTATCTCGTGCCGCGCCACCGCCTGCACCAGCGCCTGCCACAGCTCGGCATTTTTCACCGGCTTGCGATCGGCGGTCTTCCAGCCATTTTTCTGCCAGCCGAAAATCCATTTGGTGATGCCGTCCATCACATATTTGCTGTCGGTATAAAGGGTGACGGCGCAGGGGCGCTTGAGCTGGTTGAGCGCCTCGATGGCGGCCATGATCTCCATGCGGTTGTTGGTCGTCTGCGGTTCGCCGCCGGAAATCTCCCGCTCCTTCTCGCCGAAGCGCATCACCGCGCCCCAGCCGCCCGGGCCGGGATTGCCCTTGCACGCGCCATCGGTGAAAATCTCCACCTGGGGAAGCGCGCTCATGCGCCGAGCAACGCGGCCGGATCGGCCTTGGCGTAGAAGTCGAGCCGGCGCAGATAGGCGAGCGGATCCTTGCGCGTCACCAGCGCATCGGCGGGCGTGTTGATCCAGTCATAGGCGCGCGTCAGCAGGAAGCGCAGCGCCGCGCCCCGGCACAGGATCGGAAAGGCCGCCCGTTCCGCCGCCGTCAGCCCATGGCCCTGCGCATAGCCCGCGCCCAGCGCCGTCGCCCGATCACCAAACCAGCGCGCGCCATCATGGCTGAAGCACCATGCGCTATGCGTCACGGCAAGGTCATAGGCGCGGAGGTCGGTGCAGCTGAAATAAAAGTCGATCAGGCCCGTCACCTGATCGCCCAGCATCAGCACATTGTCCGGGAACAGATCGGCATGGATGACGCTGCGCGGCAGGTCGGTGGGCCAATGGGCGTCGAGATAGGCCAGCTCGTCGGCCACCCGCTGCCCCAGGCCCGGCGCGATGGCGTCCAGATCGTCGCCGCATTTCCGCGCCAGCGCGTGCCAGCCGGCAATGTCCAGCGCATTGGGCCGGCTGCCGTCAAATCCCTCCGCCGCGCGGTGCAGCTGGCCCAGCGCCTCGCCGGCGGCACGCGCCTGGGACGGGGTCGGCTCGGTCACGGAAATGCCGGTCAGATATTCGATCAGGCAGGCGGGGCGACCCGCCAGCTGCTGGAGCCGGCGCCCCTCCCGATCGGCGATGAAGCGCGGCACGCGGCACCCCCGCGCGCCCAGATGGTCGAGCAGGTCCATGAAGAAAGGCAGATCCGCCTCATCCACCCGCTTTTCATAGAGGGTGAGGATATAGCGCTGGCCGGTGCCATCGGGGCCGCTCGTCTCCAGCAGATAATTGCTGTTCTCGACCCCTTCGGCGATGCCCTTGGCCGACAGCAGCCTGCCGGCATCATAGCGGCTGAGAAAGGCGTCGATCGCCTCGGCGGGAACATGAGTATAGACGGCCATGGAGGATTATGCCGCCTCCAGCCCGCGCGGCAGCTTGAAGGCGATGGATTCGCGCGCCGTCTCCACCTGCTCCTCGACCACCGCATAGCGGCTGGCGATCCGGTCCACCACTTCGCGCACCAGCACTTCGGGGGCGGAGGCGCCGGCGGTGAGGCCCAGCGTTTTTACACCGTCGAGCCAGTCGAAATCGATTTCGTGCGCGCGCTGGATCAACCGGGCGCGGGTGCCCTCGCGCTCCGCCACCTCGACCAGCCGCAGCGAATTGGAGCTGTTGGGCGCGCCGATGACGTAAAGCGCGTCGCACCGGCTGGCGATCGCCTTGACCGCACCCTGCCGGTTGGAGGTCGCATAGCAGATATCCTCGCCCTTGGGCGCGGCGATGGTGGGGAAACGCTGCTGGAGCGCGGCGACGATGGCGGCGGTGTCGTCGACCGACAGCGTCGTCTGGGTGAGGAAAGCCAGATTGTCGGGATCGGCGGGGGCGAAGCGCTCGGCATCCTCGACCGTCTCGATCAGCGTCATCGTGCCCTCGGGCACCTGGCCGAAAGTGCCGACCACTTCGGGATGGCCGCGATGACCGATGAACAGGATATGCCGCCCGGCCTCGACCTGCCGTTCGGCCTGACGATGGACCTTGCTGACCAGCGGGCAAGTGGCGTCGAGATAGGACAGGCCGCGCTCCTCCGCCTTGGCCGGCACCGCCTTGGGCACGCCATGGGCGGAAAAGACCACCGGCACGCCGTCGGGCACCTGGTCCAGTTCCTCGACGAAAATCGCGCCCTTCGCCTTCAGGCTGTCGACCACGAAACGGTTATGCACGATCTCATGCCGCACATAGACCGGGGCGCCATATTTCTCGATCGCCTTCTCGACGATGATGATGGCACGGTCGACACCGGCGCAGAAGCCGCGGGGGGCGGCGATGAGCAGCGTCATCGGCGGAAGGGAGGAGGGGCTGTCGGTCATGTTCCGCGACTTAGGCGAATGTCACGGCGGAAGGAAGCGGCTTCCTTTCGGTTGCGTGGGGGGCAGGGGATGGATAAGGAAGCCGGACACCCGTGGTCTGAAGGGCCATGCTGAGGAATATCTGCTTGTGACATCGTTCCGCACCGTCCTGTCCCGTTCCATCACGACCGGCCTTGTGGCCCTCGCCCTTGCCGGTTGTTCGCGCAAAGGCGAAATCGATCCGACCGGCGGCATCGTCACCGTGCGTTCGGCCTGCCCGGTCGCGGCGATCCCGACCTATACGGGCGACGTCACGCTGTTCAATCCGGCGCAGAGCCGCGACGCGTCGGCGATCGACGTGGTCGCCAACATCACCGACCTGCGCTCCACCTGCTCGGAGGGCGAGCAGCTCTATACCGAAGCGACCTTCACCGTGAATGCGCGCCGCAGCGATGCGAGCGCCGCGCGGCAGGTGGTGCTGCCCTATTTCTCGACCATCATGCGCGGCGGCAATGCCGTGATCGCCAAGCGCGTCGGCCAGGTCACGCTCGACTTCGCGCCCGGCGCCTATCGCGCCACCGCGACGGCCAAGGCCGGTTCCTATGTCGATCGCGCGTCGGCGACGCTGCCGGCCGAAATCCAGCGCAAGATCACGCAGAAGCGCAAGGCGGGCGATGCCGATGCGGCCATCGATCCCTTCGCCCAGCCGGACGTGAAGGCGGCGCTTCAGCGAACCAGCTTCGAGCTGCTCGTGGGTTTCAACCTGACCCAGGATCAGCTCAAATATAATGCGACCCGTTAAGGGCGTTTCCGCTTGGATTTTTCCCGTTCGTGCTGAGTAGGGACTGAGCGAGGTCGAAGGCCCGTATCGAAGCATCTTGTGCCGCATATATCCTTCGATACGCCATTTCGACTGCGCTCAATGGCTGTCCTGAGCGCCTGCCTTGGCAGGCTGTCTAAGGGGCTACTCAGGCCGAACGGATTTTGTGACGCAGGATAGTTTGATGTCCCTCTACACCCGTTTCGCCGCCCATCTGAATGTCGTGCTGGATGCGCTGGAAGCCGACGGCACGCTGCCCGCCGGGCTGAACCGCAAGCCAGTGACGGTCGAGCCGCCGCGCGACGCCAGCCATGGCGATCTGGCCACCAATGCCGCGATGGTGCTGGCAAAGCCGGCGGGCACCAATCCGCGCGCGCTGGCCGAAGCCATCGCCGCCCGGCTGGAGGCGCTGGACGAGGTGCAGAGCACCGCCGTCGCCGGCCCCGGCTTCATCAACATGACGCTGACCGACGGGACCTGGCGCGCGGAGCTGGCGGAGATCGACGCCGCCGGCGCGGATTATGGCCGCACCGACATGGGCGCCGGGCTGACGGTCAATGTCGAATATGTCTCGGCCAACCCCACCGGCCCCATGCATATGGGCCATTGCCGTGGCGCGGTGGTTGGCGACGCGCTGGCGACCCTGCTCGAATATGCCGGGCACAAGGTGATCCGCGAATATTATATCAACGATGCCGGCGGCCAGGTCGATGTGCTCGCCCGCTCCGCGCATCTGCGCTACGCGCAAGCGCTGGGCGAGGATGTGGGCGACATTCCCGAAGGTCTCTACCCCGGCGACTATCTGGTCCCGGTGGGGCAGGCGCTCGCCGCCGAGCATGGCGATCGCTTCGTCGCCGCGCCCGAATCCGAATGGCTCGCCCTGTTCCGCGGCTTTGCCGTCGCGCGGATGATGGACATGATCCGCGCCGACCTGGCGCTGCTGGGCATTCATCACGATATTTTCGCGTCCGAGGCGGAATTGCAGGCGGCGGGCAAGCCGGCCGAGGCCGAAGCCTGGCTGCGCGCGCATGACCTTGTCTATGACGGCGTGCTGGAAGCGCCCAAGGGCGAGCTGCCGGACGATTGGGAGCCGGTCGAACTGCCGCTGTTCCGCTCCACCCGCTTCGGCGACGATCAGGACCGGCCGATCAAGAAGTCGAACGGCGCCTGGACCTATTTCGGCGCCGACATGGCCTATCATTTCCAGAAGGCGCAGACCGCCGACCAGCTGATCGACATCTGGGGCGCGGACCATGCCGGCACGGTCAAGCGCATCCAGGCCGCCGTCGCCGCCCTGACCGAGGGGAAGGCGCGGTTCGACGTCAAGCTGATCCAGATGGTCCGCCTGCTGCGCGACGGCGAGCCGGTGAAAATGTCCAAGCGCGCCGGCAATTTCGTGACGCTGGCCGATGTGGTGCGCGAAGTGGGCAAGGATGTGGTGCGCTTCACCATGCTCACCCGCAAGGCCGACGCGCAGATGGACTTTGATTTCGCCAAGGTGGTGGAGGCGTCGAAGGACAATCCCGTCTTCTACGTCCAGTACGCCCATGCCCGCATTTCCTCGCTCGGCCGCCGGGCGGAAGAGGCCGGACTGGCGCTGCCCGCGCCCGATCTGTCCCTGCTTGGGACGGCGGAGCTGGGGCTGGTCAAGCTGGCGGCGCAGTTCCCGCGGGTGGTGGAAGGCGCTGCTTCGGCGCGTGAGCCGCATCGTATCGCCTTCTACCTCAATGACTTGGCCTCCGCCTTCCATGGCTGGTGGAATATGGGCAATGACGATCCGGCCGCCCGCGTCATCCAGGCCGACGATCCTGCCATCACCGCCACCCGGCTTTTCTTAAGCCGTGGAATAGGGCAGATTATCCGCAATGGCCTTGCCCTGATGGGCGTGGTCGCACTGACCGAGATGCAGTGACGAAGAGCGGAGTGTCGAAATAATGGGCGATCATGCACGCGGCCGGTTGGACTTTGACGAGGAAGATCGGCTGCCCTGGCTGGAGCCGGCGCTCGACGCCGAGGAAGAGGGCGATCGCATCTCTCCTCTCCGCCTGCTCGGCCTCATCCTGATCGCGCTGGTGCTGGTCGGGGCGGTGGTCGCCGGCTGGTGGTGGTTCCAGAATCGCGGCGGCAGCGTCACCGGCGGCGAAGGCCAGCTGATCGAGGCGCCCGAAGGCGATTATAAGATGGCCGCGCAGGAAGCCGACGCCCGCAAGTTCGAAGGGGAAGGCGATGCCAGTTTCGCCGCCAGCGAAGGCGTGGCGCGCGATGGCCGCATCGATCCCAGCCGCGTGCCCGAAGCGCCGATCACCCCGACCGGCGCCGCGCCGGCCGGCGGCCGCGCCGACGCCCCGGCCA
>DAMDPH010000159.1:0-7312 GCA_032082785.1 Sphingobium sp. | reverse complement strand
GCATGCGCCGCGCGGTCCAGCGCCGTCCGGGGCGGCTCATGCGGCCTGCTCGCTGGCGAGGCGACGGCTGAAGGCAGACGGGTCGGGCAGGACGCTTGCGGGCTGAGCCTGTCGCAGTCGCGTCGCGTCCCGGACCAACGAACCGTCGGCAGGCTCAAGGCGAAGGAAAGCCGGTGCCGATGCTGACGCTGCATGACGCGCGCGCCCTGCTCCCAGCGTCACCACGAGCGCAGAGGCGGTTCCCGCTGGTGCGCGGCATGGTCGAGGGAGCCGGGAAGGCATGGCGGGCGATGATCCGGTCTATTGCTGCGGCGAATGTGCCGTCTCTACTGGTCCGATCGCCTATTGGCTACCCTTTGCCTTACCTGCCGGGGCAAATGGCAGGACAGCCTGAAAGACCATCCTTTGCAAGGCTCCAGCCGAACGGAAGCGGATCGGTCAAGCCTGCTGAGGCGCGCCCGGCATGATCGCCAGGTGCGCCCGCCGCCCACACAGGGCGGCCGCTCCGTTCAGGAGCGCGGCTGGCGTTCCAGCACCGCGCCGACCATGTTGCGCCACACCGCGACATCACCGGCCTGCGCCATGATCGCATCCGGTTCCCGCAGCGTGTGCAGGATCGCATAGGCATCATCCACATGATCCCGCCAGGCCGCATCCACGGCGTTCGCCGCATGGGGGTCGCTGCCTTCGCCGTTCAGGCTCAGATGGCGGCCGGCCAGAACGCGGGCGATGCGTTCGATCGCGGGAGTGGCGGAAGTGGGCATAGGGTCAGGCTCCTCTCTGGCGACGCCGATCGGGTCTGGTCCCGGCCGGCGCCTGCCTTCATCATAGCAGCTTGGCAGGACGCAAGCTATGCGTCCGGCTTGTAGCCCGACGAGGGCACCGGATCGCCATTGTCACCCGGCCGGGTGATCGAGGGCGGATCGGATGCATCCATCGAATCCCGCAAGCCTTCCTCCAGCTGCTCCTCGCGGCAGACGGCATGGTCCTGCGCATCGGTTTCGCGCTCGTCGCCGGCTTCCTCGCGGCTGTTGAGGCAGATTTTGTGGCTGTCCTCGCGCTCGTCCATCATCCTGTCTCTCCTTCTGCTGAGGGGTCTCTATGCTAGAGAAAACGGGTGGCCGCCGGTCAGGGTTCCGCCTGCCCGCCCGGCGCGGCCGCCTTCGACCAAGCGCCTAGCCGCTTCGACCAGCGGCTCGCGGGCGGGGCGACAGGGACGCGCGGCTGCCCTAATGAGGGACGATGACGATCATTCCCGATACTGACGAGCGGGGCGTTTCCCCATCGGTCGCGCTGTATTCGATCCTGGGCTGCTGGCTGTTCTTCACCCTGCTGGTGACGCTGCGCGCCGCCGTGCTGAATTTCGACGCGCAATGGGAAATGGCGCTGCGGCGGATGGTGGTGTCGATGATCGGCATCGTCGTCACCTGGATCCTCTACCTCGCGGTGCGCCGCTTCGATCACAAGCCGCTGGCGACGCGGGTGATGGCGATCTTCACTCTGGCCGCGCCCTTCGCGCTGGCGATGGCGGTGGCCAACTATTATATTTTCAACGTCTATGATCCGGTCAGCCTTTTCCCCGACGGGGAAATGCCGACCAAGGTGAAGCCGGGCCATGTGCTGATCGACATCGCCGACGACAGCTTCACCCGCTATTTCTTCCTGTCGGCCTGGGCGGCGCTCTATCTTGCCTTCTCCTATGCCAGCGACGCGCACCGGGTGGAGCGGCGGGCGGCGCGGCTGGAGCGCACGGCGCAGCAGGCGGAGCTGCGATCGCTGCGCTATCAGGTGAACCCGCATTTCCTGTTCAACACGCTCAATTCCCTCTCCTCGCTGGTGATGAAGGACCGGCGCGACGAGGCGGAGCAGATGATCATGTCGCTGTCCAACTTCTACCGCACCAGCCTGACCGGCGACCCGCTGGACGATGTGCCGCTGGAGGAGGAAGTGCATCTCCAGAAACTCTATCTGGATATTGAGGGCGTCCGCTTTCCCGACCGGCTGACGACGCGGATCGACATTCCCGCCGCCCTGCTCGACGCCTGCGTGCCGGGGCTGATCCTGCAACCGCTGGTGGAAAATGCCATCAAATATGGCGTGTCCCGCACCTCCAGCCCGGTGACGATCCGCATCAGCGCAACGGCGCAGGCCGAGATGATGGAGATCGAGGTCAGCGACGATGGCGACCAGCCGCCGAGCGAGGCGGACCGGGGCAGCGGCATCGGCCTTGCCAATGTGCGCGACCGGCTGATCGCGCGCTATGGCGATGGCGGGCGCATCGTCTATGGTCCGCGCGAGGCGGGCGGCTTTGCCGTTCGCCTGACCCTGCCGATATTCAGAAGAGGCTGCTGACACCGCCATGACCATCCGCACGATGATCGTCGACGACGAGCCGCTTGCCGTGGAGCGGTTGCAGATGCTGTGCGCGCGCGAACCGCGCCTGACGCTGGCGGGCACCGCCACCGATGGCGAGGCGGCGCTGCGGCTGATCGAGGGGCTTAACCCCGATCTGGTCATGCTCGACATCGCCATGCCGCTGCTCGACGGGATCGGCGTGGCGCGGGCGATCAGCCGCATGGGGCTGCGCCCGGCGGTGATCTTTGTTACCGCGTTCGAAGGCTTTGCGGTCGAGGCGTTCGACCTTGCCGCCGTCGACTATCTGCTCAAGCCGGTGGCGCATGACCGGCTGGCGCGCGCGATCGACCGGGTGGAAATGGCGCTGCGAGGCGGCCCGGCGGCGACCGACGCCGCCCCTCCCCCCGAGCCGGAGGCGGCGCCGGACTGGGCCGAGGAATTCTGGGTGCCGCACCGGTCCGAACTGATCCGCGTCGCCGCCGGACAGATCGACCGGATCGAGGCCGAGCGCGACTATATGCGGCTGCATGTCGGCGGGCACAGCTATTTGCTGCATCAGACGATCAGCTCGCTGGAGGAGCGGCTGGACCCGCTCCATTTCGTGCGGCTGCACCGCTCGCACATTGTGCGGCGCGACCATATCGCGCGGCTGCGCCATGATGGCAGCGGGGTATGGTTCGCGGTGCTGGCGGATGGCGGCGAGATCCGCATCGGCCGCACATTCCTGGCGAACGCCCGCGCCATGACCGGACGCTGAGCGGGTAGTCCAAGTCCCTGATTACAGGCGGAAGATTCCTTAACTGCTACAGGGGTGCGACATATAAACGCCCTTTGCATATTCGTGCTTCAGCAGCACGATTGAGCGTCATCCGTGAAATCGAATCACGAATGCGCGAGACCCAAAAAAGGCCCGGCATCGCGGCCGGGCCTTTCCCTCGTGACGGACGGGAAGCGGATCAGTTGCCGCTGAGCGTGCGGATTTCGCGGCCCGCATCGGCATAGCGCTCGCGGCTGTCGGCGCGGGCGATGGCGGCGGCGACGGGGGCGTCGACATTGGCCAGCGTCTTCGCGCGGCAGGCCATCATCATGGTGAGATCGGGCGTAGCGCAGACGCGGTTGGCGGCGCGGGAAATACGCTGGCGCAGTTCGCGCTGATGGTCGGGCTTGGCGAGGTTCAGGTCGCCATGCAGCACTTCGACGGTGCGGCCGTTGGACTGAAATTCCTCGGCAGAGGCGGCGCCGGCGAACAGGGTGGCGCTGGCGGCGATGAGAGCGATCTTGGCGGGGGCGAACATGGCATGTCTCCTCAAATTTTTCTGGCCAGGTCCGCTGCAAGGGGGCGCGGTCGGCCGGGGTGCGACGGGGGGACGAAAGGGACTGAAAGGGTCGTCCCCCGTCGCCTCACCGATGTAGCGCCGACGCCCGGCCGCAGCCCGCGCGCTTCGACCGGAGGCACCCGCCATCGGCAAACGACAGAGCCGTCGACAAAAAGCCGACGGGCGCGGACGAACGGCAGGACGAACGACGGGACAATGGCTGCGAACGACAGTTGCCGTAACGGAAAGCGCGAATCGCAATGATCGGGGCCTGGCGCGTCGGCCAAAAAAAACGCCCCCGGCACAAGGGATTGCCGGGGACGTATCCGGGATGCTGTCGGGCACTCCAGGATCTGTTGCGATCATGATATTAAGTTTCGCCCCCGTTTCAACCGCCGCATCGCGAAAGCCTGCCGGGAACCACCGCCCCCAGCCATAAGCCAAGCGCGGCCGCCGACAGCCCGACTTCGATAAGCCGTTGAACAGAAACGCTTAAGGGCGGCAGCGGCAGACGAACGGCGGATGAAGGTCGACGAACGACATGGGGCGGTGCACTGATCGCTGGCTTCAATCGGTTCGCGAAACCGGTTTTCCGAGTTTCTCCAAAAAGAATATCCGGAATATCTTTTATTTGTCTCGCTGCTAAGGGGGCAAAGTACATCCCCAGTCGCCATCCATCCGGATATACCCGATACCAACTGAAAGGGCTTTTGCCCGTCCATGTCGGCAATTTTTTGGCCGTTCAGCTTATTGCTCCGAATAACATAGAAGGGTTCTGAACTTTCTTCGGTCACGCCCCGGATCGCAAGGCCTAGTGCAGAATGTTCGGCGGGCGGCGTGAATATGCCGTCTACACCACTAATATACTCTGCTGGTTTCGTGTCGATTCTACATCTATCCAGGTAGGAATTTTCGACATTATCGCTGAAAATATGAATGAATTTTTCTGTTTTCCAATCATCTTCCGAATTCAGCATGAATGCAGCAGCGATGGCGGGCGGCGTTAACAGGAAGAATGAAGCGATCATTTTGTTGATCGAATAACTGTTCCTACAGAATACATTGCCGATCCAAAGGGAAGCCTTGGCTTTAACCCGGCTCCAATATCCGATGATCCAGACTTGCATCGACGGCCTCCCATGGATCAATGGCATGTGCATCCTGAATGCCGATTATCCATTTGCGGCGCGATGCATGCAACAGCGCTCCATCTCTCCGGAAACAATATCGAAATTGCCGGTGATCCGGAAAACCCCATTAGCTACCGCCCCCCTCCCGCATCGCATGGTGGCACAGCAGGGCACCGGCGGCGGCGACCAGGGCGAGCATGGCGGCGAGGAGCCATTCGGCCTTGAGCGCATAGCCGATGGCGAACAGCAGGCCATAGACCAGGGCGATGGAGGACAGGGTCGCGACCAGCATCGTCGAAATGCGGTCGCGGGTGCCGTCCTGCGCCGGCGGCGCGGCGTCCGCCTGGCGACGCCAGCCATGGGGCGCCGGGCGCGCCTGCTCGTAAAAGCGTTGCAGCACGGCGTCGGATTCGGGCGGGGTGAGCAGGGTGACGATCAGCCAGCCGGCCGTGGTGATGCCGACCGCCCAGATCATCTTCGCCCCTTCGCTGAAATCGGCCAGCGCCGGCACCGTCTGGAACAGGATGCTGACCGTCAGCGACAGCAGCATCGCCGAAATCTCGCTCCAGCCATTGATGCGCGACCAGTAGAAGCGCAGCATGAACAGCAGGCCGGTGCCCGCCCCCACCGACAGCAGCAGGGTGAAGACCTGCGCCGCCGTGTCGAGCATCAGCGCCAGCGCGCCGACCAGGATCATCAGGAGCACCGTCGACAGGCGCGCAACCGCGACCTTGCGCCGCTCGCTCGCCTGCGGGTTCCAGAAGCGGGTATAGATGTCGGTGACGATATAGGCGGACCCCAGGTTCAGCTGGGTCGACATGGTCGACATATAGGCCGCGATCAGCGAGGCGGCGACGAAACCCATCCAGCCGGGCGGCAGGAAGGTCAGCATGGCGGGATAGGCCATGTCGTCGCCGATCACCGATCCGTCGATCAGCGGAAAGGCATGGCGCAGGCTGTTGAGGTCGGGAAAGACGATCAGCGAGGCCAGCGCCACCAATATCCATGGCCAGGGCCGCAGCGCATAATGGGCGATGTTGAAGAAGAGCATGGCGCGCATCGCGTGCCGCTCGTCGCGGGCGGCGAGCATGCGCTGCGCGACATAGCCGCCCCCGCCCGGCTCCGACCCCGGATACCAGACGCTCCACCACTGGATCAGCAGCGGCAGGGCCAGCAGGCTGAGCCACAGCGCCGGCTCGTCGGCCGAGGGCCAGAATTCGGCATGGGCGCGCACCCGTTCATGCGCGAACAGCCCCTCCAGCCCGCCGACCTGCGGATGGCTGAGCGCCACCGCCGCCGCCGCGCCGGCGCCGATGATGGCGATCACGAACAGGAAGAGGTCGGAATAGAGAATGCCTTTGAGGCCGCCCGCGGTCGAAAACAGCACGGTGGCGCTGCCCGCCAGCAGGATCAGCGTCGCCGGGCTGAGGCCCAGCAGCACCGCGCCGAACTTGGTCGCCGCCAGCGTCACGCCGGCCATCATCAGGATGTTGAACAACAGGCCGATATAGAGCGCGCGCCCGACGCGCAGAAAAGCCGCCGAGCGGCCGCCATAGCGCAGCTCGTAAAATTCGATGTCGGTCACGACCCCCGACCGCCGCCACAGCCGCGCGAAGAAGAAGGTGGTGACCGCGCCCGTCAGCAGAAAGGCCCACCAGGACCAGTTGCCCGCGACGCCATGGCGGCGGGTGAGATCGGTGACGAGATTGGGCGTGTCGGTGGAAAAGGTGGTCGCGACCATCGAGAAGCCGAGCAGCCACCAGGGCAGCGAGCGGTGGCCGAGGAAGAAATCCTCGCTGCTGCGCCCCGCCCGTCGCCCGGCGATCACGCCGATCAGCACCGTCGTCGTCATCACCATGCCGATGATGATCCAGTCGATCATGCTCAGCCGCATGGCCCCTCTCCCCCAAATATGTCGAGCGCCGCTCCCGGTGGGGGCGGGCGCTCCAAGATCAGTCGCCGATCGGCTGTTGCGGCGCGATGCCGTGCAGCGAGGCGACGCTCGCCCGGCCCCGCTCCAGCGCCCGCACCGCCGTCTCGCCCATATGCTCCGCCGTGGCGAAGGCGATGCAGTCGATCAGGTAAAGTTGCGCAAAGCGCATCGGATTGGGTTGCAGATGGCTGACCCCGGCCTGCGTCAGTTCGACGTCGAGGCAGATGTCCAGCTCGCGCGCGAGCGGGCTGTCCTGCGGGGTGATGCCGATGGCGCGCGCGCCATAATAGCGGGCCAGCTCCACCGTATCGAGCAACGGGCGCGGCCGACCGGTCGAGGAGACGAAGAAAGCCACGTCCCCTTCCCCCATGGTCGCGGCGGACATGCGCTGCACATAGCTGTCGCTATGGGCGACGCAGGTGATGCTGAGGCGGAACAGCCGGTTGTACATTTCCTCCGCTAACAGGGCCGAGCTGCCGCCGATGCCGTAGAGAAAGACGCGCCGGGCCTGCGCCAGCAATCGCGCCGCGCCGTCCAGCGCCGTGCGGTCGAGCCGGTCATGCGCCCGCGCCAGCGCC
>DAMDPH010000158.1:0-7314 GCA_032082785.1 Sphingobium sp. | reverse complement strand
GACGCGCCCCGGCAAAATGCCCGCCCCGCGCAGCCCCGGCCGCGCCCGCAGATGAGCCAGCCGCGCCCCTCGCGCAGCCTCGGCACGCCCGTCAATCGCTCGGGCCGTGAGCGATCGCCCAGGGTCCGGCCCCAATAATGCGGAAGGGCATAGCGACAGCCGCTCTGGGCACCCTGATGCTCCTCGCCGCCTGTGACGGGCGCGAGGAAAGCGCCATCGACAATCTCGCTAACGGCGCCAATGCCGCGCAGGTAGAAAACAGCTTCCGCGCGGAGGCGCAGGCAGTGATGGAGCCGCTCGATCCGCCCGCACCGGGCGAACCGGGCGGCCTTCCCAAGGATCCCGTGCCGATCAGCGAAGGCACGATCGACCCCGACAGCGCACAAGGCGCCGCGCAGGTGGTGCAGGGCTATTATGGCCTGCTGGAGGAACAGCGTTTCGCCGAAGCGCAGGATCTATGGGCGCCCAAGGGGGCGATCGGATCGCAGGACGACGCCCATTTCGCCGCCCGCTTCCGGGGCTTCAGCGAAATTCACGCCAATGTCGGCGCGCCGGGCGATGCGGAAGGGGCTGCGGGGTCGCTCTATGTGACCGTGCCGGTGCAGGTCTATGGCCGCATCGCGGCGACGGGCAAGCCCTGGCATATGCTGCGGCAGGTGACGCTGCGCCGCGTCAATGATGTGCCGGGATCGACCGCGGCCGAGCGGCGCTGGCACATTGAATCGATCGGCGCCTATGAAGCGCCGCCCGAAAAAGCGGCGGAGACGGGACAGCCCATCTCCGCCACCGACGGCCTGTTCAGGAAACGGTCGCCTTGACGATCTTGCCCGGGGTGCGCGGCGGCTCACCCTTGGGCAGGGCGTCGACATGCTCCATGCCCGACGTCACTTCGCCCCACACGGTATACTGACCGTCGAGGAAGGTGGCGTCGTCGAAGCAGATGAAGAACTGGCTGTTGGCGCTGTTCGGGTTCATCGCCCGCGCCATCGAGCAGACGCCGCGCACATGCGGTTCGCGGCTGAATTCGGCCTTGAGGTCGGGCAGCTTGGAACCGCCGGTGCCGGTGCCGGTCGGGTCGCCGCCCTGCGCCATGAAGCCGGGGATGACGCGGTGGAACACGACGCCGTCGTAAAAGCCTTCCTTGGCCAGCGTCACGATCCGCTCGACATGGCCGGGGGCCAGATCGGAGCGCAGCTTGATCACGACGTCGCCGCCGCTGTCGAGGGTAAGGGTAAGCGTGTCGTCGGCCATGGAAAATCCTCTCTTGCCGGCTGGAATGGGGTTGAGCCCATATAGGCGCTCCGGCCCCGGATGGAAGCGCTGTTTACGCGCGGTCCGGCCCTCGACCCCATTGCAATTCGCCCCTGCTTGAGCGAAAGCAGCCCAATGTTACAGGAACCGGACAGTAGGGGGCGCTATGAGCGAGCGCGGCGATTTGGCCGAACCCCGCTTGGCCGGGGATGATTCTGACGAAACGCTGATCGACGACTGGAGCGCCGAGCAGCTTGAGGCCAGCCATGACGAGGATGACCGGCTGAAGCCCGAATTCCTCTCCGCCGTGCTCGACGCGGTGGAGGAGGGGGATAGCGAGAAGGCGCGCGAGCTGGTCTCGCCGCTCCATCCCGCCGATATCGCCGACCTGCTCGAACTCACGCCCGCGGACCAGCGTCCGGAGCTGGCGGCGGCGCTCGGCGACCTGGTCGGCGCGGAAGTCCTGTCCGAACTCAATGACTATGTCCGCGACGACCTGATCGGGGCGCTGGCGCCCGAACAGGTGGCGGGCTTTGCCGCCGAACTCGATACCGACGATGCCGTCGCGATCATCGAGGATATGGAGGAGGCCGAGCAGCAGGCGGTGCTCGAGGCGCTGACGCCCGAGGATCGCGCCGCGATCGAAAGCGCGCTCGCCTATCCCGAGGAATCCGCCGGCCGCCTGATGCAGCGCGATCTGGTCGCGGTGCCCGAACATATGACGGTCGGGCAACTGATCGACTATCTGCGCGACAATCGCGACCTCACCCGCGACTTCTGGGAAATCTTCGTGGTGGATGAGGGACATCGGCCGATCGGCAGTTGCCAGCTCAGCTGGGTGCTGACCTGCCCGCGCTCCATCGCCATGGCCGACCTGATGAAGCGGGAACAGACGCTGATCCCGGTCGACATGGACCAGGAGGAAGTGGCGCTGCGCTTCCAGAAATATGCGCTCATCTCCGCCGCCGTGGTCGACAGCAGCGGCCGGCTGGCGGGCATGATCACGGTGGACGACATCGTCCACATCATTTCCGAGGAAGCGGGCGAGGATATTCTGCGCCTGTCGGGTGCGGGCGAAGGCGACATCAACGAACCGGTAATGGACAGCTATATCGCGCGCGTGCGCTGGCTGCTGACCAATTTGCTCACCGCGCTGGTCGCCTCCACCATCATCGGCATTTTCGAAGGCACGATTCAGCAGATGGTCGCGCTGGCGACGCTGATGCCGATCGTCGCGGGCGTGGGCGGCAATGCCGGCAGCCAGACTATGGCCGTGACCGTGCGCGCGCTCGCCACCAATCAGATTACCGGCTCCAACGCCCGCCGCACCATCACGCGCGAAATGCGGGTTGCCCTGCTGAACGGCGTCACCGTCGCCATCGTGCTGGGGCTGGGCGTGGCCTTGGTGTTCCAGAATATGGCGCTGGGCGGCGTCATCGCGGCGGCGATGGTCACCAATATCCTGACCGCGGGCCTTGCCGGCGCGGCGGTGCCGCTGGCCTTCGACCGGCTCAATCTCGACCCGGCGGTCGCCTCCTCCATCTTCGTGACGATGATTACCGACTCGATGGGATTTCTCGCCTTTCTCGGGCTGGCGACGGCGGCGGGATTGACCGGCTGAGCCGCATCCCCATCTAGGCGTCTCCATGCCCCTTCATCTGACGAAAATCGCCTTTCAGAGCGACGGCCCCGCCGCGCTGCGCGCCTGGCTCGAAAGCCATACCGACGAAGCCCGGCTCACCACCCGCTATCTGCCCAAGCGGGTGGAGGAGCTGGCGGGCGGGTCGCTTTACTGGATTCACGGTCATATGCTGGTCGGCCGCAGCCCGATCCTGGGTTTTCAGGAAACCGGGCAGGGCCGCTACTGGATCCGCTTGCGGCCGATGCTGGTGGGCGTGCGCGCCCAGCCCAAGCGCGGGCATCAGGGCTGGCGCTATCTGGAGGATGGGGACGCGCCGGCCGACCTCGCCGGGGGCGAGGCGGACGATCTCGATGCCATGCCGCCGGCCCTGCTGCGGGAGCTGAGCCGGCTGGGCCTGGTCTGATCCGACTGGCGCCGGGGGCGTGGGCTGGCGCCGTGACGCGCCGATGAAAGGACCTGTCAGATCATCGGCTTGCCTTCGGCCTTCACCACCGTGCCGCCCTTCATGACGAAGCCCACCTGCTCCAGCCGGCGCACATCGCCCAGCGGATCGCCGTCGACCGCGATCAGATCGGCATAGCGGCCGGCCTGCACGGTGCCGACATCCTGGCTGCCCAACAGGTCGGCGGCGACGCCGGTGGCGGCCTTGATCGCGTCCATCGGCGACATGCCGGCGGCGACCATCAGCGCGAACTCCTGCGCATTTTCGCCATGGTCGGACAGGCCGAACGTGTCGGTGCCGAAGGCGATCTTCACCCCCGCCTTATAGGCATTGGCGAGGTTGCGTTGCAGCAGCGGGCCGATTTCCAGCGCTTTCTCGGCGGTGGAGGGGTTGAGCTGTTCGGGATGGGTCTTCGCCCGCTGATAGACGCGCTCCCCGACCAGCAGGGTCGGCACCAGATAGGCGCCATGCTGGGTGAACACCTTGTAGCTGCCGGCGTCGGCATAGGAGCCATGCTCGATCGAATCGACGCCCAGCGCGATCGCATGGTCGATCGCTTCCTTGCCATGGGCGTGGGCGGCGACCTTCATGCCCAGCGCATGGGCGGTGTCCACCACCGCCTTGATCTCCTCATCGGTCATCAGCTGGTGGCGCGGATCGTCGCCGATCGACATGACGCCGCCCGACGGCATGATCTTGATCAGATCGGCGCCCTCGCGCTTGAGCCGCCGCACCGCGATGCGCGCCGCTTCTGGGCTGTCGACCACATTGTCGCTGATGTGCGGAATGTCGGCAAATTCGACGCGCATGCCGTTGACCGCGTCGCCATGGCCCCCGGTCGGCCCCAGCGCGCGGCCGGCGACCCACAGGCGCGGGCCGGGAATGACGCCGCCCTCGATGCTCTTCTTGAGCGCGACGACCACCTGCGTCGACGCGCCGCAATCGCGCACCGAGGTGAAGCCCGCCAGCAGCGTGTTACGGACGAAGCCGGTCGCCTCGATCGCATCCTCATAGTCGCTGCGGGTGACGCTGTTGCGGATGGGGTCGCCCTTGTGCCAGCCGGCGGTGATATGATCGTGCATGTCGATCAGGCCCGGCAGCACCGTGCGGCTGGACAGGTCGATCACTTCCGCGCCTTGCGGTGTCAGGAAGCCGGACTGGATGCCGGTGATACGGTCGTCGCGGATCAGGATCGACACTTTCTCGCGCGGCGCGGCGCCGGTGCCGTCGATCAGCCGGCCGGCATGGATGACCATGTCTTTCGCCGCCGCGCTGCCCGCCATGCCGCCGGCCAGTGCCGCCATGCTGGCCGCGGCCAGCGCCGCCCTCTTCATCCATCCCGTTCTGCGCATGCCGATCCCCTTCTTTGCTGTATCTGGCCTGCAAGGGTCTCGCGCGCGCGGGCGGGCGCGTCAACGGCTTTCGCGCGGCTCAGCCCAGCGCCGCCAGCCGCGCCGCCACCTGGCGCAGATCCTCGACGAAACGCTGCCGTTCCTCCGCCTTGCGCTGTTCGTCGGGGACGCGCAGCAGGAAGCTGGGATGCACCGTCACCCATCCTTCCGCCCCCTGGTCGAGCGGGATGGCGGCGCCGCGCGTGCGGCTGATCGTCACCGCCTTGCCCAGCATCGCGCGGGCGGCGGTCGCGCCCAGCGCAACGATCAGGCGCGGCCGCACCAGATCGATCTCCTGCTCCAGCCACCAGCGGCACGCCTGAATTTCCGATGTCTCGGGCGTCTGGTGGATGCGGCGCTTGCCCCGACGCTCATGCTTGAAATGCTTGACCGCATTGGTGACATAGGCGCGCCCCCGGTCGATCCCCGCCTCCGCCAGCGCGCGGTCGAACAGCTGGCCCGCCGGCCCGACAAAGGGACGCCCGGCCAGATCCTCCTGATCGCCCGGCTGCTCGCCGATGAAGATCAGCGGCGCGTCGACCGGGCCTTCGCCGAACACGGTCTGCGTGGTGTCGCGATAGAGAGGGCAGCGGGTGCAGCCCATCGCCTGATCGCGCAGTCCGGCCCAGGCCGCCTCTACATTGCCGCCGCGCCGGGGCGGGGTGGGGGCGGCGGCGATCATCGCGGCCTCCCGCGCCTGCGCGCCGGCGACAAGTTCGGGAATGAGCGCGGCCTCGGGCAGGTTGCGCCAATATTTGCGCGGCATTTCGGAAAGCATCGCGCCGGTCTTGAGCCGGGCGGGATTGAAGATGGCGGCATAATAGCCCTTCCACATATCCTCGATCGGGTCTTCGCCGGGCGCATCGCTCCGCTGCGCGCCGGGGCCTTCGCTCAACGCCTCGCCATCCCAATGGATGCTGATCTCCGGCGTCAGGATCGACCAGCGCATGGAGGCAAAGCGGCGCATGAAGAAGCCGGCATTGGCGCGGACGATATGATGCTCCGGCTCGAACCAGGCGACATAGCGCGTGCCCTCTCCATCCTCGACGGAGCGGAAGCGGACGAAGGCGCGCATCTTGTGAATGTCGCGCCGCACCGCCTTGGCCAGCACCTCCACCCGGCGCAGCAGCGGGTCGGCGCGATCCTCCATCATGCCCGGCCGGTCCCGCACCGCGCTCAGCAGCGCATAGAGCAGGGCGAACCGCTCAGGATCGCGGTGGAGAATGGCGGTCTGCGCCAGCTGGACGAAGGCGCGCGGCACCGAAAAGGGCGCGCCTTCCGCCGCTGGCGGCGGGGCAGCCTTGACCGTTCCGAACAGATCGGGCGCCGCGCCGCCCGCGTCCCAGACGATATCGGCCGGCGCGATCCGCGCCTGCGCCAGGGCGCGCGCGGCATCGCGCCAACCTTCATAATCATCCGGTTCGGGCAGGCTGACGCGGCGCACGCGAGTGGGTCAGTCTTCCTCTTCGGCCCGTTCCAGCTCGGCGGGCTTGCGCTCGGCGAAACGGTCGGCCAACGCGGCTTCTTCCTTGTCCGTCAATTCCTCGGCGGCGTTGACGAACATCTCTTCCTCTTCTTCTTCGATATGGTGAAGATAGCGTTTCTTCATATCGGCGAAGGTCTTGCGCCATGCCTCGCCATTGAAGCTTTTTTCCTCAAGCTCTTCGAGGAAATCTTCAATTTCCTTATGCTCGGACACGCTATGTTGCGCATCCTCGCGCAGGTCGGGGCGGGACAGCATGGTGGCGTAGAGCGTCTCCTCCTCCGCCGCCGCATGGGCTTTCACTTCTACCGCGAACTGGGCGAACAGCTTGCGCAGCCGCTCCTCATTGCCCTCCTCCTGCGCGTCCGCCATTTTGGCGAACAACTGGCGATGGGCGTCATGATCTTCTTTCAGACGGTCGAATATCGTGGTGTCGGCCATGGTCGGTCCTCCTCATTCCCTCAAAGAACGAGAGGCGCGGCCTTTGGCTCCGACCTGGCGCGGAAGATCAGCCGAAAAGTGCGTTGAAGATGATGGCCACCGGAATCCACATGAAAGCGCCGACCAGGCTCGCGCCCCAAAGTTGCAGCAGATCGCGACGATAGCGCAGGTCCAGACCGCCGCGCGGCAGGCCGCCCTGTTCCAGCATGTGCCAGCGTCGCTCCAGCGCGCGCGCCGCCACCGCAAAGCCGCCGATGGCGACGATCACGCCCAGATGCAGCAGCAGCGAGCCGCCCATGCGGGCGACGATGAAGATTTGCAGCAGGCAGAAGGTGACAAGGGCAGCGGCCAGATGCGAACTGATGCGTTTGGCGTAACCCGGGCTTTGCGCTGGCATGGACCGACTGTTGAATGATGTAGCCAATTTCCCGCCCCTCCTCCGATAGTTGCGATACGTTCTCACGAAGCATCGTCAGGATCAACCGGAAAACGCGCGACTCAGCGGAAAAGCTCCAGCTGTCTGTCCTGCGGCGTCGGGCGCAGCGGCAATTCGGCCCGGTCGGCCAGCGCCAGCGGGCGCCAGTCGGCCGCGATCAGGAAGGGGCGCAGCTTGGCGACGGAGCGGGTCAGCCGCGCCACATCGTCCAGCCGCAACCGCCGGTGC
>DAMDPH010000157.1:0-7459 GCA_032082785.1 Sphingobium sp. | reverse complement strand
GGAGGGGCGCGAGATGGTCGGCTTCGGGCAGGGGGCGACCCATCCCGACGGCCGCTGGACCTGGACCGCCTCCGCCCCCGCGCCCAATGGCGCGCTGGGCGAGCGCATCACCGCGGCCGGCCCGCTGGTGCGGCAGGTGGTGAGCTTCTATGTCGTCGGCGACGCCGCCCCGACCGGCAGCGCCACGGCGGTCAAGATCGACACCATGACCGCCCGCCTGCTGGGCCGCGACCAGCGCGCGGTCGCGATCCTCCTGTCGGCGGAAGAGGGGCCGGACCGGCAGGCCGAAGCCGCCATCGCCGCCTTCCTCGCGCAGCTGGGCGACGTGAAGCTTTTGGCTGACCGCAGCGCAGGCATCCGCTAAGGCCAGCGCTCATGTGCGGCATAGCGGGCATCTTCCATCTCGAAACGGCCAAGCCGGTCGATCCCGCGCGGGTGCAGGCGATGCTCGACGCCATGCCGTGGCGCGGCCCGGATGGCAGCGGCATCTGGACCGCGCCGGGCGTGGGGCTGGGGCATCTGCGCCTCTCGATCATCGATGTCGAGGGCGGCGCGCAGCCGATGCAGGTCGACGATGGCAGCCTGACCGTGACCTTCAACGGCGAAATCTATAATTTCGCCGAAGTCCGCGCCGAGCTGGAGGCGAAGGGCCATGTCTTTCGCACCGACAGCGACACCGAAGTGATCCTGCACGGCTATCGCCAATGGGGCGAGGATTGCGTCAGCCGTTTCAACGGCATGTTCGCCTTCGCCCTGTTCGACGCGCGCGCCGAATCGCTCTGGCTGGTGCGCGACCGCATGGGGGTGAAGCCGCTTCATTATGCGCTGCTGAGCGACGGCAGCCTGATCTTCGGGTCGGAGCTGAAGAGCCTGCTTGCCCATCCGCTGCTGCGCCGCACGCCGGACCTGTCGGCGGTCGAGGATTATATGGCCTATGGCTATGTCCCCGACGATGCCTGCCTGGTGGCGGGCGTGCGCAAGCTGGGCGCGGGGGAGGCGCTGCGGCTGGTGCGCGGCCGGCCGCTGCCCCGGCCGCAACGCTATTGGGACATCAGCTTTGCCGACCGCAGCAGGGCGAAACCCGACGCGCTGGAGGAGGAACTGGTCGCGCTGCTGCGGCAGGCGGTGCGATCGCGCATGGTGGCCGATGTGCCGCTCGGCGCCTTCCTGTCGGGGGGCGTCGACAGCAGCAGCGTCGTCGCACTGATGGCGGAAGCGTCGAAACAGGCGGTGCGCACCTGCACCATCGGCTTCGACGTCGCCGCGCTGGATGAGAGCGGCTATGCCGACCGCATCGCCCGGCGCTTCGCCACCGATCACCGGGCACGGACCGTCTCGCCCGACGATTTCAGCCTGATCGACCGGATCGGCCATCATTTCGACGAGCCGTTCGCCGACGCCTCCGCACTGCCGACCTTCCGCCTGTGCGAACTGGCGCGCGAGCAGGTGACGGTCGCCTTGTCGGGCGACGGCGCGGATGAGGCGTTCGCCGGCTATCGCCGCCACCGTTTCCAGATGCAGGGCGAACGGGTGCGCGCGCTGCTGCCCGCGTCGCTGCGTCAGTCGCTGTTCGGCACGCTCGGCCGCTATTATCCCAAGGCCGACTGGGCGCCCCGTCCGCTGCGCGCCAAGTCGACGCTGCTGGAACTGGCGGGAGATGGCGGCGAAGCCTATGCCGCCTCGGTGGCGATGACGCCCCGGTCGCTGCGGCAACAATTGTTCAGCACCGAGCTACAGCGGCGGCTGGGCGCCTATCGCGCCGAGGACCGCTATGTCACCGCCATGGCGCAGGCGCCCGCGCGCGATCCGCTCGACCGCGCACAATATGCCGATATCCGCATCTGGCTGCCCGGCGACATATTGACCAAGACCGACCGGATGAGCATGGCCGTCAGCCTGGAGGCGCGCGAGCCGCTGCTCGACCACCCGCCTGCCGGTGTCTGCGCGCATCCGGGGCAATAGCGGCAAATATCTGCTGAAAAAGGCGATGGAGCCTTATCTGCCGCATGACATTCTCTATCGCCCCAAAATGGGCTTCGTGACGCCGATCAGCCAATGGTTCCGGGGGCCGCTCGCCGGGGAGGCGGCGGCGATCGCCGGCGGGTCGGCGCTGGCCCGCACCGGCTGGTTCGACGCGCGGGCGCTGGGCCGGGTGGCGGCGGATCATCAGTCGGGGCTGGCGGATCATGGCCGGCTGCTCTGGCAGTTGCTGATGCTGGACAAGGCGCTGGAGCGGCTGTTCGGCAGTTGAGCCGGATCGGGACGATCCTTAGGCCCGGACGGCAAGCCTCTTGCAAGCCGGCCTGCCCGATGCCAACGGGACGCATGAGGACAGACAGGCGCGCCAGATTGTGACAGTTTCCAAGGAGATCGTGCGGCTTCGCCTCTATGCGCTCTGTCTCGCGGGCGACATGGCGGGCCTGTTCCTGTCCTTCCTGCTGGCGAACCTGCTGATCCTGGGCGCGCTCTGGGGCGAGCCGGGCAAGCCGCACGGGCTGGTCATGTTCGCGATGATCGCGCCCGTCTATGCGCTGCTGGCGGTGCAGGGCGGCGGCTATGGCATCCATATGCTGGGCAATGTCCGGCGCGGCGTGCTGCGCGCGCTCTGGGCGCTGGCGCAGGCGGCGATGCTGATGCTGCTGATCGTCTATCTGGGCAAGATTGCCGAGCAGCTGTCGCGTCTGACCTTCCTCACCGGCCTGATCCTCTCCGCCATCGCCGTGGCGCTGGTGCGCTTCGCCATTGCCCGCCTGAGCGACCGGCTGCTGGGTGAGGTGCCGCATCTCACCGCCGTCATCATGGACGGGGTGGAGATAGAGACGCGCCCGCATATGCTGGTGATCGGCGCCGATGCCGCCAATCTCCATCCCGACCGCCATGACGCGGAAATGGCCGAGCGCCTTGCCGCCACCGTCGGCGGGGCGGAGCGGGTCATCGTCGCCTGCCCGATGGAGCGGATGGACGCCTGGTCCAAGGCGCTCAAGTCGCTGGCGGCGCGAGGCGAGATCGTCGTGCCCGAACTGCTGCGCTTCGCGCCGGCGCGGGTGGACGAATTTGCCGGCCAGCCCACGGTGATCGTCGCCGGCGGTCCCTTCCAGTTCCGCGACCGCATCATCAAGCGGCTGTTCGACATCGTCTTCGCGACCGCCGCCACCCTCGCTTTGTCGCCGATCCTGATCGGCGCCGCGCTTGCGGTGAAGCTCACCAGCCCCGGCCCGATCCTGTTCCGCCAGCCGCGCCTCGGCCGCGACGCGCGCGCCTTCGCCATCTACAAGTTCCGCTCCATGCGCAGCGAGGCGAGCGACCGCGCCGCCGACAAGCTGACCGCGCGCGACGATGACCGGGTGACGGCGGTGGGCCGCTTCCTGCGCCGCACCAGCATCGATGAATTGCCGCAGCTGTTCAACGTGTTGCGCGGCGACATGAGCATCGTCGGCCCGCGCCCCCATGCCGCCGCCGCCAAGGCCGGCGACAGCCTTTATTGGGAGGTGGATGCGCGCTATTGGGAACGGCATTGCATCAAACCGGGCATGACCGGCCTGGCCCAGGTGCGCGGCCATCGCGGGTCGACCGATCATCATCAGGATCTGATCGACCGGCTGCAATCGGATCTGGAATATGTGACCGAATGGTCGATCCTGCGCGACGTGCGGATCATCGTCATGACGCTGGGCGTGCTGGTCCACCACAAGGCCTATTGACGATGCCGGGCGCTGTTCAGATCCTCCCCGGCACGGGGAGGGGGACCGCCGCAGGCGGTGGAGGGGCAGGCGCGAGTCATGGCGACAGCGCGCCCTGCAACGACCCGCCCGCCCCGGAGCATGACCGCGCATGATCGACCTTTTCCTCCTCCTGCTCCTGCTGCTCTGCCTGATCGCGGTGGCCTGGCCCTTCCTCCTCTATCCGCTGCTGCTGCGCGCGCTGCCGACGCGGCCGGAGCGGCCGGCGGCCGGCCCCGTGCCCAGCGCCTCGCTGCTTTTCTGCGCCTATAATGAGGCGGCGGCCATGCCCGAGAAGCTCGCCAATCTGGCGATGCTCAAGTCCCGGTACCCGACGCTCGAAATCCTCGCCTTCGACGATGGATCGTCGGACGAGACGGCGGCGCTGATCGCCGCGCGGGGCGATCTCGTCACCCTGCTGCGTGGACCGGGGCGCAGCGGCAAGGCGCATGGCATGAAGCGGCTGGCGGCGATGGCGCGCGGCGACGTGCTGATCTTCACCGACGCCAATGTGCTGCTCGATCCCGACGCCATCGACAATCTGCTCGCCCGCTATGCCGACCCGGATGTCGGCGGCGTCCTCGGCTCGCTCTATTATCTGGGGGAGGGGGACAGCGCGACTGCGGCGGTCGGGTCGCTCTATTGGCGGATCGAGGAAAGGCTGAAGGACGAGGAATCGCGAACCGGCAATGTGCTGGGGGCGGACGGGTCGATCTTCTCCATTCGCCGCGCGCTTTACCCCGATTTCCCCGACAGCGTGCTGGACGACCTCACCGTGTCGATGGCGGTGGTCTTTGCCGGCCGCCGGCTGGTGAAGGCGAAGGATGTGATCGCGCGCGAACGGCTGGTGGCCGCCCGGGGCGACGAATATCGGCGCAAGGTCCGCATCGCCGCCCGCTCCTGGCACACCCATGGGCATCTGCGCCCGGCGCTGCGCCGCATGGGCGCGCTCGACCGCTTCAAATATGCCTCGCGCAAGATGCTGCGCTGGTTCGGCGGGCTGTTCATCCTTGTGGGCACGCTGGCCGGCGCGGCGCTGGCCTGGCGGCTCTCGCCGATGCTGCTGCTGGCGGGCGCGGCGCTGGCGGCACTGCTGGTCCTTGTGGGCGCGCGGGCGAAGAGCGGGCCGCTGGCGGCACTGGTCGACATACTCATCGCCTATGCCGCCACCCTGCAAGGCGTGGTGCGCGCCATGCGCGGCCGCACCGTCACCGTCTGGAACCCCGCCAAGTCCCGCTGAGCGCCTCGCCGCACCGATGCGCAAACCCCTCTCGTAAAAGGCGTGGCCTATAGTATAGGCGGCAGCCTGTCCTATTGCGGAGCCAAGGCGTGATTACTCTCCAGCGGGTGGCCAAAGCCGCCGGCAAGCATCTGACCAAGAGCGGCCTGCGCCTGCGCAAGGCGCTGGGCGCGCGCGCGAACCGGGGCTGCCCGGCCTGCGGCAAGACGGTGGTCGGCTTCTTCCGCTATGGCGACAATGGCGAATGGGGCTGCCCGCAATGCGGCGCCTCCCCGCGCGAGCGGCTGATGAACTATCTGATCGACAGCGGCCGGCTGGCCGTGCCGCTCGACGGCGCGATCCTGCACATGGCCCCCAATGAAGGCAGTTTGGTGCGGCGCTTTGCCGGCGCGGCCGATTATGTCCCGGCCGATATCGATCCGGCCCGTTACGACGTGCCCGGCATGACCCGCGTCGACCTGATGCAGTTGGCCGACCGGGACCGGTTCAGTCTTTTCTACGCCAGCCATGTGATGGAGCATGTGCCCGACGACATGGCGGTGCTGCGCAACATCCATGATGCGCTCAGGCCGGGGGGCGAGGCGTGGCTGATCGTCCCGCTGTGGGACAAGCCGACCGAGGATGGCAGTTTCGACATGCCCCCGCGCGAGCGGGAGCGGCGCTTTGGCCAATGGGACCATGTCCGCCAATATGGCCCCGACTTCGCCGACCGCATCCGCGCCGCCGGCTTCGACCTTGAAGAGATAGACGCCAGCGCCATCGACGGCGACACGCGCCATTTCTATGCGCTCGACGACCGGCTGTTCCGCGCCCGCAAGCGCCACCCGACCGACGAGGCCGCGCGTCCGTGACCCTGCTCGCGCGGATGGAGGCATCCGCCCGCATCCTGGCTCTGGTAAAGCTCGCCAATGTCGGCCTGATCCTGATCTGGGGCTTCGCCGTCACCTATGTGTTCGTGCGCATCCTGCCGATCGACGAGTTTCAGGCCTTCCTGCTGCTCGTCGCCTTCGGCAATTTCACCATCTCCGCCGAATTCGGCCTGACCAGCATCATCTATGCGCGGCTGCGTCGCCACTGGCTGGGCACGGACGAAGCGGCGGGCGGTTTCCGGCTGGAGGAGATGGGCGTGCTCTTCCTCTTCCTCGCCATGCTGGTGGCGGCGGGCACGCTGATCCTGCTCGTCGCGCTGGCGCTGGGCGCGCTGGAGACGGGGCTGCCGGCGCTGTTCATCCTCTTCTTCCTGTCCGCCTGCCTCAACCTGCCGGCGCTGCTCGCCAAGCGGGCGCTGGCGGCGGTCGACGGCAATTTCCTGTGGGAAGCGCTGGACTTCGGCCGGCGGCTGCTGACCATCGCGCTGCTGCTGGCAATCCTCGCCGGCATGGACCCGCATCTCTCCATCGCCCTGTCGCTGTTGGTGAGCATCGCCGTCATCGCCTATGCGATCGGCCATGTGCATCGGCGGCTCGGCATGACCGCCCGGCACTGGATCGCGCTGCGCGTCGGCGGCGGCCATGTGCGCCGCCATTATCTGCGCGATATCGGCGCGTCGGCGGCCTTCACCCTGTCCGACATCATCGCCTATAACGCCCCCTATTTCACCATAGCGCTAGCGACCAGCGACGCGCGGCCGATGCTGTTGTTCGATTTCTTCTTCAAAATGTCGCGGGCGCTTTCGATGCTGGTGCGCGCCACGGTGGAGGCGGCGCTGCCGCGTATCACCCGCGCCTTCCATGCCGGCGACGCCCCGCGCCTGCGCCAGCTGATCGGCCGCGCACTGGCGCTGGCGCTGTTCTTCGCCATGTCGGTGTCGGCGGTGCTGCTGCTGCTGGGGCCATGGCTGTTCCGCCATCTGTTCGACGGCCGGGCGGAGATCGGCACGGCCGACCTCGTCCTGATCGCGGTGGCGCTGGTGGCGCTGTCGCTGCTCTGCGTCTCGGTCTATGTGCAGGCCGCGCTCGGCCGGTTCGCGCATCTGCTGCGGCGCTCGCTTCCCTTTCTCGCCGGATCGCTGCTCAGCGTGCCGCTGGCGCTGCTGCTTTGGCCCGACCGCTTCGACATCGGCTTCCTTGGCCTTTATGCGCTGACGCTGCTTGTGGTGGCGGGGCTGCACGGCCGCTCGCTCAAACAGCTGGTGCGCGCATGAAGGTCGCCATGGTCGATCCCTCGCTCTTCACCGGGCGCTATGACGACAGCCTGTGCGCCGCGCTGGTGGAGGCGGATGCGGGCCTCTCGCTCGACCTGCTCGGCCGGCCGATGCGCGCCACCGACGCGATCGACCCGCGCGGCTATGGCTATGCGCCGCTCTTCTTCCGCCGCAGCGAAGGGCTGCGCGGGACGCTGGGGGAGGGGCGCGCCTTCCGCATGCTCAAGGCGGCCGAATATGCGCTCAGCTGCGCCGCCGCGCCGCTGCCCCTGCTGGCGCATGCGGATGTCGCCCATTTCCAGTGGCTGCCGCTGGCCCCCGCCGACCGGCTGCTGCTCGGGCGGCTGCGGGGCGGGC
>DAMDPH010000156.1:0-7470 GCA_032082785.1 Sphingobium sp. | reverse complement strand
TCGACAAGCCGCAGCTGGGCCGCAGCGATGGCGGCGCCGCCGACCGGCGCGGCGAGCGGGTCAGCCTCAGCTGGATGCCCGACGAGCGGCTGCGCCTGTCGGGCAGTTTCCTGTCGCACCGGCTGAGGCTGGACGACGGCACCGCGTGGCAGAGGGGCGCGGGCCGCTATATCAGCCCCGAACGGGCGCGGACGCCCTATCGCAGCCATGTCCGCCTGGGCAATATGACCGCGCAGGCGGAGCTGGGCGTCGGCACATTGCTGCTCACCCTGTCGCGCTATCATTGGTCGCTGCTGCGGCAGAGCGACTTTTCGGCGGTGCTGGCGCAGCAGCGGGGCAGCGCCGCGGGTTGCCGCCGCTATCATGATCTGGGCGCGGACCAGCTTTGCGATGACGGGCAGGCGACCGGCTATGCCGCCTTTGTCGACGGCCGCCTGCCGGCCTTGCTCTACCAGCCGCTGACGGTGCGCAGCAGCAGCGGAGAGCTGCGCTTTACCTCGGGCGGCGATGATGAGGATGCGGGCGGCGGCGGGCCGGTCCGGCTGACGGCGGGGCTGTTTGTCGAGGCGCGACGCAACCGGACGGCGAGCCATGTCGTGCGCGCCGATGCGGTGACGGGGCTTGCCGTGCATCCGCTCGACATTACCGGGCTGCGCACCATCGACGCGCGGCTGCGGCAGCAGGCGCTGTTCGGCGAGCTGAGCTATGGCTTCGCGCCGCGCTGGCAGGCGACGCTTGGCCTGCGCGCCTTTCTCTATCATCAGCAGGCGGCGGGCGCGGTGCCCATCCCCAACCTCATCACCGGCACCGCCTCGGCGGTCGAGGGGCCGGAGGAGAGCCGCGAACATGGCCGTTCGCTCAAAGCGGAATTGCGCTACCGCCCCTCGGCCGACCTGCTCGTCTATGCCCGCGCGGCACAGGGCTTTCGGCCCGGCGGCGTCAACATCACGCCGGGTCTGGAGCCGGAGGAGCGCAGCTATCGCGCGGACCGGCTGTGGAGCTATGAGCTGGGGGTGAAGCTGCAAGGCCGCAGCGGGGGCGGGGTGCAGGCGGCGGCCTATCATATCGACTGGGACGATATGATCTATTTCACCAGCAGCCCCAATGGCGCGTTCAGCTATAATCGCAATGTCGGGCCGGTGAATGTCAACGGGATCGAGCTGGAAGGGGACTGGCCGTTGACGCAGCGGCTTTCCGCCTTCGGCCGCCTTGCCTTCAGCGATGCGCGCCTGACGGGGCAGGGGCCGCTGCCGCTGGGCGCGCGGGCGGGGGATCGGCTGCCCGATATTTCGCCGCTCAGCTATGCGCTAGGCCTGCTCTGGCGCGCGCCGGTCGGCGGCGGCGCGAGCGGGACGCTGCGGCTGGAGGCGCATGGGCTGAGCGGGGCCGCGACCCGGTTCAACAGCGACGCGCCCTATTATGCGCGGCTGCCCGCCCATCTGCTGGTCGATCTAACCGCCGGGGTTACGCGACAGCAGTGGAGCGCGGCGCTGATCCTGCGCAATATCGGCAATGGCTCGGGCGCGACCCGCATCCTTTCCAGCGCCTTCGCCCAGGGGCAGGTCTATGGCAGCCGGCCGCGCAGCCTGATGCTGCGCCTTTCCCGCCGATTCTGATCCGGCGCCTATCTCAGCATTTTCCCCAAATTGTCCGGCCCGCCGCATTATCTAAGGTGATCCATCGCCGGTTAAGCCTTGCTGCCGCAGCGCACCTCCCCCCTGCCGCAGGACAGGAGATGCGGACCCGTGGAGTTGGACCAGGATAATGGATGCCAAACGACTGCTGAAACGATTTCGCGCCGAAAGAGGCCCGATGCACGCGCGGTTGCAATATGGCGCGGCGCTGACCGATGTGCTGATCCGAAAGGTGGCGCCGGGCGGCATGGTCTTCACCGGCAGCTATATTCCCGACCTCAATGCGATGGTGAAGATCATGGTCGACGATTGCGCGGTGGAGGGCGTCGTTTCCGCGCGCAACGATGTGCAGGGATCGCTGCGGTTCGTGCGGCCGGTTGGCGCGGCCCGCTGAGCGCGGGGTGCGATGGGGCGCGCACTTGCAACGGTCGTGACGCTGGCACATGGCATGGGGGCGTGAATTTCGCGCCGGAAGGCCCTATGTCCGCTCCCGTCCAACCAGCGAGGTTCCTTCTTGCCTGCCCTTCGCCGCCTGTCGCTCTGCCTGCTCCTGCTGTTCGCCTTCCTGCCGATGGCCGCCATGGCGCTGCCCGCCAACCGGCCGACCCCCGGCTATGTCCGCGTGGCGATCGATACGTCGGTGGGCACCATCACCGTCGCGGTGGACATCAGGCGGGCGCCGCGCACATCGGCCAATTTCCTGACCTATGTCGATGACGGCCGGTTCGACGGCGTGACCTTTTACCGGGCGGCGCGGCGCAAGAGCAATCCCAAGCTGGGGCTGATCCAGGGCGGGATCGACGCCGATCTGCGCCGCTCGCTGCCGCCGGTGCCGCATGAGCCGACCAGCCGCACCGGGCTGCGGCATCTCGACGCCACTTTGTCGATGGCGCGACCCAACCGGCCCAATTCGGCGACCGGCAATTTCTTCATCACGCTGGGCGCAACCCCCAATATGGACGCGCGCGGCGCCTATATCGGCTATGCCGCCTTTGGCCATGTGGTCGCGGGCATGGATGTGGTGCGCAAGATCCTGTCGCAGCCCACCTGTTGCGGCACCGGGCCGATGCGCGGGCAGATGATCGTCAAGCCGATCACCATAAGGAAGGCCCGACGGCTGGACGGCAAGGCGAAGCCGAGCAAGGGCGTCAAACCCTGGCTGCTCGGCATCAAGCGACCGCCCGCGCGCTGACCGATCAGGCGAGCGCCGGCTGTCCGCTGGCCCAGTGCCGCGCCCGCCTGGCCGGCCGGCGCGCCGCGACGCGCTTCCACGCCTGTTCGTGGAAGAAGAAGGCGACGGCGTTGATGACCGGCTCCACCAGGGCGATGCCGCCGGCCAGCGCCACCGATCCCGTCATCACATAGGCGACGGTGAAGCCCACCGTCAGATGGATGCTGAGATAAGTGAGCGTCTTGATAAGGTCTTGGGGCATGGGCAATTCCTTGGGAGATCGGTTGCCCACTACCTAAGAATGAATCGCAACTGGCGCCAATGGCTTTTCCCGCTGGCTCTGATCGGCCGAAGCGATCAGAAGAAGCGGCGGCAGCGAAAGGATAGACGAGGATGAGCGGACGCATCAGGGTTGGCATCGGCGGCTGGACCTTCGAACCATGGCGCGGCACCTTCTATCCTCAGGGGCTGCGGCAGAAGGATGAGCTGGCCTATGTGGGCGAGACGCTGACCGCGACCGAGATCAACGCCACCTATTATGGCACGCAGAAACCCGCCAGCTTCGCCGCCTGGGCGAAGGCGGTGCCCGACGGCTTCCAGTTCGCGGTAAAGGCGTCGCGCTATTGCACCAATCGCAAGCAGCTGGGCGAAGGGGGCGAATCGATCGCCAAATTCGTCAATCAGGGGCTGGCCGAGCTGGGCGACAAGTTGGGGCCGATCCTGTGGCAGTTCATGCCGACCAAGCGGTTTGATCCCGACGATTTCGCCGCCTTCCTGCAATTGCTGCCCGCCAGCGTCGACGGCGTGCCGCTGCGGCACGCGCTGGAGGTGCGGCATGAAAGTTTCGACGACCCCGCCTTTCTGTCGCTGGCGGCCGATGCCGGCGCGGCGGTCGTCTATGCCGATCATGACGATTATCCCGCGATCGAGGGGCGCCCGGTGGGCTTTTCCTACAGCCGGTTGATGCGCACGCGGGAGGAGGAGCCGACCGGCTATGACGCGGCCGGTATCGCCCATTGGGCGGCGCGGGCGCGCAGCCAGGCGGGGGAGGGCGACGTCTATGCCTTCTTCATCAGCGGCGCGAAGGTGCGGGCGCCGGCGGCGGCGCAGGCGATGATTGTGGCTTTGGGGTGACAGTCTGTTGCAGTTGATGCAATCGGAAAGCCGCGCTTTGCGATTGTTACAATGCTGTGACAGGCGCATAGGGCAGCAGCGCTCAAGGAGAGCGCGAGTCACTCAATAGACGGAGCTGAACATGCGTCACACCATCCAAGGTGCTGCGCTGGTGGTTGCGGTCGGCGTTCAGATGCTGACCTTCTACTCGGTGCTGTTCGTCTGAGCCTTTGGGCCAGACATGTCATTCTCCCCACTTCGGGGAATGCGGAAAAAGGCCGCCCGGCATCTGCCGGGGCGGCTTTTTTACTGTCTGGCGTGGCGGGGTCTCTTTGCCGCTAATTGCGACCTGGCGAGGCCGTCGGAGGCTTGTTGATCCTATATTGGTCAGGCCAATATTGGCGGCAGGGGTGATCGTCGGCCTTTATTTCACAATGCGTTGGCGAAATGCGATCAGGCCAGCAAGTGTCGCACCCCTGTTGCCTATCCTATATTCGCGGCCGCATCGGTCAGGCCGATCTCCGCCTCAGCCTTCGGCGAGCCAGCCGGCCAGCAGATAGGCGACGAGGCCGACCGGCCCAAGCGCGCACAGGGTCAGCAGCACCAGTCCGACCCGCAGCAGGGTGACGTCGATCCCGGTCCGGTTGGAAAGCCCGGCGCACACGCCCATGATCTTTCCATTGCGGCGGTCGAGGGTGAAGCTGTTGTTCATGAGTCTGGCCTTTATCTGATGGATGAGGGGGAGGGGTGCGATCAGGCGATCGGAACGACCGGCACGGCGGCGCTGACGAAGAGGGTGGCGACGAACAGGGCGCCAACGAAAGCGGCGGCGGCGTTGTGGAACTTGGCGATGAACATGGTGGTAACTCCCTGATGGTGTTGGCCGGACCGCCCGGCCTTCATGCAGGGACAATTGCAGGAGCCGTGCCAATTGCTGATTCCGCCCGAAATCCGGGCTTTTTGCAGCGGGCGGCGGAAAAGCGCCTTGCGGAGGTTGCGAAATATTGGGGCGCAATCCCGACAGCTTGGCGGATTTTCCAACAGCATCGCGGGGCGCGCCAATTTTCCTGCCCCTTGCACCCCCCGGTGCGGGCGCTAGGCTCGGCTTCAGCGATAGAATTGGAGGAGGCGGTGATGCAGGAAGAGGATGGCGCACGGCAGGCGGATCGGCTGGCCGAGGATCGCAACTGGATCGAGACCACGGGCCTTGGCCGCCGCCATATCCTGACAGGCGGGGTCTTCGCCGCCGGCTTTGCAGCGGCCTGCCGCCCGATCTCCAGCAGCGCGATCCAGACCAGCGGCGAAGGAGTGAAGGAAGAGGCGGTCAGCATCACCGGCGACGGCGGCTTTGCCATGCCCGCCTTCGTCGCGCGTCCGGCCGAGGGCAAGCCCGCGCCGGTCATCGTCGTGGTGCATGAGATTTTCGGCGTCCATGAATGGGTCCGCGACATGTGCCGCCGTTTCGCGCGGGAAGGCTATTATGCGGTCGCGCCCGACCTTTTCGCGCGCCATGGCGACGCAACCAAGGTCGCCGATTTCAAGCAGTTGATCGCCACCATCGTGTCCAAGGCGCCCGATGCGCAGGTGCTGGCCGATATCGACGCGGTCTATGACTGGGCTGGATCGCATGGCGGTGACGCCGGGCGGCGCGGGATCACCGGCTTTTGCTGGGGCGGGCGGATCGTCTGGCTCTATGCCGCGCACAGCGCCGCGCTGGATGCGGGCGTCGCCTTTTACGGCCGGCTGGTCAGCGACAAGAATGCGCTCCAGACGATGAGCGTGGTGGAGGAAGTGTCAAAGCTCAAGGCGCCGGTGCTCGGCCAATATGGCGCGCGCGACCGGGGCATTCCGCAGAGCGATGTGGAGACGATGCGCGCGGCGCTGAAGGCCGCGGGCAAGAGTCCGCCCGATCGCATCACCGTCCATCCTACGGCGGACCATGGCTTCATGGCCGATTATCGGCCGAGCTATGATGCGGAAGCGGCCAAGGCCGCCTGGGCCGAAACGCTCGACTGGTTCGGGCGCTATGTGAAGAGGGGATAGGGCCGGCAAGCGCGCCGGCCCCGCCAAAGAGAGGCTTATTTCTGCTTCATCGACTCCACCGCCGCCAGGGTGCTCTTCACATGATTGGCATAGTTCATCTCGCTATGGACGAAGGCGACGCGGCCCGACGGCGCGATCACATAGGAGGTGCGGTCGGTCATGCCCGGACGCATCTTCATCGCCACGTCATAGCCGGTGACGATGTTCGGCCCGGCCGAGGCGACGGCGAACTTGCCCGCGCATTCCTTGGTCGAAAAGGAAACGAGATCGTCGACCGGATCGGCCGACATGCCGATCACCGTTGCGCCGGCGGCCTTGAACTTGTCGATATTCTCTGCGAACTCCCGCGCTTCGGCCGAGCAGCCGGGCGTGAAGGCCTTGGGGAAGAAGTAAAGCACCACCGGCCCGCGCTTGAGCTGGTGCGACAGGGTCAGGGTGAAGGTCTTGCCGGCAATCGCACCGCGAGTCGTGAAATCGGGCGCCTTGGCGCCTACCGCCAGCGCCGCCATCGCGCTTTGTCCGCCCGACAGGGCCGCAGCCACAGCCAAGGCAATCGCCATGCTCTTCATTCCTGATCCCTTCCAAATGGGCGGCGCCTGCCGCATGTCTGTCCATAGCATGGCCCGGGACGCGGGTCACGCCGCCGGAACCCGCGCCCGGCTCGCCTGTTCCTTCCCGATGCGGACCCTGCTCCTGACCCCCCTGCTGCTGCTCGCCGCCTGTGGCGACCGGCAGAGCGACGGCAATGACAGCCAGCCCGGCGTCGTCACCAACATCATGGATAAAGGCGTGCCCGACGCGGATCAGGTGCCCGAGGCGGGCAATGAGGCCATGGCCGACAACGGCGCCGCCGATGCCGAGGAGGCCGGGCTGTCCGGCGACAGCCTGCCGCCGGCGGTGCGGGGTCGCTGGGCCGGCCTGAACGAGAAGTGCGGCGATCGGCTGGCGGTGCAGGAACTGACCGTCGACGCTGATCGGCTGCTTTTCCATGAGAGCGAGGGGCAGGTGCGGCAGGTCGAGCGGGGCGCCGATGGCGCGCTCACCGTGCGCGCCGACTTCACCGGCGAGGGGCAGAGCTGGACCCGCAGCCTGCGGCTTCAGCCCTCCGATGACGGCAAGCGGCTGGTCGTGGTGAATGACGGCACCAGCATCACGCGCAAACGCTGCCCCTGACGGCAGTCCCCGGACCGACGGCGGGCGCGGCGCTGATTATTTTGCCCCTTTTGCATTTTCCGCGCCGGCAGATGATGCCATTCGCCTTGGAAATGCTCTAGAGCGGCGCGATGATCGGCCGCCTGACCCTGAGCGATTTCCGCAATCATGCGGACGCGCTGATCGTGCCCGATCACGCGTTCATCCTGCTGACCGGCGATAATGGCGCGGGCAAAACCAATATATTGGAGGCTGTCTCCATGCTGGCGCCGGGGCGCGGGCTGCGCGGCGCGGCGCTGCGCGACATGGCGCGGCAGGGCGGATCGGGCGGCTTCGGCATCGCCGCCGAAGTGGACG
>DAMDPH010000155.1:984-7622 GCA_032082785.1 Sphingobium sp. | reverse complement strand
GCAGCGGGCGGCGTCGCGCACCGCCTCGGGATAAAAATCGCTATTCTCGCACTCGGTATAGAGGGCGAGCGCCTGATAGACCGCCTCATGCAGCGTCTGCACCGCCGCCTCGTCGGTCTCGCCATCGCCCTCCAGCGTCTCGGCCAGCCGCCGCGCGAGGAAGCGCAGGCGACGCAGGCGAAAGGCAAGATCATGGGTGCGGAAGAAGGCGACCGGGGCCGAACCCGGCCCGACATCGTCGATCAGCTGATCCGCTCCCTGTCGCCGCACCTGTGCCCAGAGCGCCTGGCGATAGGGCTCGTGCATCATCGCACTATCCTCCTCGCTGAGGCGGTAGAGCAGGGTGGCGAGCGACTCGACGATGCCCGACAATTTGAGATGGCCATAGGCCGGGAAGGCGAAACCGGCCGACGCCGCCGCGCGCAGCTGCGCCTTGGCGCGCCAGGATGACAGGCGCGCGGGCGTCGGCCGGTCGAGGAACAACATGCCGCCGATGGTGCTTTCCACCTCCGCCTCGATACCGGGGCGCAGCGCGTTCAGGATGCGCACCATGCGGCGGATGCGCGCCGAATGGCGATCGATCACCTCCAGATTGTCGCGGATCGGCTGTTCGCGCGGAATGTCGCTGAGCGCGCCGAAGATGGTGCGGAAGAAACCGGGCAGGGGCGCATCCTCGCCCGTGGGTTCCGCCTCCTGATCGCCCTGCCGGTTGAGGCGGATCGACCGGTGATTGGGCTTGGGATCGATATAGACGAAGCGCCGGTCGATCTCCCGCCGGGACGGCCGGTTCTTGAGCGCGCCGATGGCCTGCGCAAAAGGCGCATTGGCCAGCACCGACCCGTCGATCAGCACCGCATCCTCGGCCGTGCCGCGCGCCGCATGGCGGGGTAGGGCGCGGGCGAGGAAGGCGTCCCGCCCCGGCCACTCCCGGTCCCGCTTCGCCAGCACCTTGTCCAGTTCCCGCACGGTAAAGGGCGGGAAGGCGCCGGGGAAGCTCGCCGTCGCGCGCGCGGCGAACACCAGTTCGGCCGGATCGGCAAAGGGCCGCGCCGCCCCGTCCAGGCTGCGCCCGCGCGCGCGAAAGCCGATCGACAGGCGATGCTCCGTCTCCGAAATCTGTTGCGGGCTGTTGAGCGTCAGGCTTTGCGGATGGCCTTCGAAATCGGTCACGGTGACGAACAGGTCGAGCGGATGGCCATCGGGCAGCAGCGGCTTGCCCGGCTCGACCGCGGCCATCGCGTCGAAGGCGTCGATCAACATGGTGGAGAAAATCTCCCCGCCGAAGGGCGGCTCGAACCAGCGGGAGCGGATGAAGCGCGACAATTTGTGCCGCACCTCCTCCCGCGTGTCGGGCGCGACGGTGCGTTCGACCGTATCGCCCGGCCGCCGCGCCGCCATCCATACCAGGGGCGTCGCCCAGAATTTGGTCAGCGCCCGCGCCGGCCGCGCATCGGGATCGAGCAGGCTGTCGACATCGGCATTTTCGAGCCACAGGTCGGTCAGCGGCTCCAGGGACTGGCCTGTCTCGATCGCCTGCGCCAGGAAAATGCCGTTGATGCCGCCCGCGCTCGCCCCGGCGATGATGTCGGGCATGACGCGCAACCGGCTGCCGCTCTGCTCCAGCACTTCGAGCAGCCGGCGATAGACCGTCTCGCTGCCTTCCGCCGCCGGGACGCCGTCATGGAAGGCCCGGCTCGCGCGCGCCAGCCGCCACACCTCCTTGGTGATGCCATGCATGTAGATGGCGAGGCTGATCCCGCCATAGCAGACCAGCGCCAGCCTTAGCTCCCTCTCCCTCATGTCATCCAAGGTCGCAGACGCAGGCGCGCTTGTCGAGGGATCGCCCTTTTTAGCCAAGAGCGAACTCGGCCCAAACCGGCAGATGGTCCGACGCCTTGCGCGCCGCCGCGCTGTCATGCACGCCGCAATCCTGGAGCGTCAGCTGGCCGCAATGCATGATCCGGTCGAGCCGCGCGACCGGCCGGCGCGCGTGGAAGCTGCGGCCGCAGCCGGCAAAGCTGTAATGACGTGCAAAGTCCGCCAGGCAACCGCGTCCGGCGCTCCATTCATTGAGGTCGCCCATCAGCACGGTGGGCAGCGGCGCCCCCTGCGCGGCGGCATGGATCACCGCCGCCGCCTGCTTGCGCCGCCACAGGCCCGACAGGTCGAGATGCATGCCGAACACGCGCAGCGTCGCGTCCCTGATCGTCACTTCCGCCATGGTCGCGCCACGCGGCTCCAGGCAGGGGAGGTGCAGCACGTCATGCGCGCCCACTTCCGCCGCCTTGCGGACGAGAATGGCATTGCCGTGCCAGCCCATCGAGTCGACCTGCACATTGAGCGGCACCGGCTTATAGTCGCTCAGGCTGTCCATCAGCCAGGGCGGAATGGCGGCGGAGCGCACGCCGAAGCGCCGGTCTGCTTCCTGCAAGGCGATGACATCGGCATCCACCTCCCCCAGCACTTCCAATATCCGCTCGGGCACCCGCCGCCTGTCTGTGCCTATGGCCTTGCGGATATTGTAACTGGCTACGCGTAATACCGTCATAGCCAAGCAATGCCCGAGCGCGGGGGATGTTTCCAGAGGAAGCTTCCCTCACCCTGTTATGCAAGGGCAAGCAGACGGCTCGCCTTTGCCGAACCGGGGGGGATAGGTATCATGATGTCATACAGGGTGTCCGGGGGAAGTTGATCGGTCAGCTGATGGCCGGCAAAGCCAGCAAGGGCTTTCCCGCCGCTGCTGGATGCGGCTGAGTAAAATTCCTCGTCATGTAGGAACGTAGCAACAACGTCTTGCATATTCCCCTCCATTGCTGCAAAATTATAGCGTTGGAGACCAAGGCCGATGACGATCACGACTCTTTCAGCCCGCGATTTCAATCAGGATGTCGGGCGTGCCAAGAAGGCGGCGATCCACGGACCGGTCATCATCACTGACCGCGGCAAGCCCGCCCATGTGCTTCTGTCGATAGACGAGTATCGACGGCTGCGGGGCGACAAGAAATTGAGCCTGCTCGAATCGCTCACGCCCAGCAATATCGCGCCGCTCGACGAGGATATCGACTTTCCCAAGCTCAGCACGATCACAAGACCCGTGGATCTGGACTGATGCACCTCCTTGATACGAACATCGTCTCGATCTTTCGGAGGATCGACAAAGCGCCTCAACAGATTATCGATTGGGCGGCATCGGTAGACGCGGAGGATTTCTACCTTTCGGTCATTACGGTCCTGGAGATCGAACAGGGTATCCTGATGAAGGAGCGGAAGGACAAAGTGCAGGCCGGTCTTTATCGCGACTGGCTTCAGAACGACATTCTCGTGCGGTTCGAAGACCGGATCTTGCCCATCGATCTGGCCGTCGCGCGTCGCTGCGCCCGCCTGCATGTTCCTGATCGCAAGTCGGAACGCGATGCACTCATTGCGGCAACGGCCCTTGTCCATGGCATGACCGTGGTGACGCGTAATGAGGCTGATTTCAAGGCAACGGGCGTTCCGCTGATCGATCCTTGGGCTTATGGTGCAAGCTGAGAGCGTCATTCGTCAGCGAGTGCGTCCGGACATGTGAAGCACCAACCCCGTTCTTGAATTGTTCCCCATTCCGCGCCATAGCTGTGCCATGGCCAAGGCAAAGCGCAAATTCGTCTGTCAGCAGTGCGGCACCCTTTCCAGCCGGTGGCAAGGGCAGTGCGACGATTGTGGCGAATGGAACAGCATTGTCGAGGAAGCGGCCGAGACCGTCTTTTCCGCGCGGCACGACCTGCATAGCGGCGGGCGGGCGATCACGCTGGTGGGGCTCGACAGCGCGGTGGAGCTGCCGCCGCGCACCAGCACTGGCATTGCCGAGTTCGACCGGGCGCTGGGCGGGGGCATCGTCGCGGGATCGGCGACGCTGATCGGCGGCGATCCGGGTATCGGCAAATCGACGCTGCTGTTGCAGGCGGCGGCGCGCATCGCCACGCGCGGCCTCTCGGTCGCCTATATCAGCGGCGAGGAAGCGGCCGATCAGGTGCGGCTGCGCGCGCAGCGGCTGGGGCTGGGCAACGCGCCGGTGCAGCTGGCCAGCGCAACATCGGTGCGCGACATATTGACGACGCTAAGCGAGGGGCCGCCGCCCGCCTTGCTCATCATCGATTCGATCCAGACCATGCACAGCGACCTGATCGAAGGCGCGCCGGGTACGGTGAGTCAGGTCCGCGCCTCCAGCCAGGAACTGATCCGCTTCGCCAAGCAGCGCGGCACCGCGCTGATCCTGGTGGGCCATGTGACCAAGGATGGCAGCATTGCCGGGCCGCGCGTGCTGGAACATATGGTCGACACCGTGCTCGCCTTCGAAGGGGAGCGCAGCCACCAATATCGCATCCTGCGCGCGATCAAGAACCGGTTCGGCGGCACCGACGAGATCGGCGTCTTCGCCATGGTGGCCGAGGGGCTGGAGGAGGTGACGAACCCGTCCGCCCTGTTCCTCACCCATCGCGACGAGACGGTGACGGGGGCGACCGTCTTTCCCGCGCTGGAGGGGACGCGGCCGGTGCTGGTGGAGATACAGGCGCTGGTCGTGCGCCTGTCGAGTGGGGCGACGCCCCGGCGCGCGGTGGTCGGCTGGGACAGCGGACGGCTGGCGATGATCCTCGCCGTGCTGGAGGCGCGATGCGGCCTCAGCTTTTCTACCTGCGAAGTCTATCTCAATGTCGCCGGCGGCTATCGCCTGTCGGACCCGGCCGCCGACCTCGCCGTCGCCGCCGCCCTCATGTCGGCGCTGTCGGAACGGCCGGTGCCCGCCGATATCGTGCTGTTCGGCGAAGTCGCGCTGTCGAGCGAGATCCGGCCGGTCGCCCATGCGCCGCTGCGCCTGCGGGAAGCGGCGAAGCTGGGCTTCAACCGCGCCTTCGTGCCGTCCTCCGCCGCCGACGGGGTGAAGGGCATATCGGTCAGCGGCTTCCGCACGCTCAGTCAACTGGTTGACCAGATGCTGGGGCGGGGATAGCCACGGCGGCCATGAACGCTGTCGACATCATCGTCCTGCTCGCCATCGGCGGCACCGCCATATTGGGGCTGATGCGGGGCTTCGTCCTCGAAACCCTTTCGCTCATCGCCTGGGTGCTGGCGATTTTCGCCATCCGCCTGTTCCATGCGCCGGTCGCCGAACTGCTCACCCCCTTCATCGGCACCAGCAGCGGCGCGGCGGTGCTGGCGCTGGTACTGGTGTTCGGCGTGACATTCGGCGCGGGCAAGATCATCGCCCATGCGATCGGCCGGCGCACGCGCCAGTCGGTGCTGGGACCGGTCGACCGGGTGCTGGGCGGCGGCTTTGGCGCGGTGAAGGGGCTGATCGGCGCGACGCTCGCCTTTCTCGCCTTCAGCCTCGTCTATGACACCATCTATGGCAGCGGCGCGCGCCGGCCCGACTGGCTGTCGGACGCCCGCACCTATCCGCTGCTCAATGCGAGCGGGCAGGCGATCAGCGAATTTCTGGCCGAACGCCGCGCGCGCAAGCCGGCGGAGTGAGGCCGTAGATTTGGGAGGGTGCCCCTCCACCGGCTTCGCCGGTCCCCCTCCCCCAAAGGGGGAGGAACAGGTTGCGCAAATCCTCCCCCTTGGGGGAGGTGGCAGGGCGAAGCCCTGACGGAGGGGCACTCACCCCCCGCACCACGCCCACTCCTCACCCTTAAAGCCAGCCCTTCTCCCGATAGGCCTGCGCCGTCGCCTTCAACCCGTCCTCGGTTGCAATTTCGGGCGTCCATAGCCTCTTGAGCGGCTGTTTGCGCTTTCCCACGACCCAGTCGGGGTGGCAGAAATAGCTGACCCGGTCCGGCGTCAGCTTCGCGCCCTTGCCGCGCACCACGCCGTCGATCCGGGCGGCGAGGCCCAGCAGCCAGGCAGGCGTGGCGATAATGCGCGGGGTGCGGCCGACCGCGGCGCCGATTGCCGCGCCGAACGCCTTATGGTCCCAGCCGCCGGGCATGCCGTCATCCACCTCGAAGGTGCGGGTGAGGCTCAATTCCTTCTCGCTCGCCAGCAGCAGCAGCAGCCGCGCCAGATCCTCGACATGGATGACCGACAGCCGTCCGCCCGGCGGCAGCATCATGATGCCCCGCTTGGCCATGCGGAACATGTCCAGCAATTCCTTGTCGGCGGGGCCGTAAATGGCCGGCGGCCGCACGATGGTCCAGTCGAGGCCGCTCGCCTTCACATGCCGCTCGGCCAGTGCCTTGGACCAGCCATAGGCGGACAGGTCCGGCTCCCGCGCGGCGAGCGAGGAAACATGGACCAGCCGCCGCGTGCCCCGCTTGCGCATGGCGTCGATCACCGCGACCGTGCCGCGCGCATTGCCCGCTTCGAACCCGTCGCGGTCGGGCGCGTTCACCACGCCGGCGATATGCACCACGGCGTCGGCCTCGCGCACCAGCGTGTCGAGCGCGGCCGGGTCTTCCAGCGATCCAGGCACCCATTTCAGCCGCGCACGCGGCGGCTGCGCCCGGCGGGTGAGGGCGGTGACATGGTGGCCGGCGGCAAGCGCCCGCTCCAGCGTTGCGGCGCCGACAAATCCGGTGGCGCCCGTCATGGCTATTCTCAAGGACATAGTTGTTTCAGATCAGCACCATATGGTCGCGATGCACAAGGGCGGATCGCGGCAT
>DAMDPH010000155.1:0-919 GCA_032082785.1 Sphingobium sp. | reverse complement strand
CGCCGGCCAGCAATGCGGGCCGCGTCGCCGCTGTCATATTCGGTCAGGCCGCGCGCGATGGTCCGGCCATCCTCGACTAGGATGTCGACCACATCGCCGCGCGCAAACTGGCCTTCGACCCGCAGCACGCCGGCGGCCAGCAGGCTGCGCCCCTGCGTCAGCGCCTGCATCGCGCCGCTATCGACGATGATCCGCCCGGCGACGGTCAGCCGCCCCGCGAGCCAGCCCTTGCGCGCGCCCTTGCCGCCCTGCGCCGCGACAAAGATGGAGCCGCGCCCACCCTGCGCCCAGTGCGACAGCGGCGCATCGACCTTGCCGCTGAGGATGGCGAGATGCGCGCCCGCGCCGGTGGCGATCCGCGCCGCCTCGATCTTCGACGTCATGCCGCCCGATCCCATGCCGGACGCGGAGCCGCCATCGGCCATGGCGACGATGCGCGCGTCAATCTCGTCTATCCGCTCGATCAGCATGGCGTTCGCATCGGCGTGCGGGTTGGCGGTGTAAAGCCCGTCCACGTCCGACAGCAGCGCCACCGCGTCGTCCCGTGCCGCCTGTCCGACGCGCGCCGCCAGACGGTCATTGTCGCCGAAGCGGATCTCGGCCGTGGCGACGCTGTCATTCTCGTTCACCACCGGCACGACGCTCAGCGCCATCAGCCGCTCCAGCGTGGCGGAGGCGTTGAGATAGCGGCGCCGATCCTCCAGATCGTCGAGCGTCACCAGCATCTGCGCGGCGGTGATCCCCTGTTCGTCGAGCAGGCTGGCCCAGCATTGCGACAGCGCGATCTGCCCGGTCGCCGCCGCCGCCTGCGCATCCTCCAGGCTGCCGCGCCCGCCCTTGGGCAGTTTGAGCCGCCGCGCGCCCAGCGCGATCGCGCCCGACGACACGATGATGACCTGCTGCCCGGCGGCCCGGCGCG
>DAMDPH010000154.1:0-7689 GCA_032082785.1 Sphingobium sp. | reverse complement strand
GCCTTCGCCGACGACGCCGACCGGCATGTCGACCCGCGCGCCCAGCGATCCGGTTGCGCGGACGGTGCGCGCCACGGTCGTCTGGCCGGGGCTCAACACGGTGACGACGGGCGCCTGCACCGTCGGCGCACCGGGCGCGGCATCCGGTCCCCGAAAGGAGATATAGGCGGCGACGGCGATCAGCGCGGCTCCGACGCCCGCGGCGCCGAGCAGCAGCCGCCGCCGGTTGCTCGTCCGGGGCGCTTCCTCGCCGGCGGCGATCATCGATGCATCGCTCATGATCGGGCTTTCATACTTCATTGCCGCTCCATCTCCCCGGCGGTCGCTCATGGGCAGCTGTGTTATATGAATATAGCACCGCCCTCAAGCCCCAAATATCATGGATCAGCAGGGGACGGCAAAGCCAATCTCCGCCGCCTCGCCCGAAGGCGGGCGGGCGTGTGCGGGCGGCAACACTGGTCGCGGCGGGCGCATGCGAAAAGGCCGCGCCATCAACATGGCACGGCCTTTTAAGATAGTGCCGGCCTCAGGAAAGGCCGGCCCGCTATATGCCGGTTTATCGCACCGAACCGCGACGGACCAGATTGACGATTGCAAGCAGAACCACGGCGCCAAGCAGCGACACGAGGAAGCTGTAGACGCTAAGCCCTTCTCCGATCGACCCGCCGCTGAAGATCAGGCCGCCGATGAAGGCGCCCACGATTCCGACGACGATGTTGAGCAGGATGCCCTGCTGCGCATCGGTGCGCATGATCATGCTGGCGAGCCAGCCGATGATCCCACCGACGATAAGCCACAAAATGATGCCCATATTCTTTCTCCTTGACCAGCGCCCCCACCGGGTTGGCTGTTCAATCAACGGCGGAGACGGCTTAGCGTTCCCAAGATAGAATAATTCCGGCTTCGAAACCATCCCTCCCGGAAATGGCAAGAGCCGCCAGACCAGGTCCGACGGCTCTTAAGTGCCTTGATCCCGCAGGGCGGGCAGGATCAATATTTCTGCTGCCGCTCGTAAAGAGACTTATAATATTGGATGCGCGTGACCCGCAGCCCGTGCATGCCGGACCGATCGACCGCGCGCTGCCAGCCGGCAAATTCCTCCAGCGTCAGATTATAGCGCGCGCAGGCTTCGTCCACGGACAGCAGCCCGCCATTGACGGCGGCCACGACCTCGGCCTTGCGGCGCACGACCCAGCGGGTGGTGTCGGCCGGGGGCAGGCTGTCGAGCGTAAGGGGTTCTCCAAGCGGCCCGACGACCTGAGCTGGCCTGATTTTCTGATTTTCTATCATTCTACCCTCAATTGGCGGCAATGGCGTTGCCGAATTCAGCAGCGAAGCCCTTATCTGCCTCAGCCCTGAACACAGGCTAAATCGCGATGGTTAACGCCAGTTTCATCATTCATGCCCCACCTTTCAGCCGGCTCGCTGCCCAGGGATTGAAGCTCCCTGCGAGCCTGACGGCTTCGACATCGCCGTCGGAACGCGGCGCGAATATATCGGCCAGTTCCTGGATCCAGTCCTTCGGTTCGTCCCGCCCCCGCAGGACGCCCGCCACAGCCTGGGCAGTCGGGCTTGCCGCCTGAGCCGCCGCCGATGTGGCGCGCAGAAAGGGCCATGCCGGCACGCGCGGACGACCTTGAGGTCGGGCCTGCGCCGGTTTTAGTCCACCTGAACGAAGGAAGCTGAGATCCATGTCCGAAGGTCTAGAAGACAATCGATAAAGAGCCGTAAATTTGGAACGCCCCTTGCGACCGATCGGATGAAAAGAGCGCTAATCGCGCTGGAATGCCGCCGAGGCACCGACTATATGCGCGCCATGCAGCCCGAATTTCAGCTTTACGCGCCCCTTGGCGAGCGCCGTATCGTCGTTGCCATGTCCGGCGGCGTGGACAGCAGCGTCGTCGCCGCGCTGGCCGCGCGCACCGGTGCCGAGGTGATCGGCGTGACCTTGCAGCTTTACGACCATGGCGCGGCGGTGGGCCGTACCGGCAGTTGTTGCGCGGGGCAGGATATTCGCGACGCGCGCGCGGTCGCCGATCGCATCGGCATCGCCCATTATGTCTTTGATTATGAGAGCGCCTTTCGCGACTCGGTGATCGCGGACTTTGCCGATGAATATATGGCCGGCCGCACCCCCATTCCTTGCGTCAAATGCAATATGGGCGTGAAGTTCACCGATCTGTTCCAAATTGCGCGGGATCTGGGCGCCGACTGCCTCGCCACCGGCCATTATGTGCGCCGGGTCGAAGGGCCGGCCGGGGCGGAGCTGCACCGCGCCGCCGATCCGGCCCGCGACCAGAGCTATTTCCTCTTCGCCACCACCCAGGCGCAGCTCGACTATCTGCGCTTCCCGCTGGGCGGACTGCCCAAGCCGCAGGTGCGTGAGATCGCCGCCGAACTCGGCCTGTCGGTCGCGCTCAAGCCCGACAGTCAGGACATTTGTTTCGTGCCCGATGGCGACTATGCGAAGATCGTCCGCAAATTGCGTCCCGATGCCGATGAGGGCGGCGACATCGTCCATATCGACGGCCGCGTGCTGGGCCGGCACAGGGGGATGATCCATTTCACCGTAGGCCAGCGCAAGGGGCTGGAGATTGGCGGCCAGGCCGAGCCGCTCTATGTCGTGCGCCTGGATGCGGAGACGCGGCGAGTGATCGTCGGGCCGAAGGCGGCGCTGGCGGTGAGCGGCGCACGGCTCTCCGACATCAACTGGCTGGGCGGCGATTTTTCGGGGCCGCTCACCGCGAAGGTCCGTTCCATGGCCAAGCCCGTGCCGGCGCGGCTGGACGGCGACCTGCTGCTGTTCGACGCGCCCGAATATGGCGTGGCGCCGGGACAGGCGGCGGTGCTTTATGCCGGCGACCGGGTGCTGGGCGGCGGCTGGATCGCGCAGACGCAGGCCGCGCTGGCGCAGGCGGCCTGACGCAGAGGAACGCGCACCATGACGATCAAGCTCATCTGCCTCGATGCCGACGACACACTGTGGCATAATATGCGCCATTTCAACGCGACCGAAGCGGCGCTGCTCGACCTGATCGCGCCTTTTGCCGAGCGGGATATCGCCCGCGACCGGCTCAACGCCTGCGAGGCGCGCAACCTCAAACTTTATGGCTATGGCGCCAAGGGCTTCACCCTGTCGATGATCGAGACGGCGGTGGAGCTGGCGGGCGATCCGCTGCCCGCTGCGCTGATCGAGGGGATATTGGCGGCGGGGCGCGCGCTGCTGGCGCATCCGGTGGAGCTGTTCGACGATATCGACGATACGCTGGAGGCGCTGTCCGAACGCGGGCGCCTGCTGCTCGTGACCAAGGGCGACCTGCTCCATCAGGAAGCCAAGCTGGCGGCGTCGGGCCTGGGCGACCGGTTCAGCGGGATCGAAATCGTCAGCGACAAGACAGCCGACACCTTCCGCCGCATCTTCGAGCGGGAGGGCGTCGCCCCGGCCGAAGCGGTGATGGCGGGCGATTCGCTGCGGTCGGACATTCATCCCGCGCTGGAGGCGGGCGGCTGGGCGGCCTTCATCCCGCAGGAAGGCGCCTGGGTGCATGAAAGCGCCGCGGTGCCGAGCGACCATGCCCGCTTCACCCAGCTGGAGCGGCTGGCCGACCTGCCCGGCTGGATCGACTCGATCGGGTAGGGCGCACCCGCCCGGCCCGTCGCGGCGAACCTTGTGCTTTGCCCCCCTCGCCGGTAAGGCGCGCCGGTCATGACTCGCCTCCTCACCTTCGCCATTCCCAAGGGCCGCATCCTCGACGAGGCGCTGCCGCTGCTCGCGCGCGCCGGGATCGAGCCGGAGGCGGAGTTTCACGACAAGAAGAGCCGCGCGCTGCGCTTCGCCACCAACCGGCCGGACGTGTCGATCATCCGCGTGCGCGCCTTCGACGTCGCCACCTTCGTTGCCCATGGCGCCGCGCAGATCGGCATTGTCGGGTCCGATGTGGTGGAGGAGTTCGACTATTCCGAGCTTTATGCTCCCGTCGATCTCGACATCGGCCATTGCCGCCTGTCGGTCGCGCAGCCGGCCGGGCTGGGCGAGGAGGATGAGGCCGCGACGAGCCATGTGCGCGTGGCGACCAAATATCCCCACCTCACCCGCCGCTATTATGAAGCGCGCGGCATTCAGGCTGAATGCGTCAAGCTGAACGGCGCGATGGAGCTGGCGCCTTCGCTCGGCCTGTCGCGGCGGATCGTCGATCTTGTTTCGTCGGGCGCGACGCTCAAGGCCAATGGCCTGGTCGAAACCGCCATCATCATGCCGGTATCCGCCCGCCTGATCGTCAACCGCGCCGCCTTCAAGATGCGCTCGGCCGAACTGGCGCCGCTGGTGGAGGCGTTCCGCCGGTCGGTCGGGGCGCGCAATGCGGCCTGAGACCCGCGCAATGTCCACGACCTATGGCCCGGCGCCGGCCGGCATGACGAGACGAAGCTCATGACCTATCGCCTGTCCACCCGCGACGCCGATTTCGCCGCCGCCTTTGCCGATCTGGTCGACGCCCGGCGCGAAGCGGACGAGGATGTCTCGCGCGATGTCGCCGCCATCATCCGCCGCGTCCGCAGTGAAGGCGATGCGGCGCTGGCCGACTATACCAGCCGGTTCGATCGCCATGCGCTCGACGTCAGCGGCTGGGCGGTGGACCCGGCGGACTGCCGCGCCGCGCTCGATACTCTCTCGCCGCAGCTGCGCGACGCGCTCGAACTCGCGGCCGCGCGCATCACCGCCTATCATGAGAAGCAGAAGCCGCAGGATAGCGACGGCATCGACGCCGCCGGCGTGCGGCTGGGCGCGCGCTGGAGCGCGGTGGACGCCGCCGGCCTCTATGTGCCGGGCGGGCGCGCTGCCTATCCCAGCTCGCTGCTGATGAACGTCATCCCCGCCAAGGTGGCGGGCGTGCGCCGCATCGCCATGGTGACGCCGACGCCGGGCGGAGAGATCAACCCGCTCGTCCTCGCCGCCGCCAGCATTGCGGGGATCGAGGAAATCTGGCGCATCGGCGGGGCGCAGGCGGTGGCCGCGCTCGCCTATGGCACCGACCGGATCAGGCCGGTGGACGTCATCACCGGCCCCGGCAATGCCTGGGTCGCGGAAGCCAAGCGCCAGCTTTACGGCGTGGTCGGCATCGACATGGTCGCCGGTCCATCGGAAATCGTCGTCGTCGCCGATGCGAAGAATGATCCCGACTGGATCGCCGCCGACCTGCTGAGCCAGTCGGAACATGACCCGACCAGCCAGTCAATCCTCTTCACCGACGATGCCGCCTTTGCCGATGCGGTCGCCGCGGCGGTCGAGCGGCGCTTGCCGCTGCTCTCGACGCAGGCGGTCGCCCGCACCAGCTGGGACGCCAATGGCGCCATCATCCTCGTGCGCGACATGCAGGAAGCGATGCCGCTGGTCGATCGGCTGGCGCCCGAGCATCTGGAGCTGGCCGTGGACGATCCCGACGCGCTGTTCGCACAGGTGCGCCATGCCGGGTCGGTCTTCCTGGGCCGCATGACGCCCGAAGCGGTGGGCGATTATGTCGCCGGTCCCAACCATGTGCTGCCCACCGGCCGCCGCGCCCGCTTCTCCTCGGGCCTGTCGGTGCTGGACTTCATGAAGCGCACCAGCTTCCTCGGCCTCGACCAAAGGGCGATCGGCGCGATCGGCCCGGCGGCGGTGGCGCTGGCGGAGGCGGAGGGATTGCCCGCCCATGCCGCCTCGGTGGCGCTGCGCCTGCCCTGACTATCGCCCATCCGGTTCGTGCCTGTCGAGAACCGCAAATCCAGGGTCATCGACAGGCTGGACCATAACGGATTAAGTGAGCCGCATGACAGATCGATCCCAATCCCGCTCCGCCGCGCGCCTTGCCGCGGTGCAGGCGCTCTATCAGCTCGAGATGGAGGGCACGCCGCTCGCCGCGCTGCTGCATGAATTTCACCAGCACCGGCTGGGCGCGACCATCGAGGACGTGACCTATGCCGAAGCGGAACAGAGTTTCTTCGACGATGTCGTGAGCGGCGTGGACAAGAGGCGGGGCGAGATTGACGGGCTGATCGCCGCGCGCCTGTCCAGCGGATGGTCGATGGAGCGGCTCGACAAGCCGATGCGCCAGATCCTGCGCGCGGGCACATATGAGCTGCTGGCGCGCAAGGATGTGCCCACCGGCACCGTGATCAGCGAATATGTCGATGTCGCCCATGCCTTTTACGACAAGCGCGAATCGGGCTTCGTCAACGGCCTGCTCGACGGCGTGGCCAAGGATGTGCGCGCCTGATCAGGGCGCCGGCGCCTCCTTTTTGGAGCGCCGGGCCAGCAGGAAGGCGAGCGGGATGTCCACCCGCTCGGCCCAGGACCGCTCGTCATGGGCGGTGCCGGTGAAGACCCGGCTCTGAAAATCGGCGGCGGTCCAGCCGCGCGCCGCCAGCACCCTCTCCATCGCCTGCGCATAGGGGGCGTAGAGCCGGTCCAGCGTCGCCGTGCCATGATCGATATAGAGCCGGTTGACGCGCGGATCGACCTTGCTCGTCCCGAGCCAGGCGGCGAAGGCGTCGGCGACGATCCCGGGCGCGTCCGCCGGCGCTTCGGGCGCGGCCTCCGCATTCAGCAGCGGCCAATGGACCGACAGCGCGGCAGCCTGCCCGAAAATCTGCGGATAGCGACCCAGCGCATAGAGGGAGATCAGCCCGCCCATCGACGATCCCATGATCGCCGTGTCGGCTCGGCCGGGCAGGGTGCGATAGCGGCGGTCGATGCGCGGCTTCAGTTCCTCGACGATGAAGCGCAGATAGGCGTCGGACAGCGGGGCGCCGCCATGCCCCTGCCGCACCTGTTCCGCATAGGCCGGCGGCAGATGGTCATAGACCCCCTGCGGCATATATTCGCGATAGCGCGCCTTGGTGCTGGCCATGCCGACGATGATCGCCGGGCGGCCGATGCCGAGCGCGGATAGCCGCGCCATCGCTTCGTCCATGCCCCATTCGACGCCGAAATTCGCGGCCTCCGCCTCGAACAGATTCTGTCCGTCATGCATATAGACCACAGGGTAACGCTGCGTCCCGGCGTCATAGCCGGGCGGCAGCCAGATGGTGACGGTGCGAGGCGCGACGAAGGCGGAGGGCATGTCGGGGATCGTCACCAGCCGGCCATTTGACGGCGCCGCCGCGGCGATCAGCGGCCACAGCCCGGCCAGCATCAGGCAGAGCATCCGCATTCCCCGTAACAGCATCGATCTTCCTCCATGGTCTTGCCGACACTCATGCCCTAAAGCGGCGGGCGATGTCGGATGAATCTCTGTTCCTGGCCCGGCTGCGCGCACGATCCACCGACAAGGCGGCGCGCGGGCTGCTGGACGATGCCGCCCTGCTCGCGATCGGCGATGCGCGGCTGGTGCTGACCAGCGACACGATGGTGGAGGGCGTCCATTATCTGCCGACCGATCCGCCCGCCGATGTGGGGTGGAAACTGGCGGCGGTGAACCTGTCCGACCTCGTGGCCAAGGGCGCGCGGCCGGTCGGCTGCCTGCTCAACTATGCATTGTCGGGCGACCAGCAGTGGGACGCCGCCTTTCTCGATGGGCTGCACGAGGCGCTCGATCGCCATGCCATGCCGCTGCTGGGCGGCGACACGGTGAAGATGCCGGCCGGCTCGGCGCGCAGCTACAGCCTGACCGCCATCGGCGCGGCGAGCGGCCCGGTGCCGAGCCGGGCGGGCGC
>DAMDPH010000153.1:0-7751 GCA_032082785.1 Sphingobium sp. | reverse complement strand
TCGGCTGGCGGCGCGACCTCCTGTCGGCCTGGCTGGCGCTGCTGGCGCGGATCGGCGGCCCGGCCGACCCGGATTTCGTCGACTGGCTGACCGTCGACCGGATCGAGGGGCGCGAATATGATATCGGCATCCATCGCCACTGGCTCGACCCGACCCGGCCGCTTGCCGAAGCGGTGCTGACCCCGGCACAGGGGGTGATCGTCACCTCCGCCACGCTCAAGGGCGGGGGCGACTGGCATAATGCCGAAAGCCGCAGCGGCGCCAGCCACCTGCCGCGCGGCGCCGACCAGTTCGAAGCGCCCAGCCCCTTCGACTATGCCGCCCGCGCCGAAGTGCTGATCGTCACCGACATCAAGCGCGGCGACATCGCCGCCCTGTCGGGCGCCTATGCCCGGCTGATCGAGGCATCGGGCGGCGGCACGCTGGGCCTGTTCACCGCGATCCGCCGCCTGCGCGCGGTCCATGCCCGCATCGCCGACCGGCTGGCGCAGGCCGGACTGCCGCTTTACGCGCAGCATGTCGACCCGATCGACACCGGCACGCTGGTCGACATTTTCCGCGACGATCCGCGCGCCTCCTTGCTCGGCACCGACGCGTTGCGCGACGGGGTGGATGTGCCCGGCCATTCGCTGCGGCTGGTGGTAATGGAGGGCGTGCCCTGGTCCAAGCCCAGCGTGCTGCACGCGGCGCGGCGACAGGCGGGCGGCGGCAGCGCCTATGACGACCGGCTGATCCGCGCGCGGCTGGCGCAGGCCTTCGGCCGGCTGATCCGCCGGGCCGAGGACAAGGGCAGTTTCGTCATCCTCTCCGCCGCCATGCCCAGCCGGCTGCTGAGCGCCTTTCCCGCCGGCACCCCGATCCGGCGGCTGACGCTGGATGAGGCGATCATCGCCGTCAGCACCAATATGCGCAGCGAAAGCCTTGGCGAAGCGGCCGGGATCGGGCATCAGAAGATGCTGCCCTAAGGGTCCGATTCCGCCATTTGCTCCCCTTTGCCGCAGGCGCGGGGGCCGATGCCGGGATCATCAGGACCGTTAGAACCCAATGATGTCCAGGGAAGCTTGGCAATGGGACATTCAAGGACAAGCCCGGCGTGACGGGCAACTCCTGTGTCGCACTCGCTGCCCTGGACCCACTGACCCGGAGCGATAATGAAGCGGTTGACCCTGTTGCGCCATGCCAAGTCCGACTGGGACGATCCTGTCGCGCGGGATTTCGACCGACCGCTCAACCGACGGGGTGAAAAGGCCGCGCGGCTGATGGGCGAATTCGCCCGCGCGCGGCACATGGAATTCGACATGCTGTTCGCGTCGCCGGCGGTGCGGGTGGTGCAGACGCTCGACACATTCTGCCTCGGCTATGGCGAGACGCTGGAGGCGCGGTGGGACCGGCGCATCTATCTCGCCTCGTCCGCGACGCTGCTCGACGTGCTGCGCGATGCGCCCGACAGCGCCGAAAGCCTGTTGATGGCCGGTCATAATCCGGGGCTGGAGGAACTGATCCTCGATCTCGTTCCCGATGATGGCGGCAACAGCTTTCGCGACGATGTGGAGGTGAAATTCCCGACCGCCAGCCTCGCCATACTCGATCTCGCCATCGACCATTGGCGCGAACTGGGCGAGGGCAAGGCGGCGCTGACCGGCTTCACCCGCCCCCGCGACCTCGATCCGGCGCTCGGCCCGGGCAGCCGGTGATCGCCGCATGACGCCGATCGCCTGGCGTCGCGCGGAGCCGGCGGATGCGCGGGCGCTGGCGCTGCTGGGCGGCGCGACCTTCCTCGCCAGCTTCGCGCATGACCATCCGGGCGACGCGCTGCTCGACCATATCGAACAGGCCCATGGCGCGGATTATTATGCCGCCGCGCTGGCCGATCCGGCCAATATCCTGCTGATCGGCGAAACCCCGCTGGCCGCGCCGGTCGGCTATGCGATGCTGACCCCGCCCGGCCTGCCCGTCCCCACCGCCGGCGGCGACATGGAGATAAAGCGCTTCTACCTGCTGAGCGGGTGGCAGGGCGAAGGGCGTGGCGACATGCTGATGCAGCTGGTCAAAGCCGCAGCCCGCGACCGCGGCGCCCGCCGGCTGCTGCTCGCCGTCTACCCCGAAAATAGCCGCGCAAGGCGCTTCTACGCGCGGCACGGCTTTGCGGAGATCGGCGAAACCCGCTTCATGGTCGGCGACGCGCCGTTCCGGGACCTGGTCTATGCGGGAGCGCTGTGAGGGCGCGTGTGGCGCGGCGGCGTTGCACAGATCGAGGGCTGGCGCCGGTGTGGATAGGCAGGTGGCAAGGTGGCCCCGCGCTTCATCGGTAAAAATTGGCCTTACCAATTATCTGACGCGGATGCGACCCCCTATCCCACAAGATCAACGATTTACGGATTTCGCAAATGGTCGTCGAGTGTAGCACCCCTGTTGCGTTTCCTATTTCCGCCACGGCCGCTGGCCATTCCAGTTGCAAGCGCTAAACCCCGCGCTTGGTGGCAGCGGGAACCAACTGGATACTCAACCCGGTCCAGCATGAAGACGCAGGTTAGAAAAAGACGCACGCCTCACCCCTCAACCCTTCCCGGCGAAAGCCGGGATCCAGAGTCGCTGGGGACATGCCCGTCGGCAATTCCTAACGCAAACGGCTCGGCACAACCCATGCGGCACTCCCTCTGCGCCTCCGCGCCTCCGCGCGAACCATCGTCCTAGCCAAGGTTGGCGCGGAGATGGGGCGGATCGCATCATCCGTAGAGCGCCTCCGCCCCCGCAGCACCTACTGGATGCTGAAACAAATTCAGCATGACGTAGGAGGACAGGGTTGCGGCAAAACACAACCCGTTTCCCGGCGAAGGCCGGGATCCAGAGTCGCCGGGGACTTCCCTGTCCATCAAACCTGACACGAGCGGCCCGGCACAGCCCATGCGGCACCCCTCCGCGTCTCTGCGCCTCCGCGCGAACATCATCGTCGCCAAGATTCGCGCAGAGAACGCGGAGGCACGGAGATGGTGCATCCCGCATCACCCGCAGAGCGCCTCCGCCCCCGCAGCGCCTACTGGATGCTGAAACAAGTTCAGCATGACGGTAGGGGATAGGGGCGCGGCGGGCTGCTGTTTCCCGGCGGAGGCCGGGATCCAGAGTCGTCGGCACGACCACCCTCCAGCATCGTGCCGTCACGTCACGATAAGCCCCTACGGCAATCCCTTCGCGTCTCTGCGCCTCCGCGCGATCCATCATCCTAGCCAAGGTTCGCGCAGAGGTCGCGGAGGCGCGGAAATGGTGCGGATCGCATCTCCGTAGAGCGCCTCCGCTCCAGCCGCACTTACTGGATGCTGAAACATGTTCAGCATGACGGTGAAGGACAGGGCTGCGGCAAAACATAACCGTTTCCCGGCGCACGCCGGGATCCAGAGTCGCCGGGGACATCCCAGTCCACCAAGCCTAGCGCGAGCGGCTCGGCACAGCCCACGCGGCACTCCTCCGCATCTCTGCGCCTCCGCGCGAACATCATCATCGAAGGTTCGCGCAGAGATCGCGGAGGCGCGGAGATGGTGCATCCCGTATCACCCGCAGAGCGCCTCCGCTCCAGCAGCACCTACTGGATGCTGAAGCAAGTTCAGCATGACGGTGAAGGACAGGGCTGCGGCAAAACATAGCCGTTTCCCGGCCCACGCCGGGATCCAGAGTCGCCGGGGACTTCCCTGTCCATCAAACCTGAAGCGAGCGGCCCGGGACACCCCACGCGGCATCCCTCCGCGTCTCTGCGCCTCCGCGCGAACATCATCATCGCCAAGGTTCGCGCAGAGATCGCGGAGGCGCGGAGATGGTGCATCCAGCATCATCCGTAGAGCGCCTCCGCCCCCGCAGCACTCACTGGATGCTGAAACACGTTCAGCATGACGATGGAGACATGGCGAAAGCGAACCCCGCAAGGACAGCCGATGCCGCCCCAAAACAAGGCTACCGCCCCTAAGCCCCCAAGGCGCGGGCGAGCTGGGCACGGATATGTTCCAGGCGCGCGAGCATATCGGCCTGCGCGACCGACGCCAGCGCAGGCGCAGGCGCACCCTCACCACCATCCCCCGGCGCAACCGCAGCCGCAGCCGCCGGCTTGCCTTTCGCGGCCAGCGCCTTCTGCGCGCCCTTCATGGTGAAGCCTTCGACGTTGAGCAGCTGGTTGATCCGCTTGACCAGCTCGACATCGGCCGGCCGGTAATAGCGGCGGTTGCCCGCGCGTTGCAGCGGGCGGAGCTGCGGGAAGCGGGTCTCCCAATAGCGCAAGATATGCTGCGGGAGACCTAGCGCGTTCGCCACTTCGCCGATGGTGAGAAAAGCGCCTTCTTCCTTATCCATAGCGCCGATGTCGCACCGGTATCAAAGCCGGTCAACAGCGGCGCCCATGGACAGGTCTCAGACTGCGGCGACCCGGTCCCGCATCGTCTGGCTGGCGCGGAAGGTCAGCACGCGGCGGGGTGCGATCGGCACCTCCACCCCGGTCTTGGGGTTGCGCCCCATCCGTTCCGTCTTGTCGCGCAGCACGAAGGTGCCGAAGCTGGAGATTTTCACATTTTCCCCATGTTCGAGCGCCGTCGACATGTGATCGAGAATCGATTCGATCATGTTCGCGGCTTCGGCCCGCGACAGGCCGACATGCCGATTCACGCTGTCTGCAAGATCGGCACGCGTCAAAGTACCATTGCTGGTCATATATATCCCCTCAAAATTCGCTCTCACCCCCCTGGTGAGAACGACCCCTGAAGCGAATGTGCTGCAAAGTCGGGTATTTGGCAAGATGGCCGGCGCAAGGAAGTGGAATAGATCGCCGTTTTCCGGGACGATCAGACCCGCAGGACGCAGGCGCCCCAGGTAAAGCCGCCGCCCATCGCCTCCAGCACCAGCAGGTCGCCGGGCTTCACCCGCCCGTCGCGCACCGCCACGTCCAGCGCCAGCGGCACCGATGCGGCCGATGTGTTGGCATGGCGGTCGACGGTCACGATCACCCGGTCGGGCGACATTTTGAGCTTGCGCGCGGTGGCGTCGAGGATGCGGGCATTGGCCTGGTGCGGCACCAGCCAGTCGATGTCCGCCGGCGTCAGCCCGGCCATCGCCATCGCTTCGGTCAGCACCGCCGCCAGATTGGTGACGGCGTGGCGGAACACTTCCTGCCCCTTCATCCGCAGCTTGCCCACGGTGCGGGTGGTCGACGGTCCGCCATCGACATAGAGAAGCTGATTGTGGCGGCCATCGGCGTGCAGCTTGGCGGCAAGGATGCCGCGCGCGCCCTCTTCGCTTTCCTCGGTGCCCAGCACGACCGCGCCGGCGCCATCGCCGAACAGGACGCAGGTGGTGCGGTCTTCCCAGTCGAGGATGCGGCTGAATGTCTCCGCGCCGATCACCAGCGCATGGCGCGCCGCGCCCGACTGGATCATGCTGTCGGCCACGGTCAGCGCGTAGAGAAAGCCCGAACAGACCGCCGCCACGTCGAAGGCGACGCAATCGTCGATGCCCAGCGCCGCCTGCACCAGCGTGGCGCTGGCGGGGAAGGTCTGGTCCGGCGTCGCGGTGGCCAGGATGATGAGGTCGATGGCCGACGCGTCGATGCCGGCCGCCGCCAGCGCCGCGCGCGCGGCGTCGGTCGCCAGCGATGCGGTGGTCTCGTCGTCGCCGGCGATATGGCGGGTGCGGATGCCGGTGCGCTCGACGATCCATTCGTCGCTGGTGTCGACCGTCTGCGCCAGTTCGGCGTTGGTGACGATGCGAGCCGGCAGGGCCGAGCCGGTGCCGAGAAGGATGGACCGGCGAATCACTTGGCGGATTGCTCCAGCTTCGACCCGGCGCCCCTGATCGCCGGCAGGCCGGTCATGTCGGCCGCGATGCGGCGGGTAATATCTTCTTCCACCAGCCGCGCGGCGACATGGACGGCATTGGCCACGCCCTTGTCATTGGCGCTGCCATGGCTTTTCACCACCACGCCGTTGAGGCCAAGGAAGACCGCGCCATTATGGTTGTTGGGATCGAGATGATGTTTGAGCAGGTGCATCGCCGGCTTGGAGATCAGGAAGCCGAGCTTGGAGCGCAGCGAGCTGGTAAAGGCCTTGCGCAGCAGATCGGTGACGAAGCGGGCGGTGCCCTCCGCCGTCTTGAGCGCGACATTGCCCGAAAAGCCGTCGCATACGATGACATCGGCATAGCCGCTGCCGATCTTGTCGCCTTCGGTGAAGCCGTCGAAGGACAGGGGCAGGCTGTCCGCGCTGCGCAGCATGGCCGCAGCATCGCGGATTTCACCGGTGCCCTTCATCTCTTCGGTGCCTATATTGAGCAGGCGCACGCGCGGCCGCTCCAGCTCGAAGGCTATGCGCGCATAGGCTGCGCCCATCACCGCGAACTGCACCAGATTGCGGGCGTCGCATTCGGTGTTGGCGCCCAGGTCCAGCATGACGGTGTCATTCTGGCCAAGCGTCGGCAGCAACGCCGCCAGCGCCGGACGGTCGATGCCCGGCATGGTGCGCAGCGCCAGCTTCGCCATCGCCATCAGCGCGCCGGTATTGCCGGACGAAACGGCAGCGCCGGCCTCGCCCGCCTTCACGGCGGCGATGGCCATGCTCATCGAGCTGGCCTTTTTGCGGATCGCCGCGCTGGGCTTGTCGCCGGCATCGACGACATCGGCGGCGTGGACGATGTCCGACACCGCGCGCAGATTGGGATGGTTATCGAGCGCGGACTTGATCCGCGCTTCGTCGCCGAAAAGGGTGAAGCGCAGCGCTTCATGACGGCGGCGGGCAAGCGCCACGCCCGCCATCATCACGCGCACACCTTCATCCCCGCCCATCGCGTCGATTGCGATTCGCGGTTGGCTGGACAAGGAGTTCACCCCTTTGCGGAGATCGAGTAGCTTTTACGCCCCGACGGCGACGATTTCACGGCCATTATAGTGGCCGCAGGCGTCGCACAGATTGTGCGGGCGCTTGAGTTCGCCACAGTTGGAGCATTCCTGATAGGCCTCAACCTTCAGCGCATCGTGGCTGCGACGCATGCCGCGACGGGACGGGGAAGTTTTCCTTTTAGGGACAGCCATGTCGGCACCTTGTTCCAATGTTCAATCTGGTTGTGCGACTGGCCAGTATCCGACAGATGCTGACGCCACAGGCGCCGCAGACCCATGCGGCCCGGGTGATCGCGAAGCCCTGCGCCTATAGCGCTTTTTGGCGGGGGCGCAAGTCCTTCCTTGCCCCATTCCGGCCGCTGCCTATGCTGACGCCATCGTCACCATGGGGGATTTTTGATGCTGTTGCCGATTACGCTCGTCCTTGCCGCTGCCTGTGCCCTGGTCAATCTGTGGCTGGCCCAACGCTGTGTGAGGATCAGATTGTCGCGCAAGATCTTGCATGGCGATGCGGGCGACACGCTGCTGGGGCGGCGCATGCGGGCGCAGGCGAATTTCAGCGAATATACGCCTATCCTCTTGATCCTCTTCGCGCTGGTGGAGATGGCGAGCGGCGCCTCTCTCTGGCTCTGGGGCGCGGCCCTGCTCTATGTGGTGGCGCGGATCGCCCATGGGCTGGGCATGGATGCGGACGGCCCCGGCCCGCTGCGCGCGTCCGGCGCGCTGCTGACATGGCTCATCACGCTGGGGCTGGGCGTTGCCGCCCTCTATCTCGCCTATAGCGGCACCCGCGCCATTCCCGCCCCGCCCGCGCTGGCGGTGCGAATCTAGACGCCTGCTCGGGGGTGCGCCCGCCGGCGTGTCGCAGCGCCGGCCCGCTCCCCCA